>JBKPGE010000223.1:0-11326 GCA_046729215.1 Actinomycetota bacterium | reverse complement strand
ACGACGATGTCGAAGCCGGTCTCCGGCGGGGGCCGCCTCACGGCCGATGTCTCCTACGACACCCAGCAGCACTTCGACTACGCGTTCATCGAGGCTTCGACCAACGGTGGTACGACGTACACGCCGGTCGTGACCAACCGGTCGACGCCCGCGGCCGACGATCAGAGCGGTATCAACGCGAGCGGTGCCGGAATCGACGGAACCACCGATGGTGCATACGTGCCGCTCACGGCGACGCTGCCGGCCGGCACGAACGCCATCCGTGTCCGTTACACGACGGACGGCGGAGTCGCTCTACCGGGCTTCCGGATCGACAACATCGCGATCAACGGAACGCCTGTGGGCACTGCCGAAGCTGACGAAGGCTGGACGTTCAACGGCTTCATACGGACGACCGGCACGGAGATCAGCTTCCACTTCAACGCGTACGTGATGGCGGGCCGATGCAGTCTCGCGTCACAAAACGGAAACCCGCCCTGAGGCGGCCCTTCCATGCGACTCAAAACCGCTGGGAAACTGCTCGCGGCTCACGTTCAGCTTCCAGCTTGTTCGTGATATCAGCCGTCATGGAAAGGGCCCCCCGACTTGATATTTGGCCCTAGATCGTGCAATATCCCCGCGCTTCCGTGGGAGAGGAGAGATATCGCTTCCTGCTCCGGATGCCCCAGCGCCTCCGAGAGCAGCTGAAAGCCGCGACTGACCGGTCGGGGCGAAGTCTGAACGCCGAGGTCGTGCACCGGCTGGAGCGAAGCCTCTCTCAAGACGCAGGCGTGCTGGAACGCCTGCGATTGCGATTGATGAATCCGAGGAGGACGCGCATGTCATTGAGGGACGCGATCCATCAGCGTCGCACGCGTGGGCTCGCTCTACGGCTCGGCGCTGCAGCCGGGCTCATCGCAGTGACACTCGTTGCAGCGATGCTCATGAGCGGCTCGTCCACGCAGTCGGCGCCGACGGTGCAGCTGGCACAAGACGCCGAGAGTGGCGCGATGTCGCCGGCGCTGAAACAAAAGCTTGCATCCTCGACGAGGTTCGCGCCGGGTGAGCCACAGTACGAGCAGGGTGAGGCGGCCGAGGGGACTGGGGACGGCGCGCTGGACTGGTACATGCACGCGTCACCAGGGACCGACATCCCGCTGGCCGCCATCGCCGAAAGCCGCTCGGACTGGAAGACCCTCAAGTCCCGCGGTAAGTCGGCCGGGAGGCTCGGCGACCACGGGCAATGGACGAATCTCGGTCCGGACAACGCGGTGTACCCGCTGAATCCGTTCCGGAACCGGTACGTCTACGTGCCGAACGAGTACGTCGCCGCCGGGCGAACCGCGCACAGCGTCATCGATCCGAAGTGCGGCCCGTCGAGCTGCCGCTACTGGATCGCGAATGCCGGCGGCGGGATCTGGCGGACGGACAACGCGTTCGCCGCACAGCCGAAGTGGGAGTACCTATCGTCCGGTTTCCAGTTCAACAATACTGCCGCGCTCGAGCTGGATCCGAACGATCCCTCGAGCGACACGATCTATGCCGGAACCGGCGAGCCGAACATCTGCCGCAGCGGCTGCCTTGCCGGCGTCGGCCTCTACAAGTCGACGGACGGCGGCGACCACTGGAGGGGCCCGCTCGGCGGCCAATACTTCAGCGGCCGCGGCATCGGCGCGATCGAAGTGAAGCCAGGCGCCTCGTCGACGATCTTCGTCGCATCGGGTGCTCAGGGCTCGCGCGGGATGAGCAGCACCTGCTGCACGGGCGTCAACCGCGGCGCCGACATCCCGGGCGCTCCGCACTTCGGCCTCTGGCGCTCGACCGACGGCGGCTCGACGTTCGACCTCGTCAGCCAGGGCAACACGACGAACTGCACCGCATCGACCCCGAGGGAGGTCTTTCTCGGGCAGACGCCGTGCTCGCCGCGCGGCGCTCGTCGCGTCAAGGTCGACCCGGTCGATCCGAACACCGTCTATGCCTCCTTCTTCGCAAAGGGGATCTGGCGGTCGAACTCGAACGGTGACCCCGGCACGTGGGTGCAGATCTTCGCGCCGCTGGCCGCCCCCATCGACCCGGCCTCTGGAGCGGGTGTCGAGCGGGCCGAGTTCGATGTCGTCGCTCTCCCGAACGGCGCTACACGGATGTACGTCGGCGCTGGTGGCGGCGGGAGCCTGACCGCCAGGTTCTTCCGAAGCGACAGCGTCCGCACCGGGACTCCGACGTTTACCGAGCTCACGAACAACACGAGCACCGCGTACTGCGACCCACAGTGCAACTACGACAACTACGTCTACGTGCCGAAGAAGGCCGACGGATCGGCCCACAACCCCGACACGGTCTACCTGCTCGGCGCGAACAGGTACGGCGAGACTGGCGGGAGCACGAATCCACCAATCCCACCCGGTACTTCGAATGGCCGTGCGGTGCTGCTGTCCACGAACGCCGGCGCGTCGTTCACCGACATGACCTATGACGCGGCGGACAATCTCCAGCCGCACGGGATCCATCCTGACCAGCACTCGATCATCACAAACCCGAGCGACTGGAAGCAGTTCATCGAGACGAGCGACGGCGGGGTCATTCGCTCGAACGGCAACTTCGTCGACGACTCGGGCGACTGCACCAGTGTGCACCATTTGACGGGGACCTTCCTCGCGACGTGTCAGGCGGTCACGAGCCGGATCCCGGAGCGGCTCGAGTCCATCAACGAGGGACTCAACACGCTCCACTTCTACCAGATGACCTACAACCCGAACCGCCCGGGCGAGCTCGCCGCGGGAGCGCAGGACAACGGTTCGTGGATGCGGGTTCCTGGGACGAAGACGTGGATCCAGACGTTCGTCGCCGACGGCATGTACAACGGCTTCGACGCGGCGGATGCGGACTACTCGATGCTCTCGTGGCAGAACGGCTCGATTGCCGCTCTGGACGAGCCGCGAAACCAGCAGGCCGGGTTCTGGATCGCCGACACGCTTCTGACCACGGGGGCAGCACCGTTCCGCTACAACCGCGAGCTCGTGGCGTTCAGCGCCCCGACGCTCTTCCACCCGCGGGTCAGCAAGCTGATGTTCACCGGCCGTGAGCACGTCTTCCGCTCGCTGAACGGCGGCGTCAATCCCGCCTTCCCGTACGCGGCCGTGAAGGAGCACTGCAACCTCTGGATCGGCGACGGCGACATCGACGAGAACGGCACGTACGAGCCGGCGATCGACGTGTGCGACGACTGGAAGGCGATGGGCGACCCGGGCCACCTCGGCCGGCTCACCTACGGCCCGGCAGCCGCGTGTCCACCGGCCGCCACGCCGGGAGACCCCTGGACGGTGCCCTGTCCGGCGCCGTACCCTTGGGGCGAGGATCGCTCCGGCGGCCTCATCTCGATGAACACGCCGGCACCGTCAGACCGGAACGTCGTCTGGGCGGGAACCAGCGCCGGGCGGATCTTCATCACCACGAACGCCGGCGCAGCTAACGCCGCCTCCATCGTCTGGAAGCGGATCGACCAGACATCGGAGGTCGACCCGCCGCGGTATCCCTCGGACATCTACGTCGACCCGTCGGATCCGTATCACGCCAACATCACATACAGCGGCTACAACGCCGTGACGCCGGCGACGCCGGGTCACATCTTCGACGTGCAGTTCAACCCGTCGAGCGGCGTCGCGACATTCACGAACCTCGACGGCGCCGGGCCGCACGCGCTCGGCGATCTGCCGGTCGCGACCATCGAACGGGACGAGAAGAAGGGCGTTCTCTACGCCGGGACGGACTTCGGCCTCATCAGGCGCGTGAACTCGCGCACTGGTTGGACGTCGGCCAAGCCCGGTTTGCCGGTGACGCCGGTCCCGAACCTCGTGATCGATCAGAACCGACGCGTCATGTACGTGACGACACACGGCTTCGGCGCATGGACGCTGAAGCTGCCGTAGACCCGCGAGACCAAACGCCGATTCGAAGGGCCGCCTCCGGGCGGCCCTTCGGCTCTCTAGGGAGCGCGGCCCGGGTCGACGCCGCAGGGACGGGGAACACTGCGAAGGCCGGCGCGGCTTCCCTTGTTGCCTCTGGCGCCGATCACGTACATCGGACACTCCCCGAGCTTCATGCGCGGAAGGCGCACCGTAATCCGGCCGGTGGCGCTCGCCACGTCGGTCGCCGACACAGAATCGCCCTCCGCGCGCATGGTCACCCGAACAGTCTCACCCGCCTGAAAGCCGGTGCCGACGACGCCGAATGGCGTCCCGCCCGCGACTCGGAGCTGCGGCTTCGCGGCGGATCCTCCCTCTGGGGAGCCGCCACCGCTCAAGGTGAACGGCAGCGCAAGGACAAGGGCGACTGCAAAGAAGGCGATCAATACGCCACTGCCCCTCGTCCCGTCTCGGCCGCGTGGCGCTGTTCGTCGGCGCGGTAACTCGAACGTACGAGCGGTCCTGAGAACACGGAGCCGAACCCTAGCGCTTCGCCCTGCTCACGGAACCAGCGGAACTCGTCCGGATGCACCCAGCGGTCGATCGTCACGTGCTTCGCCGAGGGCTGCAGGTACTGGCCTATCGTGACCACGTCCACGCCATGCGCCCGGAGATCGCGCATGGTCTCGACGACCTCGTCGTTCGTCTCCCCGAGACCGACGATGATCCCGGACTTCGTCAGCACCCGATAGTCGGCGAGCTCCTTCGCGCGGCGTAGCAGCCAGAGCGCCGTGTCATAGGACGCCTTGGCCCCGCGCATGCTCCTGTGCAGCCGGCGGGCGGTCTCGATGTTGTGGTTGAAGACCTCCGGGCGCTCGGCGAGCACGACTCGCAGCGCCTCCTCCTCGACACCGAGGAAGTCGGGCGTCAACACCTCGACGCTCACCTGCGGCGCCTTACGCTTGAGCGCGCGGATCGTCGCGGCGAAGTGTCCGGCGCCGCGGTCGTGGAGGTCGTCCCGGTCGACAGACGTCACGACGACGTGCTCGAGCCCCATCTGCGCCGCCGTGTTCGCCAGCCGCAGCGGCTCGAGCGGGTCGGGCGGATGCTCGGGCCGCCCCGAGTGGACGTAGCAGTAGCGGCAAGCCCGTGTGCACGTGTCGCCGAGGATCTGGAAGGTCGCTGTCCCCCGCCCCCAACACTCAGCGATGTTCGGGCAGCGAGCCTCCTCGCAGACCGTGTGGAGGCTCGCGCCGTGGATCAGCTTGCGGACGTCGAAGTACTGGGAATCGGCGCTTGGCGCCCGGACCTTCATCCACGGCGGCCGGCGAGGGCGGTCGGAGACAGGCAGCGACTTCACGTCCGGAAGTCTACGGGTGAGCTCCGGCTTTAGACTCCGGCCGGTGCCCGAGGCGCCGCTCAGGGAAACGAAGTTCGGCCTCGTCGCGGACGTCGACGGGTGGTTCGTCGTCAACGCACGCGACGCGCGCTGGCGCAACTTCGGGCCGTTCGGGAACAACTGCGACTTCGAGGGCAAACGGCCCTTCCGCCAACTCGGCATCAACCTCAGCGTCCTCGAGCCCGGGCAGGGCATCGGCCTCTACCACCGCGAGAACGCGCAGGAGGGCTTCCTCGTCCTCGCCGGTACCTGCACCCTGATCGTCGAGGACGAGGAGCGCGAGCTGAAGACGTGGGATTTCTTCCACTCTCCGCCGCAGACCCACCACATGATCGTCGCCTCAGGGAATGAGCCCGCGGTTGTGCTCGCGGTGGGCGGGCGTGGGCTGCCCCGCAAGGGGCTCGTCTACCCGGTCTCGAAAACCGCCGTCAAACACGGCGTGTCCGTGAAGAAGGGGACCGCTGACCCGAGCGAGGCCTACGCCGATTTCCCGAAGTCGAGCCGCACCGCCTACCAGGACGGCTGGCTCCCGGACTTCTAGACAGCGAGCTTTTCGTGCAGCGGCTGCGGCCAGAGGCCGTGGCCGTCCTCGGCCGGCAACTCCTCGAAGGCGACGCCGAAGACCTCTTCGAGCGCCGCTGCCGCGTGGGGGCGCATTTCGTCCACCGACACCGCCCGCGCGAGCTCACTCGCGATGGTCGTAAAGGCGGTGTCCTCGAGCCCGCAGGCGGTGATCCACTCGGTGAACGGTGCCGGGTCGAGGTCGACGTTGAGGGCGTAGCCGTGGGTTGTGACCCACTTCGAGATGTGAACGCCGATCGAAGCGATCTTCCTCGGCGGCCGCTCCAGCCAGATCCCAGTCAGCCCCTCGATGCGCGTCGCCCGCACCTCCACGGCGCCGAGCGTGCGAATCAACGCTTCTTCGAGATCGCGGCAGTACTTCTTGACGTCCTCTCCGTGACGGGTGAGGTCGAGGATCGGGTAGCAGACGAGCTGTCCTGGGCCGTGGTAGGTCGACTTGCCGCCTCGATCGGTCTCCACGATCTCGACCTCGGCGCCGTCGGGCACGTGGAGCTCGGCAGTGTCGGCGCGCCGCCCGAGCGTGATGACGGGCGGGTGCTCGAGGAGCATGACGGTGTCGGGAATCGCGCCCTGTGACACAGCGCCCGCGAGGGACCGCTGCACCTTCCACGCCTCCAGGTAGGGAACGGTCCCGAGATTCAGCAGGTAGGCGCCGCGGCTCATGACCTTGCTGCCTCGTACCGCTCCAGTCCGTCATTCGGGAGCGTCTCCCAGGGTGCGACCGACCGGATGTAGATGTGCCGCTCGGGCCGCTGCTCGAACGGTGAATCAATCGCGCTCAGCCGCACGCTCGTGTGCTCGGACTTGGGCCAGCCGCCGCCGAAGAGATTCGAGCCGCACACTGAGCAGAACGTCTTCGCGCTCCCTTCGTCGGGCTGGTACGTCCGGACGAGATCCTCTCCGCGGGTGATCCGGATCGCCTCCGTGCGAACCCTGCCGTTCGCCGTCCCGACTCCGCCCGAGATCTTCTTGCAGGTCGCGCAGTGACAGAACGACAGGACGGTGAACGGCTCGCTGACCACGAAGGCGACGCCGCCGCACTGGCAGCTTCCCTGGAGCGGTGACATGTCCTGAGGCTAGCCGGTGGGACGGCTCGTGACGCGGGCGTAGACGCGGCCGCTCTCGCCGCACTCGTCGGCGAGCTTGACTTGCCCGCTCTGCCCACCGCCTTCGAACGAGATCTCCGCGTCGTGTTCCTCGCGCTCGTCGAAAGTGATCTTGTAGTCACTCGACTCGAACTGGTCGTGCCACTCGTTGTAGAGGCTCTCGAGATCGTCCTCGGCGTAGCCCTCCGCGATGCGCGAGGGCCCCGCCTTCTCCGACTTCACGAACGTGACCTCGGCAGGAACCGGAAAATCGGTTGGGAGGCCCGTGGGGCCACCCATTGCGGTCATCTCGCAGATCGGCGCGAAGGCTTCGCTTCGTCCGCGCTCTGCTTCCCGCTCGGCTTCGCTTTCGCCGCCGTCGCCGCCGCAGGCGGCCATGGCCAGGCCGAGCAGGGTGACGAGCAGCGTCTGGGAAGCGAGGAGGCGCCGCATTTGGATCGGGGATCCTATACCCGTCCGGACGGCGTCAGGCGCCGCCAAGCTTCGTAGTGCCGTCCACGAGCTCACCGAGGATCTCGAGCCAGCCCTTGATCGGGTCGCCAAACTGCTCCAGGACCTGATTGGGCTGCCCCTCGAGCGTGCGCCGCCAGACGTCGGCTCGTGAGATCGGGAAGAGCAGATAGCCGGCGGCGAAGAGCTCGCGAAGCTCGGCGAGCGGAGCGAACCTCGTGAACGGCTCGAGGTAGAGATCGCGCAGTTGCTCGACCTCCGGCGAGCCCGGCTCGTAGCCGAAGCGATCTGTCGCCGAACGAAGCGCGAGCAACGGCCCGACGAAGGGATGGGTGACAACAGCCTCGGCCCAGTCGATGAAGACCGGCTGTCTACTGCGGACGAAGATGTTGCCGTCGTGCGCCTCCATGTGCACGACGGTGGGCGGGATCGAGCTCGCGAGCCGCTGGGCGGCGGCGTCCACCGGCTCGCTGCGATCGCCGCCGAGTAGTGCGTACCGCTCCGGCAGCAGCTCGGGTCGATCGTCGGGCGTCCCGAAGGCAAGCGCCTGGTCGACCAGGTTCATGAAGTCGATCTGCAGTTCCGCGTAGAGCGGCAGGAGCTCCTCCCACGAGGGCCGCGTCTCACCCGCGTCGAGCACGTTGCGCAGCCTTGGCCCTGCGTCCTTCGTGAGGATGCGCGGGCCGTCCCAGGCGATCAGCTCGGGAAGCGAGTCCGGGCGGCGACGGATCAGCAGCTCCGTCAGCGCAGGCTCGAATGCCGTTGCCGGCGCGTTCTCCTTGAACCAGACGTCTCCCGCCGCAGTCGGCACCCGGACGATCGCCGACCACGGGCGGGTCAACATCACCTCGACCTCGCCGGTCCGCTGAACCCGTTGGTCGATCCAGGCAGTCGCCTGGCCGAGCCAGCCCGGCTCGTCCCAGGGTTGTCCTAGTAGTCCGACTCGCCCCAGGACTCGAGCCGCTGCCTCAGGTCGCGCAAGAACCGGCCTGCGAGGGCTCCGTCAACCAGGCGATGGTCGTACGTCAGCGTGAGGTTCATGATCGGCCGGATTGCGATCACGTCCTTGCCGAGCTCGTCCTGGACGACCCACGGGCGCTTCACGAGTGCATAGGTTCCGAGGATCGCCGCCTGCGGCTGACTGATCACGGGCGTGCCGTGGAAGGTTCCGTAGCCGCCCGGGTTCGTGATCGTGAACGTGCCGCCCTGGACCTCATCCGGCATCAGCTGCTTGTTCCGGGCGCGCTCTGCGATATCCGTCACCGACCTGGCCAGTCCGAGCAGGTTCAGGCCGTCGGCCTGCTTCACAACGGGGACGATGAGGCCCTTGCCGTCGGCCAACTCGACGGCGAAGCCGAGGTTGACGTAGTTGCGCGTGATGATCTTGTCGCCGCGGATCTCGCCGTTGATCCAGGGGTAGTCCTTCAACGTTTCGACCACCGCGCGGGCGACGAAGATCAGGTAGGTCGGGTTGACGCCGTAGCTCTTCTGGTACTCGGGCTTCAGCTTCTCCCGGAGCGCGACGACCTTCGACATGTCCACCTCGATGGCGCTCGTGACATGGGCCGATGTGTCGAGCGAGCGGCGCATGTGCTCGGCGATGCCCTTGCGCATCGCCGTCATCGGCTCTTCCATCTCGCCGGCGCCGGCCTCGGGCTGAGGCGGCTGTGCGGCGACCGGCGGCTGTGGAGCCGGAGCCGGAGCTGCGGGCGGCGGCGGAGGAGGTGCTGCCTCCGGCTCGGGGGGAGCGGGAGGAGCGGCCGGCGCCTCAGGCGGCGCCGCTGCGGGCTCCGCCGGGGCAGCGGGCGCGGCGGCCTGTGCGCCGGTCTCGATGAAGCTCAGGATGTCCTTCTTCGTTACCCGTCCCCCACGGCCGGTTCCGGGCACTTGAGCGACGTCGACATCGTGCTCGGAGGCTATGCGGGCGACAACCGGCGAGACGAAGCTCTTTCCGTCGCCGCTGACATCGGGCGCGGCGGGCTGCGCAGGTTCAGGCGCAGGCGCCGCTTCAGGTTCCGGCTGCGGTGTCGGAGCTTCGGGAGCCGTCGGAGCAGGGGTTTCCGCGCTCGAGGCCGCCGTTGTCTCCGCGGCTGCCTCCGTTGTCGTCTGCTCCGCGGCCGCGCCGTCAGTCGACGGCGCCTCGGCCGGAGCTTCTCCCGGTGCTCCGATCACGGCCAGCTTCGTCCCGACCTCCACGGTCTCGCCTTCCTGGACGAGGATCTGCTGCACGACGCCCGAGCCGGGGCTCGGCACCTCGGTGTCGACCTTGTCGGTCGAGATCTCGAGCAGCGGCTCGTCGGCCTGGATCTCCTCACCTTCCTGCTTCAGCCACTTCGTGATCGTCCCCTCGGAAACCGACACGCCCATCTGGGGCATCACAACGTCGACAGCAGTAGGCGTGGACAACGCTACGCGTCCTGAAGTGACGTCTCTACGGCTTGGGTCATTCGCGATGTCGCGGGAAGCGCCTCCATCGGTCAATACTCAGCGAGCTCTCGGATCCCTGCGGTCACTCCCTCTACTTGCGGAATGAACGCCTTCTCGAGCGGTGGGGAGAACGGCACCGGGGAGTCCGGCGCCGCGATCCGCTTGATCGGCGCATCGAGGTGCTCGAACGCCTCCTCCGCGATCGTCGCGGCGATCTCGCCGCCGCTCGAGAAGGCGTTCATCCCCCAGGTGGAAGACGTGGCCGCAGGACTCCGAGAATTGGCTGAGTACTGAGTCGTATGGCCACGACTGAAGCCGTCGACGTCGTGATGCCCCAGATGGGCGTCTCCGTCTCCGAGGGGACGATCACCAAGTGGCTGAAGAGCGAGGGCGAGCAGGTCGAGGCCGACGAGGCACTGCTCGAGATCTCGACGGACAAGGTGGACACCGAGGTTCCGAGCCCCGCCAGCGGCGTGGTGACTCAGATCCTCGTTCCTGAAGGCGAGACGGTCGAGGTCGGGACGAAGCTGGCGGTGATCGGCGGAGAGGACGGTGCACCAGCGGCCGAGCCCGAGGCTCCGCCCGAGCCTGCGACGGCGGAGGCTGCGGCCGAGGCCCAGGCTCCGTCGAGCGCCGAGTCGCCCGCTCCGGCTCCTGCCCCTGCGCCCGCTCCGGCTCCGCAGCCGGCCGCAGCGCCCACGAATGGGGAGCAGGACGCGAAGAGCTTCGTCTCGCCGGTCGTAGCCCGCATCGCCGCCGAGCACAGCGTCGACGTCTCGAGCGTCCCCGGCACGGGTCGCGGCGGACGCGTGACGAAGAAGGACATTCTCCAGTTCGTCGAGTCGGGCGCTGCTGCCGCTCCGCCGACCGAGGCTCCAGCGCCTGCCGCTGCACCCGAGCCCGCACCCGCTCCGGCACCGGCCGAGGCTCCGGCGCCTACGCCTCCGCCGGCACCTGCACCCGTCGCCGAAGCGCCGCCGGAGCCTGTCGCCGCCGGGGAGCAAATGGAGCCGATGAACGCGATGCGGCGCGGGATCGCCGAGCACATGCGCCGCTCCCTCGACACAGCCGCCCACGTGACGAGTGCGATCGAGGTCGACATGTCACGCGTCGTCGAGATCCGCAACAAGCTCAAGCCTGAGTACCAGAAGACGTACGGCGTCAACCCGACGTACCTGATCTTCGTCGCCCGAGCCGTCGTCGAGACGCTCAAGCGCTACCCGTGGATCAACGGCGAGATCCGCGGCGAGCAGATCGTCACCCGGCCGTGGGTCAACCTCGGCTTCGCCGTCGAGCTCGCAGAGGGCAAGGGCCTCATCGTCCCGGTCGTCAAGCACACAGAGGGCCTGAACCTGCTCGGGATGGCGCAGGCGGTGACCGAAATCGCCGAGCGCGCGCGGAACAAGAAGCTCACGCCCGAGGAGGTGCAGGGCGGCACGTTCACGATCACGAACCCGGGCGGGTACGGCACGTTCCACGGG
>JBKPGE010000222.1:0-2485 GCA_046729215.1 Actinomycetota bacterium | reverse complement strand
CGGCCATGAGGAAGTCGGTGCCGGGGCTGCCAATCACCGATCCACGATCGGCGTGCGCCGCGAAGAAGCGCCGGGCGTAAGCGGCGTCGCTCCTCCCGACCGCGGCGACGTCGCCCCACACCTGCACGCGCGGGAAGATCGTCTGCGTCATCAGCGACAGGAGCCACGCACCACTTCCGTCGCCTTTGTCGGCATCGAGGAGCGTGTCGATCGTCCACGGCGCCGCAAGCGGCCCGGCGCCCTCCGTGGTCGCGTGGATCACGCCGAAGAAGGCGCCGAGCCTGACGTTGCCCTCCCTGATCGGCAGGAACCACCAGCGGCCCGGGATGCGCTCGTTGGCCGAGTGGATCGAAGCCGCGAGGTCGGGCGTACGGCTCCGGCAGGACGCGTCCTCTGCGCAGAGCGCGGCGTAGCGGTCGATCTGTTCGCCCGTCGTCTTTGCGTCCCGGAGGAAGTTGCCGGGTGGGTTGACGCCGATCGATTCGCGCCGGCGTGAAGCTACGGGTCGCCGAGGCTTCCAGGCCGTCTCCTTTCCGTGTCGCGTCCATGGCCCGACGCTATGCGAGTGCCGACGCGCGGGCATCGTCCAAAGGCCGCGTTCGGCCTGCGACCCACCGACGATTCGGGCTCCGACCTGGGTAGGAGTGCGACGCCTATCCTTGGGTCGCCCAGGATGTCTGCGACCACGCTCACCAATACGGCTGAAGCCCGCTCCGATCGAAAACGGGCGATCACGACGTCGCTGTACAACGATCCGGGCTGCCCCTGGGCGTATTCGGCGAACCCAGCTTTTCGGGTGCTCGAGTGGCGCTACGGGACACAGCTCGATTGGCGGCTCGTGCTGATCGGCCTGACGGAGTCAGCCGAGCAGTACGTCGCGCGCGGTTACACGCCGCTTCGGAGCGCGCTCGGCCAGACCCGATTCCGTCGGTTCGGTATGCCCCTCTCGCCGTCACCCAAGGCCCGCGTGAGCGCGACGGGACGCGCGTGCCGGGCGGTCGTGGCCGCCCGGCTGGTCGATCCCGGAAGCGAGTGGCGCGTCTTCCGCGCCCTGCAGCTGGCGAACTTCACGACTCCGCTCGTGCTCGAGGACGACGCGGCGCTCACGGCCGTCCTCGACCGTCTCGAAGGCGTTGACGGAAACGCGATCGTCTCGATGCTGGACGATCCCGCCGTGACCGATGCCTACGAGCGTGACAAGGCCGAGTCACGGGAGGCCGGGGGCTCGGCGGCCGAGCTGCAAGGCAAGACCGCGAAGACGGATGGGCCGGTGCGCTTCACCGCTCCCTCCATCGTCTTCGCGCGCGAGGGACAACGGCTCGTCGCCGGAGGCTGGCAGCCGACCGAGGCCTACGACGTGCTTCTCGTCAACCTCGACCCGGCTCTCGACCGCCGCGCTGCGCCTGATGGTCCGGCGCCGTTGTTGGAGCAGTTCCCCGACGGCCTGACGACCCAGGAGGTCGCCGAGCTCTTGGTGCGCGGCAACGACGAGCCCGACCGAAACGCCGCGGAAGCAAGACTGCTCGAGCTCGTCGCCGGCGGAACGGCCGAGCGCATCCCGCTTGGCGACGACGCGCTCTGGCAAACGGCCTGACCCCCCGGGCCGTCAAGGCCGGGGGGTTGACATCGGTCTACGCAGAGACGGGGGTCGGCGGGGTCTCGGGCGGAGCCTCGCCTTCGGAAACGTCGAAGCGAGGCAGCCATTCGAGCCAGCTCGGGAGGTACCAGTTCCAGTCGCCGAGCAGCTTCATCGATGCCGGCAAGAGGATTCCGCGAACGATCGTCGCGTCGATCAGGATCGCCACCGAGAGCCCGACGCCGAACTGCTTGAAGAAGAGCAGCGAGAGCGCGATGAACACCCCAAAGACGAACACCATGACGATCGCCGCACTCGTGACCACGCCCGCGGTCGTCTTGATTCCGTGCGACACGGCCTCGTCCGTGGACGCGCCGCGCTGGACCGCCTCCCGGATGCGGCTCAGGAGGAACACGTGGTAGTCCATCGACAGCCCGAAGAGGATCACGAACAGAAGCAGCGGGACCACCGGCTCGATTCCGGCCGTTGAGCTGAACCCGAGTAGGCCCTTGCCGACGCCGTGCTGGAAGACGAGCACCAGCACGCCGTAGGCGGCGCCAACCGAGAGCAGGTTGAGCACGATCGCCTTCGCGGCGATCACCGGCGAGCGGAAGGCGACGAGCATGAGCAGGAAGGCGAACACGAGCACGAACGCCACCACCGGCGGCAGGTGCGACTTGAGCTCGTTGGCGCCGTCGATCCACTGGGCGGTGAGACTCGTGACGCCGGCCTCGGCATCCGGAAGCGCACCAACGGTCGTGGGCACGATCTCGTCGCGAAGGACGGCCAGGGACGCGTTCGATTCGTCGTCCGTGCCGTTCCCCTTGATCGGCACGGTGATGTCCGCGACCGTCCCCGCCTCGTTGCTTTCGACGGTGATGGGCTCGTACATCCGACCGCTGGCCAGCG
>JBKPGE010000221.1:0-9041 GCA_046729215.1 Actinomycetota bacterium | reverse complement strand
ATCTTCCAGGTCGGCAGCCGAGCCGGCATGCTCTTCGCCGGCCTCGCCGGCGCGATCGCGATCACGGCCGAGCTCCGCTACGGCACGATCCGCCCCACCTTCCTCGTCACCCCGCGCCGCAGCCCGGTGCTCGCCGCCAAGCTCGCGATCAGCGCCCTGGTCGGGATCGTCTTCGGCCTGCTCGCCGAGCTCTTGATGGCCGCCGACGCGACCGTCGCCTTCGCCGCCCGCGGGATCGACAACGAACTCACCGGCGGCGACTACCTCCAGCTTTTGACCGGCGGAGCGACGGCGGCCGCGCTATGGGCCGTGGCCGGGGTCGGCGTCGGCGCCCTCATCCGCAACCAGGTCGCTGCCCTGGTCGGCTTGTGCGCCTGGATGTTCCTCGTCGAGAGCACCTCGGAATCGTTCGTCCCCGACTTCGGCCGCCTCCTGCCCGGCAGCGCCGGACTCGCGCTCGCCGGCAACAGCGACGAACTCTCCGCCGCCGCGGGCGCGCTCCTCCTCGTCCTCTACGCCGCCGCCGCGTCCGCCGCCGGCTGGCGCGCGACCCTGCGCCGCGACGTCGAATGAGCGCGACCAGCACAACAACCGACCTGCACCGGCAGGTGTCGGAACGAACCGAGGAACCATGAGTGGCGAGATCCTCGCCGCCGGGCTGGTTGCCGCGCAGGAACACAATCCCCCGGCCGCCCACGTGGTGATGCTGGCGGCATTGGTGGCAATCGCGCTCGTCGTCTTCGGCCTCGTCCGGTGGCGGCGAAGACGCGCACGGCCCGAACAGCCCTCGAGCTCGCACGATCGCTCGGCAGAGAGCACGCGTTCACGGGAGCCGAAGTGAACGCACTCCGAGCCCCGAAACGGATCCTCGTGGTCGCCTTGGCGGCGGCGCTTGTCCTCTCCCTCAGCGCCTGCAGCTCCTCGGACTCGAGCGACTCCGCGGCGACCACGAGCGAGACCGAGCAGGCGGCGATCGACTTCGCGCAGTGCATGCGCGACAACGGCGTGCCGAGCTTCCCCGACCCGGTCGCCAAGTCCGACGGCAGCTTCGGCTTCGAGCGGCCACAGGGCGTGCCGCCGAGTGCACTCGACGACCCGCTCGCGAGCTGCCAGTCGGAGGCGCGGGCGGCCGGGGTCGACCCGGGCGCCGTGGCGCAGGATCCGGAGGCGCGCGACCAGCTGCTCGCGTTCTCGCGCTGCATGCGCGCGAACGGCGTCCCCGACTTCCCCGACCCCAAACCGAGCGCAACCGGATCGCTGCGCAGCATCTTCGGCAAGGTCGATCTCCAGTCGCCGCGGGTGCAGAAAGCGATGGCGAGCTGCGACTCCATCTTGAGCCAGCTCGGCGGCCCCCTCGGCGGAGGCGGCGGCTAATGCCAACCGCCTCCGCCCCCGCCGAGCCCGCGCGCCAGCGAGACGGCACCGCAGCGGAATCTTCCGGACAGCGATGCCCGCGGCCCGAGCCGCACGCGACCTTGCACCATTGCGCCGCGGGGACACCCTCACTGGAGCCGACGTGAGCGCGCTGCGAGCCCATCGGAAGCTCGCGATCGGCATCGCCGGGGTCTCCGCGGTCGCCGCGGCGGCGCTCATCCTCTCGCTGACCGTGTGGGATTCGTCGGGGTCGGGCGATTCCGAGGCGGCCGCCGGCGACGCCGAGCAGGCATTGCTCGACTTCGCCCGGTGCATGCGCGACAACGGCGTTCCGAGCTTTCCCGACCCGGTCGCCAAGCTCGACGGCGGCTTCCGTCTAGAGCGTCCACCGGGCGTGTCGCCGAGCGCGCTCGACGACGCGCTCGGAAGCTGCCGATCCGAGGCGCAGGCGGCCGGCATCGACGCTGGCTCGGCGGCGCCGGACACGGACGCGCAGGACCGGTTGTTCGAGTTGTCCCGCTGCATGCGCGCGAACGGCATCCCCGAGTTCCCCGACCCGCAGCCAGGTAGTGATGTGCTCACTGGGTTGCACGGGCTCTTCCAAAACTTCGATCTGGAGTCGCCACGGGTGGCGCGGGTGCTACAGCGCTGCCAGTCGGTCGTCAACCAACTGCTCGCCCCCGTGCATGGGGGTGGGAGCTGATGCACGACCAGGCCCGGGCTTCGGTGACGAGGATCTGGCGACGGCTGCCGCGGTCGCGCCCGCGTGCGCTCGCTCTCGCGCTCGCCGGCGCGGTCGTCGGAGCGGCGGCGGCACTACTCGCGCTGGCTGGTGTCTTCGGCTCGGCCGAGTCGGACGCCGAGTCGGCGCCAAGCGCGACGGCGATCGTCGCCCGCCGCGATCTCGTGCAGCGCGTCACCGTCTCGGGCACGCTCGGCTACTCCGATACGCGCACGCTCGTCAGCTACCGCCGGGGGACGATTACGAGCCTGCCCGAGGAAGGCCGCGTCCTCCGACCCGGTGCCGTTCTCTATCGCGTCGACGAGCACCCGGTCGTCCTCTTCGCCGGCCGCGGGCCCGCCTGGCGGCCGCTCGCTGAGGGCGTGAGCGACGGCCGCGACGTCCGCCAGCTCGAGCAGAACCTGGGCGCGCTCGGCTACGACGACGAGCGGGAGCTGACGATCGACGACCGCTTCGACGCCGCGACCGCTGCCGCCGTCGCACGCTGGCAGGAAGACCTCGGACTCGCCGCCACCGGTCGGGTCAAGCTCGGCGACATCGTCTTTCTCCCCGGCGTTCGCCGGATCGGAACCGTGGCCGCCTCGCTCGGCGACCCCGTCCGCCCGGGCGCGCGGGTGATGGCCACCTCCTCGACCCAGCGCCTCGTCACCGCGCAGATCGACGCCAGCGACCAGCAAGACGTCACCGTCGGAGACCAGGCCACGATCGACCTCCGCAACAGCACGACAACGACCGGCACGATCAGCAAGGTCGGCAAGGTCGCCTCCGCGGCCGAGACGAGCGACGGTCAGATGGCCGGCGGCTCGGCTCCTCCGTCGACGATCCCCTTCGAGGTGCGACCGAAAAAGCCGGCGGTGGTCGGCACGCTCGACCAGGCGCCGGTCGACGTCGGCGTCACGAGTGAACGCGCCAAGAACGCCCTCTCCGTTCCGGTCAGCGCGCTGCTCGCCCTGCGCGGCGGCCGCTACGGCGTCGAGGTCGTGCGCGCGGGGACGACCAGCGTCGTCGAGGTCACGCCCGGCCTCTACGGACGGCGGCTACGTCCAGCTCGCGCGCGGCGCCGTCAAGGCCGGCGACCTGGTCGTGGTTCCCGCATGAGCACGACTTCGGCACACGGGGCCGAGCGAGCGACGCACGCCGCACCGGCACTCGCGCTCGAGCTGCGCGGGGTCGCCAAGGCCTATCCCGGCGACGTGGAGGCGCTGCGCGGCGTCAACCTGAGCATCGCGCACGGCGAACTGGTGGCGATCGCCGGACCATCCGGCTCGGGCAAGTCGACCCTGCTCCACATCGCCGGCACGCTCGAGCGACCGAGCAGCGGCGAGGTCTTGATCGACAGCCAGAACACAGCCAAGCTCGCCGATACTGAGCTCGCCTCCCTCCGCGCGGGCTCGATCGGCTTCGTCTTCCAGCAGTTCTTCTTGCTCGACGGGATGAGCGCCCTCGACAACGTCGCCAATGGGCTGCTGTACACGGGCACCCCAAGCGGCGAGCGCAGGCGCCGCGCGCGCGAGCTGCTCGAGCGCGTCGGCCTCGGCCACCGCCTCACACATCAGCCGGCACAGCTCTCCGGCGGCGAGCGGCAGCGGGTCGCGATCGCCCGCGCCCTCCTCGGTCGGCCGGCCATCGTCTACGCCGACGAACCGACCGGCAACCTCGACTCGCACTCGGGCGCCGAGATCATCTCCCTCCTCCAGGAGCTGAACCGCGAGGGCACGACGATCGTCGTCATCACCCACGAAAGCAGCGTCGCGACCGCGATGACCCGCCAGGTGACGATGCACGACGGCCTGATCACAAGCGACACCGGCGAGACGCGCGGCCAATGGACGTGACCAGCCGCCTCCTTCCCGCCGACATCCTCCGCCTCGGCTCGATCGGTCTCCGCACCCGCCGCCTGCGCGCAGCCCTCTCCGCCGTCGGGATCGCGATCGGGATCGCCTCCATGGTCGCCGTGCTCGGCATCTCCCAGTCGAGCAAGGCCGACCTACTCGCCCAGCTCGACAAGCTCGGCACCAACCTGCTCACGATCACGCCCGGCGAATCGCTGCTGGGCGAAACGGCGACGCTTCCACGGACCGCATCGAAAATGGTCGCCCGCCTCGACCCGGTCGAGGAGGTCGCCACCGAACGCATGACCGACAAGACAGTCCGGCGCACCAACTACATCCCGGCCGAGCAGACGAAAGGCATCAGCGTGCGCGCCGCTGACCCCAACCTGCTCGCCACCCTGAACGGAACGATCAACACGGGCGTCTTCCTCAACGAGGCGAACATCCGCTACCCGGCGATCGTTCTCGGCTCGGTCGCCGCCGAGCGACTGGCGATCACAAGCCTCAAGGCCGGGCCGATGGTCAACCTCAACGGGCGCTGGTTCAGCGTCGTCGGCATCCTCGACCCGCTCCCACTCGCGCCCGACATCGACCGCTCCGCCCTCATCGGCTTTCCGATCGCCGAACAGCTCCACGGCGGCGAGCTCGACGCGACCGCAATCTACGTCCGCACGGACCCCGACACAATCGACGACACGCGCACGCTCCTGCCCGCGACAGCCAACCCCGAGAACCCCGAGGAAGTCGCGGTCAGCCGCCCCTCCGACGTGATCGAGGCCCGCGCCGCCGCGGAGACGGCCTACACCTCCCTCTTCCTCGGTCTCGGCGCCGTCGCCCTCCTCGTCGGCGGGGTCGGGATCGCCAACGTCATGGTCATCTCCGTCCTCGAACGCCGCTCCGAGATCGGGCTGCGCCGCGCGCTCGGAGCGGCGAAGCGCCACATCTCCGTCCAATTCCTCAGCGAGTCCCTCCTGCTCGCAGCACTGGGCGGCCTCGCCGGCGCCCTGATCGGCATGCTCGTCACCGCCGGCTACGCTCTCACGCGCGGCTGGGCAATCAGCATCCCCACCTATGCCCCGCTCGGCGGGCTCGTCGCCTCACTTCTGATCGGCGGTGTCGCCGGCCTCTACCCGGCCCTGCGCGCCGCCCGCCTCTCCCCGACCGAAGCCTTGCGAACGGTCTGATGACCGAACGAGCAGCCAAGCCGAGACCAGCGCTCGAGCACTTCGGTCGGCAAGGCGTCCCTTTTGCGCTGGGGACGCCGCTGCGGTGCACCCTCCCCCTCACGCCGCCGCAGCGGCGCCAGAACGCAACAGCGCTCAAGCCGCCGACGGCGACCGCTCAAGCACGCCTGCGGATCAGCAATCGACCATCAAGGAGGAGCGGTCCATGAATAACGCGCTGAACAAGATCATCCACCGCCACCATTTCACGGACGCAGAAGCCTACGACCGGCACGCCGGCAAGATATTCCGGGGCGTGTACCGGAGCGTCGCGGGGGACGTGGCGGCGGCAGCGCCAACCGGCGCCGTCGTGTTGGACGCCGGGTGCGGCAGCGGCCGGCTCGCGGTCGAAATCGCCAAGCGGCGACCGGATCTGCGTCTCCACGGGATCGACCTGGAGCCCGGCATGGTGGACGTAGCGACACGCCACGCCAAGCGAGAGAACCTCACCGAGCGGGTCGAGTTCACGGTCGCCGATCTCGCCGACCTGCCGCTGGCCGACAACTCGATCGACATGGTCGTCTCGAGCGCAAGCCTGCACCACTGGAGCAACGTCGGCGCCGTGATCACCTCGCTCAACCGGGTGCTACGACCCCAGGGCCGGATGTGGATCTACGACCTACGCTGGGTCTCAGCCCGAAGCGTTCGAGCTGCCTCAGCCGCCGTGGACCGCCGCGTCGACCGAGCGCTCGTCCGCACCGGAAGATTCCCCGCCGCTCTCTTCCAGCGCCTCGCGCTCGAACCGGCTCGCCGGAAGGCGCGAACCGCGTGAAAGACGCCCGCGACAGGCCCGTCTACCCGTTCCGGCGACAGCCGGCGAGAAGCCGTGTGCTGATAGGGCGTGCGATCGGATGGGTGATGCGAAACGATCGCGACGTCCACACGACGGTCGTGTCCGCGACGTCAGCCGCAACGCCGGGAGGTGCCACTGCACGAGAAGGGACAACTTGCGCGAGAGCTCGACTTGTTCGACGCGCACTGGCAGCCGAAGACCTTGGCCGCTTCAACGAAAACGATCTGCGGGTCATCAAGGTTAGAGGCGAATTCGTCTGGCACAAGCACGAAGACACCGACGACTTCTTCCTCGTCCTCCGCGGACACCCGACCATCAAGTTGCGAGACCGCGACGTCGACCTCGACCCTGACGAGTTCTTCGTCGTGCCGGGGGGAGTCGAGCGTTGCCCGCGGGCCGACGGGGAGGCAGCAGTGTTGTTGCTGTCGGTCAGACCGCCATTGAGAAGGAACACCGGCTCGCCGGCTCCGTCCGTCCGATACCAGATTTTCGCCCCTCGGAGCTCAGCCCACGGCTCCATCCGTAACCCCGTTCTTCTCAAACACCCACAGCGTCGCCCGATGGAGTGTGATCCATGTCACGTTCGTCCCGCGCCGCGTGCCATACACCTAGACCCGCGCGCTCCGCGGGATCTGACCAAACGACGACCAGGTGGACCAGGAGTGACCGTGACGGGCTCTTCCACCGAGGGAGTCAAACGAGCCCGTGCGCGACGTGGGTGGCGGCAGCCTCGTCCCCACCGTTAGCGACCCGGCTGGCAATGTTCCTGGGCTGTTTCAGGACAGAAAGGGAGGTTCTCAATGGCTGAGACGAGAGCGACAGAGAAGGGCCGCGCGCAGAAGTCCACCAAGGGCGCCGCGAGCAATAGGAAGTCGAGCGGATTCAGCGCCGAGGAGCGGGCGGCGATGAAGGAGCGCGCCGAAGAGCTGAAGGCGGAAGCGCGCCGCGGCCGGCGCAAGGCAGACGGCGAGAGCGACGTGCTCGCAAGGATCGCCGAGATGCCTGAAGCGGATCGCCGCATGGCGGAGCGGCTCCACGCGCTCATCAAAGAGGCGGCGCCGGCCCTCTCGCCGAAGACCTGGTATGGGATGCCCGCGTACGCCAACAAGGACGGCAAGGTCGTCTGCTTCTTCCAGGCCGCATCAAAGTTCAAGGTGAGGTACTCCACGTTCGGCTTCCAGCCTGACGCGAACCTCGACGAAGGCAACATCTGGCCGACCTCCTTCGCACTGAAGAAGCTCGCCCGCGCCGAAGAGAAGAAGATCGGCGCGCTCGTGAAGAAGGCGGTGAGCTGAGGGCTGAGCTCGCAGCGTTGCGTTCGTCATCCAGCCCGAACAGCGAGACCCATCGAAGGACGCACCGAGCTCTCGGGCGAGTTGCGCCGGCCCCTGGCGGCGGGAGTTCTTAGGAGACACGTCCTAGGTGCCCCCGCAGCCAAGCCGCTGACCACTGAGGCCGTTGCCCTGCTCGTCCTCGCGAGCGAGCCCACTGCGCAGCCCGCGGTCCGTCGCCACTGCGAAGCGTCTCGAGCCGGTTCTCTTCTTGAAGGTAGATA
Source organism: Actinomycetota bacterium (assembly GCA_046729215.1). Lineage (GTDB taxonomy): Bacteria > Actinomycetota > Thermoleophilia > Gaiellales > Gaiellaceae > JACDAN01. The sequence continues at coordinate 1,522 of JBKPGE010000221.1, read as the reverse complement.
AGGACGGCGAGCAGGCCGCGGTGCTGGTCGTGGCTTTCGGGCAGGTTGAGCTTGTCGAAGATGTTGCGGATGTGCTTGACGACGGTGGCTTCGGTGGCGACGAGCATGGCGGCGATGGCCGCGTTCGAGTAGCCCTGAGCCATGAGGGCGAGGGCGTGGGGTGCGTAAATCCATCTGCTGCTGTGGCGCGCAAGCTCGCTTCGCACCATGACTCGGGTTCGTCTCTGTCTCGTGGAGGGAGGTCGGCGCTTGGTCGTATCGCTGCTGTACTTGCTGTTCCGACGGGCGCTTGCGGTGACGGCGCTCGGGTTGCGCTCGCGTGAGTTCAAAGAGCTCGAGATCGTGGTGCTTCGACACGAGCTGGCGGTTCTTCGCCGTCAGGTGGCTCGTCCGCGTCTCGAGGAGCCCGACCGAGTGTTCCTGGCTGCGGCGAGTCGGCTGCTGAGCAGAGCGAGCCGGCCGTCCTTCTTCGTCCGCCTGGAGACGCTGCTTGGCTGGCATCGCCAGCTCGTACGGAGGCGGTGGACACACGCCGGGCGGCGACCGGGCAGGCCAGCTGTGTCGGAAGAAATCCATGAGCTCGTCCTCCGTCTTGCCCGTGACAACCCGCGCTGGGGTTCCCAGCGGATCGTCGGCGAGCTGGCAGGCGTCGGCGTGCGCGTCTCGCCGACGAGTGTCGCGAAGATCCTTCGCGAGGCCGGCGTGCCTCCCGCCGACGGCCGGGCGCGGCTCAGTTGGCGCGAGTTCCTGCGCGCGCACGCAGCCTCGATGCTCGCCTGCGAGTTCTTCACCGTCGAGACGCTCTGGCTCGGACGCCTGTACGTGCTCTTCTTCATCGAGCTTGGCAGCCGGCGAGTGCACCTCGCTGGCTGCACTCCGAATCCGGACGGAGATTGGCTGACCCAGCAAGCGCGCCAGCTTGCCTGGTCACTCCCGGACCGAGGGACACCGATCCGTTTCCTGCTGCACGACCGCGACAGCAAGTTCAGCCCCGCCTTCGACCATATCTTCAAGAGCGAGGGCGTCGAGATCGTCCGCATCCCGTTTCGCGCGCCGAACGCGAACGCCTTCGCCGAGCGCTGGGTCGGCACGATTCGCCGCGACTGCCTCGACTGGCTCCTGATCGCAAGCCGCAGACAACTCGAGCGCGTCTTGCGCGTCTACGTCGACCACTACAACACCCACAGGCCCCACCGCGCGCTCGACTTGAGACCGCCGATGCCGAGCCGTCACTTGCATCTCGTCAGCTCCAACCCGCCCGACCACATCCACCGACGTGACCTACTCGGCGGGCTTGTCCACGAATACGCCCGTGCGGCATGACGGACGCGTTTACGCACCCCACGGGCATCGTCACTCTGGCTGGATCTGCACCTTGAAGGCCTGGCCGGAACCGGCTAACGCGAGCGCCTCCGGAAAACCCTCGATCGGGAAGACGTCCGAGAGAAGCGGCTTCACGTCGACCGCTCGGCTTCGAAGCAGCGCCAGGGCGCCCTCAAAGGTGAAGCGCAGCGCAAACGAG
>JBKPGE010000220.1:0-13171 GCA_046729215.1 Actinomycetota bacterium | reverse complement strand
CCGCTGTCTTCCCCGTCCCAGCCCCTGCGGAGACGAAAACCCGCCCCGTCGCCTCGATCGCTTCCCGCTGCTCGGGGTTCGCCGTCCAGTTCACGGTCGCTCCACGCGGCAGATCGGCCAGAGGTCGCACCAAGTCGGGCATTCGCCGCCCTTTGGGTTGTGCCGGACGTTTCCGGAGCGGATGTGCCCGGCGAGCTCTCGCGCAGTTACGCGAGCCGTCTCGACCTGAGCCCAGAACTCTTCCTCGTCCAGGTAATCGTTCCGAGAGCCTGCGACGTCCTCCTTGGCGTCCGCGCGCAGGAGGCCGCGAGGCTTGCGCCCGCCGGCCAGCGGCCGGTAGAGGCCGCCCAGCGGTTCGATCCCGATGAGATCCCGCAGGACGAGCATGTAGAGCGGGATCTGGAGCCGGAGCTCCTTCTCCATCTCGCGCGCCGACGGCGCATGCTTGCCGGCCTTGTAGTCCTGGACGATGCCGCGCGCGCTCAGCGGCTCGACGTCGATTCGGTCGATCTTTCCCGAGAGGACGAGGTTCTCGCCGAGCTCGAGCCCGCGTTGGAGCTCCGGAGCCGAGCGCTCGTTCCCGAAGGAGACCTCGAAGTGGCGCGGCTCGAGCGGAGCGTCGGCAGAGGCCTCTACACGGACGAGCCGCTCGAGGTCGCGCGCCAGCGTCTGTTCCAACTCTTGGCGCTGCAGCTCGGTCATCTCGAGGCGCACGCCGCTCAATGCCTGCGCGAGGCACTCGCGCATGAAGTGGACGGCATCCTCAACCTGCTCGGGCCGGATGCGGTCGCTCCCGAGAGCCTTCGGAAAGCCCGAGAAGAACTTGAAGAGCGCGCTGTGGGCAATCGAGCCGCGGAGCTTCGCGTCGACTTCAGGATCGATGGTCCGCGGGTCCAGCACCCGATCGATGAACCAGGCCGAGGAGCAGTCGGCGAAGCGCTCGTGCTCGGTGACGTTGAAGACGTGGCGCGCCTGAAGCTCGTCGAGGACACGCGGGTGGGTGAGCCGCGTCGGCCGCTGGAGGGCGCCGTGGGCGCGATCGAGCCTGCGCTTCCACCCGTTGGCACTGGCCAGCGCATCGGCCTCCTCTCGGCGGTTCGGATCCGCAGAGAGGATCGCGAGCGCTCGCAGCCGCTCCCGCTCGCTCGGAGCCGACTCGAGCCGCCACGTCAGCGAGGAGAGCGGCCGGCGAGTCGTCCAGCGAGCGACATCGTCGGGCGGAAAGAGGCCCGCAACCTCCTCCCAGAACGGGCTCGCCTCCCGCGGGCTGCCCTCGTCGGATGCGGCCTCCCTGACGAGGTGGAGACGCATCGTCGGACGCGTGCAGGCGGTGTAGAAGAGGTAGCGGTCGCGCGTGACCGCGTCCGTGCGCCGCAAACGGGGGCCGAGACGCCGGCGCTCGTCGTCGTCGAGGAACGGCGTGGCGGGTGAGCGCCGAGGGAGCCCGCCCTCCTCCAGGCCGAGGATGAAGACATGCTCGAACCGCCGAGTTCGTGCGCGCATGAGGTCGAGAACCGGTACACGGCCCGCGTCCGTCGTGGACGGCTGGCGCACGGTGGCGCGCTCCAGTGCCGCGACGACGTCCTCGCGGGACACCGGTTCGGCAATCCGCTCCCAGCCTTCGAGATCCTTCAACAGCCGACGGCAGCTCTCGTAGGCCCGCAGATCGTCGCGTGAATGCTCGTCCGCGGGAGGCCGCTCCAGCCCGTGTGCGGCCCGAAGCATGGAGATGGAGAGCTCGCGGACGGCCTGGAGCGGCGACTCGGCGGCCCGCACGGCGTCCAGCGCCGGAAGGCGAGCCTCGCGAAGGGACTCGAGCTCCTCCTCCACGCGTCCCGCTGCTGAGATCGCGCGGCCGCGAAGCCGGCCTTCGACGAAATCGACGCTGTGGCGCTTCAGGCCCGAGTACGGCGAGCGCAGATACCGGAACAGCTCACCGCGCTCGGCGCCGCTCCACGCAAAGCGAAGGAGGGCGAGGAGCGCCTGACCGTAAGCCGTCTGGCCGAACCGGAGCGGCGCGTCGACCGCGTAGGGCACACCTAGCGTTCCGAACGCCGTGTCGATCGGGCCGCGCTGCCGCTCGAGCGAGGGGACGACGACGCCGATCTCCCCTGGTGCCGTCCCGCCGCGGATGAGCTCCAGCACCGCCTCGCCGACGAGCTCGAGCGTGCCACGCGACCCGGCGCCCTCGAAGAACCGAATCGCCCCCTCCAGAGGCGGTGCCTCGTCCGTGCTGCCCCCGAAGAGCGCCCGTTCGAGGTGCGCGAGCGCCGGATGAGCGACATCTTCGTAGCGCGGCGCGAGCTCCTCGAGCGAGCCCGCAGCCAACGCCTGAAGCTGCTCGGCGGTGTCGTGGAGCCATTCGAATGCAGGACGCCCCGGCTCGTAGGGCAGCGAGACGGTGACCTCGGCTCGCCCAGCGAGGGTCTCCAGCAGGGCCCATTCAGCCGCGGTGAGGTCCTCGAAGCCATACGCGAAGACCGGCTGCCCCTGCCAGGAGCTCAGGTCGCGTGCAAGCCGCTCTGCAGCAGCCGCCCGCAGGAGGTGGCGGTCCCAAAGAGCGAGGCGGTCGAGCTCGTCGCGATACGACGTGTAGAGGCGCGCCAGTGGACCCTCCAGGTCGTCCGGTGAGATCAGCCCAGCCTCGACCTCGGCGATCGCGTCGCGGAGCGCATCGGCGAAGCCGGCCGACCGGGCCGAGTCACCGAGCCCGTTGCGGGCCGTCCGCGCCACAGCGGCGCGCAGAGCGAGCGTCAGCTGGGCGTCGGCGGCGACCGTCCGGCGGTCGGGATGGCCATCGGCGATGTGCTGGAAGAGGTCCGGAAAAGTCCCGATCCAGCCGCCGAGAAGCGCCGGGCTTCGCGCCAGGAGCTCCCGTTCGGCCCAATCGACGTCCGGCCGGTTCGGCACGATGAGAATCGCATCCTGGTCGAGAGCGGCCAGGTAGCAATCGAGCAAACGCCCGACTTTGCCGGCATTCGCCGGCCCGACGAGGAGCGTCAGGGCCATCGGCCTATCGTAGACCTGCCCCCTGACGGTCCCGGACTCAGCCCTTGCGCTTCGTCCTACGCAAGACCTGAGCTCAATTTCACGCCGCTGCGGACTTCGGTCGGCGGCCTCGGCGGGCCACTGCGCGGCCTGGTGTCGAGCCCGCGCAGTCGTCGCAGAGATCAGCCTGCCTGGCGCCGCGGCGAGCGTCTGTATAGGTCAGGCGCATCGTCGCGCCCTTTCCTTCGCCGACTTCTTTTCCGCAGCTGTCGCAAACAAGAACAGTCTTTCGAGCCAAGTTCGACCCTCCTTTTTCGAAGAGATTACGGTCGAGCTTAGCGAATCCGTAAGGACAAACTAGGCCGCGGCGAGCGCTTGTCGAATGCGCCATGAGCGCAAGAGCGACAACAGCGCCTGTTCCTCCCGATCGAGCCCGGTATCTCTAGCGCCGACAACGCGCAAATGACGCGGTCGAAAGTCGTCGATCGTTCGACCGTCGAGATACTGCTCGATCACAGCAGGGCTCACGTACGACGATCGCGCTACAGCCGCTGTGTTTCCAAGTTTTTCTCCCACCGAACGCATCGTTGCGGCGATGACTCGCTTGGCTTCCGTTTCCGTCTCCGGAATCCCGTGCTCCGCAAACGCGATCGCTGCAGTGAGGGTCCCGCCCCAGGTGCGGAAGTCCTTCGCAGTGAATTCCTCCCCCATGTGCTCGTCTATGTATTCGTTCAGCTTTCGAGCATTGAGGTTGAAGCGCTCGCCGTCGGTGACGTAGCGAAAGAGCCGTCGGCCGCCCGGAAGCTCCAACAGCGCCCTGATCGCAGTCGCGAGCTCCTCGTCCACGACCGCCGTGTGCACCAGGAGACGGCGCTTGCCTCGATAGCGAAACGAAACTCGACTCCCGCGTACCTTTACGTGGCTCTTGTTCAGGGTCGTGATCCCGAACGTTCGGTACTGCTTGGCGTATCGCTCGGAGCCGACGCGGAACCAGCCCAGGTTGATCAGCCGGACGGCGACCGCACTCGTCCACTGAGAGCTGTATTCCTCTCTGTCCAAGTGCTCGGACATCGTGGCGCGGAGATCCGGGAGCTTTTCGGCGAAACGGATCAGCTTGTCGTACTTCGCCTGCTCCTGCCTGGCGCGGAAGGCTGGGTGGTAAAGGTACTGCCGGCGCCCGGCGGCATCCACGCCGGTCGCCTGGAGCTTTGCGCCGGGGCGCGGCGAGATCCAGACGTCCTTCCAGGCCGGAGGGATGACGAGCGACTCGATCCGCCCCAGCTGGTCCGGGTCCGTGATGCGGTTGCCTCGAGCGTCCTCGTAGCGGAAGTGCCGCCGCGAGCCCACGCGTGTCCACCCACGTCGTCTGGTCATCGTCCGCGTGTTCTCTCCATCTCGGCTCATTTCAATCCACCCCTACAATCGCGCGGCATGGACACCAAGACGATCGTCGTGCTCGAGGGGGACGAGACCGGGCAGGAACTGCTTGAGGAGTCGCTCCGTGTGCTCGCACCGGATGTGGTCGGGCTGGAGCTCGAACTGCCCCGCTTCGATCTGTCGCTCGAGTCGCGGCGGGAGACCGACAACGCCGTCGTGTACGAGGCGGCTGCAGCAATCAAAGAGCACGGGCTCGGCCTGAAGGCGGCCACGATCACGCCGGAGGGCGCCGGCGACGTCGGCTCGCCGAACCGCATCCTGCGGGAGGAGATCGGCGGGCGCGTGATCGTTCGCACGGGGCGGCGCATTCCCGGCGTCGTCCCGTTGGGCGGCGTCCATGCGCCCATTTCCGTCGTCCGAATGGCGGTCGGGGACGCCTACGGCGCGAAGGAATGGCGTGAGGGTGAGGGCGAGGACGAGGTGGCCTTCCGCACAGAACGGATCGAGCGCCGCATCTGCCGCGCCGTCGCGGAGTTCTCGTTCCGGCTGGCGGAGCGAACGGGCGCCAAGGTCTTCGGTGGCCCCAAGTACACGGTGAGCCCGGTCTACGAAGGGCTGTTGAAGGAAGAGATGGACGCGGCGGCGGTTCGGCATCCTGACGTGCCGTACGACCCGCAGCTGATCGATGCGACCTTCGCGTACCTCGTCACCTCGAGCGGCGCCCCGCTCGTCATTCCGGCGCTGAACCGGGACGGCGATGTCCTGTCCGACCTCGTTCTGCCACTCTTCGGCTCGATCGCCGGCGCCGAATCGCTGCTCGTCGCCTTCGATGACGACTACGTGCCCGACGCGGTCATGGCCGAGGCAGCGCACGGGACCGCGCCCGCGCTGCAGGGCAAGAACGTCGCAAATCCGATGGCGATGATCCTCGCCGCGGCCGCGCTCCTGGGCTACGGCGGCGAAGAGGCGCAGCAGGCAGGGCGCGCAATTCGCGAGGCCTGCCTGGAGGCCGTCGCCGACGGCGTCCGCACTGCGGATCTCGCCGGACACGCTGCGACGGACGAGTTCACGGACGAGGTCATCCGTCGCACGAAGCAGAAGCTCGACGTCTGGGCCGCGCTCTGAGCTCCCGGGGACCGACGCCTACGCGCTGAGCCGCTCGTCCGGCAGGAACCGGTCCAGCTCACCCTCGCTCCATGCACGGAAGAAGGCGCGGACGATCGTGGGGTCGAACTGCGTCCCCGCCCCGCGGCCAAGCTCGGCGAGGGCGCTCTGCAGCGGAAGCGGCGCGCGATACGGCCGGTTCGAGGTCATCGCATCGAAGGCATCCACGACAGCGACGATCCGGGCGCCGTGCGGAATCTGCTCACAAAAGCGGCCTGTGGGATATCCGCTGCCGTCCCAGCGTTCGTGATGGAACAAGATGCACGGCAGCGCCGGCCGCAGCTTCTCGTAGCTCCTGACCAGGCGTGCTCCGGCGAGCGGGTGACTTCGAATCTCGCCGTACTCGCGATCGTCCAGCGGCCCCGGCTTGCGCAGGACGGCCTCGTCGAGGTTGAGCTTGCCGACATCGTGCAGGAGCCCGCCCAGATGGAGCGCGCTCAGACCCGTGCTCTTCCATCCGAGTCGTCGGGCGATCACCTCGGCGAGCGAGCTCACTCGAGCCGAGTGACCCTTGATCGAGGGGTCGTGCGACTCCATCGCCTGTGCGAGTGCGGCGAGGACCACGGCGTGGGTCTTCGCTCCCCCGCTCACCTTTCCCTCTTTAGGATTCGCCCGCCGTGCGGGTGGCAGTCCTCAAGGAGACCAGTCCGGGCGAGCGCCGTGTGGCGCTCGTCCCCGAGATCGTCGAGAAACTCGCCGCCGACGGATTCGAGATCGACGTGGAGGCAGGCGCCGGAGCGGCCGCTTCGTTCTCCGACCGCAAGTTCGAGCAAGCAGGCGCGTCGGTCGTCTCGACTCGCGCGGACCTCTTGAGCGGAGCCGAAGCGGTCGTCAAGGTGCAGAAGCCGACCCCCGCGGAGGTCGAGCTCTTTCCGGAGGGGTCGATCCTGATCGCGCTCCTGCAGCCGCTCGACGATCGAGAAGGAATCGAGCGGCTGGCGCGGAGAGGAGTGCTCGGGTTCGCGCTCGAGTCGATTCCGCGGATCACACGCGCGCAGCCCATGGACGCCCTGTCCTCACAGGCCACGGTCTCCGGCTACAAGGCCGTGCTAATTGCCGCCAATCGGCTGCCGCGGTTCTTTCCGATGCTGATGACGGCGGCCGGAACCGTCCCGCCGGCGAAGGTCCTAGTTCTCGGGGCCGGGGTCGCCGGGCTGCAGGCGATCGCGACGGCTCGTCGGCTCGGCGCCGTCGTTTGGGGCTTCGACGTCCGCCCGGTGGTGCGGGAGCAGGTCGAGAGCCTCGGGGCGTCGTTCCTCGATCTCGGCGTCGTCGCCGAGGAGACGGAGGGCGGGTACGCGACACAGCTCACCGAAGAGCAGAGCCAGCGCCAGCAGGACGAGCTCGAGCGCCGGCTACCGGAGTTCGACGTTGTCGTCACGACGGCGCTGATCCCCGGCCGCCCTGCGCCCAAGCTCATCCCTGCGGGCGCCGTCGAGGCAATGCGGCGGGGGTCGATCATCGTCGACCTCGCGGCCGAGGCGGGCGGAAACTGCGAGCTGACCGTGCCGGGTGAGGACGTCGTCCGCGAAGGCGTGACCATCGTCGGGTCGACAAACCTGCCCAGCCTCGTCCCGGTCCATGCGAGCCAGCTGTACGCGCGCAACGTCCAGGCGCTCCTGATGCATCTCGCCCCGGAGGGTGAGCTCGCGCTCGACTGGGAGGACGAGATCACGAGGGAGACCTGCGTCACCCGAGAGGTCGTGCCCGCGTGAACGCTCAGCTGGTCGCCGAGCTGACGGTCTTCGCGCTCGCCGTCTTCCTCGGCTTCGAACTGATCTCGAAAGTGCCGACGATGCTGCACACGCCGCTGATGTCGGGCACCAACGCGATCCACGGGATCGTGCTCATCGGGGCAATGCTGATCGTGGGCACCGCCGACTCCACGCTCGAGAAGGTGCTCGGCTTCGTCGCGGTCGTCTTCGGGACGATCAACATCGTCGGCGGCTTCCTCGTCACCGATCGGATGCTCGAGATGTTCAAGCAGCGCCGGCAGCACGAGGACGAGTAAGCGCCGTGAGCCGCACCTGGATCGACCTGGCCTATCTCGTCGCGTCGATCTGCCTGATTCTCGGGATCAGAGGCCTGTCACATCCGAGGACGGCCCGCATGGGGAACCTGATCGCCGCCGTCGGAATGGCGATCGCGGTCGGCTTCACCTTCGCGATCAAGGAGATCGACACGTACTGGCTGATGCTGGCCGGGATCGCGTTGGGGTCGGTGATCGGCGTCGCGTCTGCCCGGATGGTGCGGATGACCGCCATTCCGCAGATGGTCGCGCTCTTCAACGGCGTCGGCGGCGGCGCGGCGGCGTTGATCGCTGCTGCGGAGTTCCACCGGCTTGCGCCCGAGAGCGGCCGGCTCAGCGGCGAGCACGTCGTGGGGATTCTCTTCTCAGCGCTGGTCGGCTCCGTCAGCTTCTGGGGGAGCCTCGTGGCATTCGGGAAGCTGCAGGAGGTTCTTCCCGGCCGTCCGATCGTCTTCCCGGCGCAGAATGCGATCAATGCGGTGCTCGGGGTCGCGCTCGCCGTCCTCATCATCCTGACCGCGACCACCGAGAACGGGATCTGGCTCGTCCTCGTAATGGTTGCCGCCTTCGTTCTCGGGCTGCTCTTCGTTCTGCCAATCGGCGGGGCCGACATGCCCGTCGTCATCTCGCTGCTGAATGCCTTCACCGGCCTGTCGGCGGCATCCACCGGCTTCGTGCTCGACAACACGGCGCTGATCATCGGCGGCACGCTCGTCGGCGCGTCGGGAACGCTGCTCACGATGAAGATGGGACACGCGATGGGGCGGCCGCTGCGGCAGACCTTGTTCGGCGCGTTCGGGACAGCACCGGCCGCGGCCGCGGCCGGGGCAGCGGTTGCCGGGGGCGATGGAAACGTCCGGACGGCGTCCCCCGACGACATCGCCTACATGCTGGCGTACGCGCGGCGGGTGATCTTCGTCCCCGGTTACGGGCTCGCCGTCGCCCAGGCCCAGCACGACGTCCGTAACCTCGGCGACTTGCTGCTCGACAAGGGCGTGGACGTCCGTTACGCAATCCATCCGGTCGCCGGCCGGATGCCGGGACACATGAACGTCCTGCTCGCCGAGGCCAATGTCCCGTACGACGAGCTCTTCGAGATGGATCAGATCAACCCCGAATTTCCCCAAACCGACGTCGTCGTCGTTGTCGGGGCGAACGATGTCGTGAATCCCGCGGCGCGGAATCAGCCCGGCAATCCGATCTACGGCATGCCGATTCTCGATGTCGACAAGGCGCACAACGTTGTCGTCATCAAGCGCAGCCTTTCCCCCGGGTTCGCCGGAGTCGACAACCCGCTGTTCTACGACCCGAAAACCGTGATGCTGTTCGACGATGCCAAAGCGGCGCTCGAGAAGCTCGTGGCGTCCCTCAAGGTCGTTTGACCTCGATCCCTGTCTTCACCGCGCGAGACGTCGAAGCCGCCGTCTCGCCGGACCGGGCGGTCGACGTCGTCCGTGACGCGTTCGTGGCGTACGCGCGCGGCGAGTGGACGATGCCCTCGAAGGTGTACGTCCCGGCCTATCCGGCCGGCGACTTTCGGGCCATGCCGGCGCTCGGCGGGGGCTTCGCCCTGCTGAAGTGGGTGACGTCCTTCCCGGGAAATCCCGAGCTCGGCCTGCCGACGGTGACCGGCCTCGTTTTGGTGTCGGACGCGTCCAACGGCATGCCCGTCGCCGTGCTCGACGCGGGGGCGGTGACGGCTCTGCGGACAGGGGCTGCTGCGGTGCTCGCGGCGGAGGTTCTGGGCCGTGGCGATGCGGCGACGGCGTCGGTGATCGGCGCCGGCGTCAACGGCCGCGCCGCTGCGCGAACGTTTGTGGCCCGCGGGCGGTCGGTATCGGTCTGGGACGTCGATCTCGACCGCGCCGAGTCGGCCGCCATCGACTTCGGCACGGAGGTCGCGGAGAGCCGAGAGGCGGCGCTGGCCGCAGATCTCGTCGTGACCGTCACGCCCGGGCATGAGGTTGTCTTCCGGGAAGGGAGTCTGGCGCCGGGACAGCACGCGAGCCTGATGGGTGCGGATGGGCCCGGAAAGGCGGAGATCGCGGTCGAGGAGCTGGCTCGCGTCCATGTCTTCTGCGATGACTGGGAGCAGGCGAGTCACAACGGCGATCTCGTCCATGCCGTCGAAGCCGGAGCGTTCGGCCGTGCGCGCGTCACGGAGCTTGGAGCGGTGCTGACCGGTAACGCCGAGGGACGATCCGCGGCCGACGAGATCACGGTGTTCGACTCCACGGGACTCGCGATCCAGGATCTCGCCATCGGCATCGAGGTGGTTAAGCGCTACGAGGCGAATGCGCGTGACGGTAGCTTCTCGGCCGTCCAGCAAATCGATATCGGCTAGGAGGCGCAGGATGGCAGGAATCGTCCACTTCGAGATCCCGGCCCAGGACACCGCGCGGGCCAAGAACTTCTGGGGCACGCTCTTCGGCTACCAGTTCCAGTCGATGGACGGGCCGATGGAGTACCACATGTTCCAGACCGGCGAGAACGAGGGTGGCGGCATTTATCCGCAACAAGAGGGTGAGACGGGTCTGATCACGTATTTCCTCGTCGAGGACATCGACCAGGCTCGCGAGCAGGTGCGCGAGCTCGGCGGTTCCGCGGAAGAAAAGGAGCCCGTGCCCGGGATGGGCTGGTATGCCCGAGCCCAGGACACGGAAGGCAACGCATTCTCGCTCTGGCAGAGCGACGAGAGCGCGCCGCCGCCCGAGCAGTCTTCCTAGAAGAAGCGCGCCGGATCGAAGACCTCGTGCTCGGGCTCGCGGCGGCCGAGGATCGCCTTTGCGACGAGATCCCCGCACGCGAGCCCGAGCACGTTTCCGTGGCCCGAGTAGCCGCGCGAAACCCACGCGCCATCTCGGTTCGGTACCGGCCCGACCAGCGGAACGGCGTCGGGCGAGTCGCCGAAGATCCCGGCCCAGCGGTGCGTGATCGCGGGCTTTCGCCCGACGAGCTCCTGGACGAACGCCTCGAGCGCGGCCTGGATTTCGGGGCTAGTCGCCTCCTCAGCCGTCGACTCGCCCGCGAGGTCGGTGTCTCGGCGCCCGCCGGCGACTAGCCGTCCATCGGGAAGCTGCTGCCAGTAATCAAAGCCACGCCGAGCGTAGTGGGGCCGCTCGTACCACAGCTCCCCCAGAGGCTCTGTCACGACCACCTGCCCACGGATGGGCTGAACGAGGTCGTCGATCTCGCTCAGTAGCCCGCTCGGGTAGCCGTCGCTGGCGACGACCAGCACCTCGGCGTCGAGGTCCTCGAGCGACCTGACCCGGTCGTGCTCGCGGATGTCCACGCCGGCGTCCGCGGCGTGCGCAGCGAGCCGCCTGATCCAGCGTACAGGCTGCACGGCGCCGTCGCGTGGATGGAAGATCGCGGCCTTGTAGCGACCGGCAAGTCGGCCGGCCGGCTCGTCGATCCAATCCGCCTCGAACCCGTCGCCGAGGAGTGCCTCGTACTCCGCGCGAAGCTCATCTCTCTCTTTTTCGTCTGCGGCCAGCTGGAGGCTGCCGACGCGCCGCAGCGCGTCGCCCGCGAGCCCTTCCATGCGCTCCAGGGTGCGCTCGGTCAGTCGCCAGAGCGATGCCGCTTGCTCGGTGTCGAGCTTGGCCCTGGCCGTGTGATAGGGCATCGCGCCGCCCTTGAGAGCGAAGCCGCCGTTCCGCCCGCTTGCGCCGGAGGCGATCGAGCGCGCCTCGTGGAGGCGCACCCGTAGGCCGCTCTCAGCCAGCGTGAGGGCACAGGAACAGCCGGTAACGCCGCCGCCGATGACCGCAACGTCAACGCTTCCGTCATAACGCGGTGCTCGCAGCGGCTCTGTCTGCTCCTCCAGCCAGAACGACGCTGCCACGCGAGGATCGTACTGACGATCATCGTGCCGCCCGGTACACGCCGTCGGCCGCAGCCACGAGGCCCGCCAGCTCCAGCTCTGTCAGCGCGACACTGACCGCCCCCGCCTCGAGCACCCCGCGGGCTGTCAACTCGTCGGCGCCGGCCGGCGCATCGCGGACGAGCTCGAGCACCTTCGCCGCTTCGGGCGAGACGTGGACGGCCTTCGGCGCAGTCGGACGCTCGACCCCGAGAACATCGAGCACGTCGTCGCTCGAGGTCAGCGGGATCGCGCCCAGTTTGAGGAGCGCGTTGGTCCCAGCGGACAACGAGGCGGTGATCTCTCCTGGAACCGCGAACACGTCTCGTCCTTCCTCGAGCGCGAAATCGGCCGTGATCAGCGCGCCGCTCCGCTCGCGCGCCTCGACGACGACAACGCCTTCGCAGAGGCCCGCGATGATGCGATTCCGCGCCGGGAAGCGCCACGGAGCTGGCTCAATGCCCGGTTCGTACTCTGAGACTACGAGCCCGTGCTCCTCGATCCGCCGCGAGAGCACGGCATTCGAGGCGGGGTAGTCACGGTCGATCCCGCAGCCCAGCACGCCGGCGGTGACGCCCGAAGCCTCGAGCGCTCCGCGGTGGGCTTCGCCGTCGATGCCACGCGCGAGGCCACTCACGACAACGACGCCCGCCGACGCCAGTTCGCGGCCGAGCATCCGCGCGACCTGCGCGCCATAGGCCGAGCACGACCGCGCCCCGACGACTGCGACAGCCCGAGACCCGAGCAACTCTGGAGCTCCGCCACCGCGCACGTAGAGCTCCCGCGGCGGGTCGAAGATCGCGCGAAGACGCTCTGGAAAAAGCTGGTCGGATCGGGTCAGCTTGATCACGCCGCGAGCTCCCTCGGCGCGCGGTAAGCGAGCGCTTCAGCGAGGTGCTGCTCCTCGACCGAATCGGCATCGGCGAGAGCCGCGATCGTCGCCGCCACTCGCGCCACACGCATCCGCCCGCGGCCGGAAAGAGGCAGCCGCTCGACCGCGCGATCGAGGAGCACGCTCGCCTGGGAGGTTCGGCGCAGCGGCCCGGCACGGATGCGTTCCTGCGCATGAACGACGCGCGACCGAACGGCTTCGGACCGCTCACCGCCCCCGCCGCTGAAATCGGCCGCCCGGGGCCGAGGAACCGCGACAACGAGATCGAAGCGGTCGAGCAACGCACGCGAGAGCTTCTGCCGGAAGGCCGCGAGCTTCTGAACCGAGCAGACGCAGGCGGCGGCGGGATCGCCACGGGCGCCACACGGGCACATATTCATCGCCGCCACGAGCTGAAACCGCGCCGGAAAGACGGCCCTGCCCTCTGCTCGCGCGATGCTGACGAGGCCGTCCTCGAGCGGCTGCCGCAGCGCCTCGAGCGCAGGCCGCTGAAACTCGGGCAGCTCGTCGAGAAAGAGCACTCCGTGATGGGCCAGGGTCGCCTCCCCAGGTCTCGGCCCAGGCCCTCCTCCGACGATCGCCGCGACCGAGGAGCTCTGATGTGGCATCCGGAACGGCCGATCCCGAACGAAGGGTTGCCCGGGAGTCAGCAGTCCTGCGATCGAGTAGATTCGCGTGACCTCGAGCGCCTCCTCGGCGGTCAAAGGCGGCAGGATGCCTGGTAGCCGACGCGCGAGCATCGATTTTCCGGTTCCAGGTGGGCCGGCCAGCAACAGGTTGTGTCCTCCGGCTGCGGCAAGCTCCAAAGCCCGACGGGCGCGTTCCTGGCCGCGAACGTCCGACAGCTCGAGCTCGT
>JBKPGE010000219.1:0-12682 GCA_046729215.1 Actinomycetota bacterium | reverse complement strand
ACAGGCGGCACGGACACGCACTTGCTCCAGCTCGACCTGCGCGGAACGGACTGGACGGGAAAGGACGCCGAGGAGCGCTTGGCCGAGGTCGGCCTGACCGTGAACCGCAATACCGTTCCGTTCGACGAGCGCCCGCCGACGGTCGCCTCCGGGGTGCGGATCGGGACGCCAGCCGCGACGATGCGCGGCTTCGACGAGGAGGATTTCCGCGAGGTCGGGCGCGTCATCGTCGAGGCGCTGGCCGATGGCGCGGCCCTCGAGGCGCTGAACGGGCGCACGGCCGAGCTCTGCGCGAAGCGGCCGCTCTATCCGGGCTTCCGCGGCTTCGCCACGTACGTGGCATGAGCGCCGCCGTGGAGACCGGCGTCGTCATCGAGGTCCAGCATCCGCTGGTCCAGCACAAGCTCTCGTACCTGCGGGAGAAGGACACGCCGACCGTGCACTTCCGCAAGATCGCGAACGAGGTCACGTTGCTTCTGACCTACGAGGCGACGAAGGACTTCCCGACCGAGGAAATCGAGATCGAGACGCCGCTCGAGTCCACGATCGTGCGGCGCATCCAGGGCAAGAAGGTCGCCGTCTGCCCGGTGCTCCGCGCGGGCATGGGCATGCTCGACGGCGTGCTCTCGCTGGTCTCGGGTGCCCGCGTCGGATTCATCGGGCTCTACCGGGACGAGGAGACGCTGGAGCCGGTCGAGTACTACATGAAGCTGCCCGCGGATCTCACCGAGCGCGACGCGATCGTGCTCGACCCGATGCTGGCCACCGGCAACTCGAGCGTGGCGGCGATCCAGAGGGTCAAGGAGGCCGGCGCGCGCTCGGTCACACTGGTCTGTCTCGTCTCAGCGCCGGAAGGCATCGAACGCGTCTATTCGGAGCATCCCGATGTTCGGATCGTCACCGCCTCCATTGACCGCGGTCTCAACGAGCGCGGCTTCATCGTCCCGGGCCTGGGTGACGCAGGCGATCGCCTGTACGGGACGAAGTAGCCTGCGCCGGCCGTGCTAGAGACGCTTCGCGACAACCCAGAGGTTCTGTGGGGCTTCCTGCTCGCGCTGGTCGTCGTGCTGCTGCTGACGCCGGGAGTGGGGCGGTTCGCGCGGTTTCTCGGCGTCGTCGACGAGCCGGGAGAGACACGGCGTGTCCACGTGCGGCCTGTCCCGCGGCTGGGCGGAATCGCGCTTCTCCTCGGGATCTTCGTTCCGGCACTGGCGTTCCTCCCGCTCGACGGTCCGTATCGGGGGATCCTCCTCGGGGCGGCGATCGCGACGACCGTGGGCGCGATCGACGACTTTCGCGGACTGCCCTGGTGGGGAAAGCTCGGAGGCCAGCTCGCCGCGGCGGGCGTGGCGATCGGCTTCGGCGTCACGGTCGAGCGGTTCACGTTTCCGGGGTTCGGAAGCCAGGAGCTGCCGGAGTGGGTCGGTGGGCCGGCGACGATTGTCTGGATCGTCGCGATCATGAACATGGTCAACTTTCTCGACGGGATGGACGGCCTGGCGGCGGGGATCTGCGCCATCGCCGGCTCGACGTTCGCCGTCATCGGGCTCTCACTCGGCGAGCCGGACGCCGCCTTGCTCTCGGCGATCGTCGCCGGTGCCTGCTTCGGCTTCCTGCACCACAACTTCTACCCGGCGCGGATCTTCATGGGCGACTCGGGGGCGCTCCTGCTCGGCTTCCTGCTCGCGACCGTCTCCGTTCAGGGGCTGGTCAAGACGGCGGCGTTGGCGACGCTCGTCCTCCCGCTCCTCGTGCTCGCGATTCCCATCATCGACACGTCGTTCGTCGTCGCGAAGCGGATGAAGTACCGGCAGCCGCTCTACGAGGCCGATCGCAAGCACCTCCACCACCGTTTCATGAACATCGGCTTCTCCCAGCCGCGTGCCGTGGTCTACATGTACCTCTGGTGCGGGCTGCTGGCGGCCGCCGCGCTGGCGACGCGATTCCTGCCGCCGAGGCCTCGCGGCGACTGGGACATCTCGAACGCGATCGTTGCCGGCCTGGTCGGGCTCGCCGCCCTCGTCGCGTCGGTTTACATCGCCTACCTGCTCGAGATCGTCAAGCTCGCGAACCCGCGGATCCGGCGCCGGGAAGAGCGCGCGCGTCGCGACCGCGTTGAACGCCGCAGCGCGTAGGGTCTGACCCCAAACCGGACCCCGGCGAGAGGCTCGTGGAGAGGCTACAAGCTGCGGCAGTTTTCGCCAAACCATGCGGTTTTTGCTGTTACAAAGTCTGGTATGCTCGCGGTGGATGGAGGGCAGTTCTCGCCAGTCGCTCGACCCGGCCGGAGCGGGCGCGGTACTGGTCGGAACGACCGTGGGAGGAGTGGGAATCGGCGCTCTCCTCGGCTGGGCCGTGGGCTCCTGGCCGGTGGGCGCGCTCGTCGGCGCCCTGGTCGGCATCCCTGCCGGCATCTTCGCCGTCTACCGCCGCTACCGAGGGGTCTTTTCGTGAAAGAGGTCTGGGCGACGCCCCGGCCCGTGCCGCCCGGCCTGCTCCCGAAGGTCGCGGGCGCCGCAATCATCGTTCTTGCGCTCCCTGTGTTCCTCGCCGCGGGCCTGTCGCTGCGAGGGTGGCTGCTCGGAGCGGTCCTGTGGATCGCGGCCGAGGCCTTCGCCCTCATGCTGTCACGCCTCCCGCTCGGCGCGGATAATGTCGGCGCCGCCGGCGTGAGGGGAGTAGGAATGATGTTTCGGTCAATCACCGTGATGGTGATCGTGATCGTCGTGGCCGCGTCCAACGCCGAGGTTGGCCTCGCCGCGGGCGTTCTCTACGCGGTCGCGTACACCCTCGAGCTCGCGCTTTCCCTCACCACCTACTTCTCGGGCGAGCCGGCGCGATGAAGCGGCTCGTCTTCGGCCTGGCCACATTCGTCCTGCTCCTTCCGAGTCAGGCGTTCGCAGCTAAGGGAGACTTCGACCCTTCGGAGGAGTTCGAGCAACACGCCTGGATCCCGATCCATCTCGGCCCGCTCGACCTCTCGATTACCAAGGCCGTCGCGTACCTGCTTCTGGGCACCCTGTTGACGATCCTCCTTGGGCTGGGCTTGATGCGCTGGCGCCTAGGGGTCCAGCCAGACCGGCGCCAGACTGTCGGCGAGCTGGTCTACGACATCGCCCAGACGCAGATCGCCGAGCAGGGCCTGCCCGCGAAGGCGATCGGTCGGTGGTTCCCGTACGTGGCCTCGCTCTTCCTCTTCATCTGGACGTTGAACATCCTCGGCTTCATCCCCCTACCGCTCTCGGACGAGACTGTGACGATCTTTGGAATCGAGTTGCCGACGCTCGGGATCTACGCAGCCACTTCCTCGCTCTCCGTCACGCTCGCGCTGGCGCTTATGACATTCGTCTTCACCCACGTGGAGGGGATTAGGGCGAACGGTGTCGTCCGCTACTTCAAGAGCTGGGTCCCCGAGGTGCCAAAGGCGATGGTGCCCTTCATCGCGGTGCTCGAGGTCCTGGGACAGTTCATGCGCCTCATATCGCTCTCCGTCCGACTCTTCGCAAACATGCTCGCCGGCCACATCCTGATCCTCACCTTCATCGGCCTGATCTTCGTCATCGGCAACATCGCCCTCGCCCCGATTTCAGTGGTTGTGGGCACGCTCTTCTACCTCTTCGAGGTTGTCATCGTCGTCTCGATCCAGGCGTACATCTTCGCCGCTCTGTCCGCCATCTACATCGGCTCGGCGATCGAGCCCGAACACTAAGGAGGCAACCGCCATGAACGTCGCTGCAACGCTCTTCGCCGCCGCCGAGGACGGCGCAGACGCCGGAAAGGCTATTGCGCTTGCGCTCGGGGTCGGCCTCGGCTCTCTCGGGGCCGGAATCGGCATCGGGAGCATCTTCAGCTCGATGATCCAGTCGGTCGCCCGCCAGCCCGAGCTCCGTGGTGAGCTCACGGGGATCCAGTGGCTCGGCTTCGCGCTGACCGAGGCCGTCGTCTTCTACGGCCTTCTCGGAAGCCTCCTGGCCTACGTCTTGGTCTAGCCCGATGGTCGCCGCTCTGCTCGCCGCCAACCCGCTGATCGAGGTCCGCTGGGGCCTCATGGTCTGGACGCTCGTCTGCTTTGCCATCACGTTCTTCGTGCTGCGGAAGTACGCCTTCGGGCCGGTGCAGAGGATCATCGACGAGCGGCGGCAGCGGATCCGGCAGGCACTCGACGAGGCCGACAACGCGCGGACGGAAGCCCGCCGCCTGCTCGAGGAGCATCGCGCGATGATGCAGCAGGCCCGCGGCGAAGCCGAGGACATCCTCGTCGAGGCTCGCCGCATCGCCGATGCGCAGCGCGAGCGGCTTCGCGACGAGTTGGAGGCGGACCGGCAGCGCCGCCTGGACGACACCGCCAAGCAGATCCAGGCCGAGACGCGCCGGGCGCTCGAGCAGATCCGAGCGGAGGTGGCCGACCTTGCGCTCGTGGCGACCGGCAAGGTGACGGGCAAGGTGCTGACCGACGAGGATCACCGGCGCCTGATCGACGAAGCAATCGGCGAGCTCGACTTCTCAGTGCTCGAGCGGGGGAACGGCAGAAGCTAAATGCCCGTCGCGCAGCGGATCTACGCGAACGCGCTCTTCGAGGCTGCGCAGGAGCAGAACCGCCTGCAGCGCGTCAACGAGGACCTGAGCGCTTTCGCCGAAGCGGTCGAGCAAGTCCCGGAGCTGCGCGCGCTGCTCGAAAACCCGGAGGTCGATTCGCGCGAGAAGGCGGCAGCGCTACGCGCGATCCTCGCTGACGCCGACGAGCTCGTGCGGAACTTCCTGCTCCTCGTGGTCGAGAAGGGCCGCGCCCACGAGCTCGAGGAGATCGTCACCGAGTTCAATGCGCTCGTCGCCGCCGAGCAGGGCATCCTTGACGTCGAGCTGACCACCGCCGTCGAGCTCTCGGAAGACGAGATGAACAGGATTCTCAGGCAGATCGAGCAGGTCTCCGGACGGAGGCTCCGCGCCTCGCGCGGGGTGGAGCCGGCGCTGCTCGGCGGTTTCGTGCTTCAGGCGGGCTCATACCGGGCCGACGCCAGCGTACGAGGCCGCCTCGAACGACTACGACGACAGCTGACCGGCAGCGGAAGGAGCTAGCAACCAGATGAAGCTCAGGCCAGAAGAGATCACCTCGATCCTCAAGGAGCGGATCGAGCAGTACGACGTCGAGACCGACCTCGCCGAGGTCGGCGGCGTGCTACAGGTCGGTGACGGAATCGCCCGCGTCTACGGGCTCGAGAATGCCGTCTCGACAGAGATGCTCGAGCTCGAGCACGGCGTCACCGGCATCGCGTTCAACCTCGAGGAGGACAACGTCGGCGCCGCGCTCTTCGGCGAGTGGGAGCTGATCAAGGAGGGCGAGCCCGTCAAGCGCACCGGTCTCGTGGCAAGCGTTCCAGTCGGTGACGCGCTGATCGGCCGCATCGTCGATCCGCTGGGAAACCCGCTCGACGGCGGGCCGCCGATCGAGTCGGACGCGCAGCGGCCGCTCGAGTTCAAGGCGCCGGGCGTCGTCGAGCGCCAGCCGGTGAAGGAGCCGCTCATGACCGGCATCAAGGCGATCGACGCGATGACGAACGTCGGCCGCGGCCAGCGCGAGCTCATCATCGGCGACCGCTCGACCGGGAAGACGGCGATTCTGATCGACACGATCCTGAACCAGAAGGACACCGACGTGATCTGCATCTACGTCGCGATCGGCCAGAAGGCCTCGACCGTGGCGCAGGTCTACGAGCTCTTGCGCGATCGCGGCGCGATGGACTACACGATCATCGTCAACGCAGCGGCCCACGAGGCCGCGCCGATCAAGTGGATGGCGCCGTTCGCCGGGGCCGCGATAGGCGAGCACATCATGTTCGACGGGGGCCACGCGCTCTGCATGTACGACGACCTCTCCAAGCACGCCGACGCCTACCGGCAGCTGTCGCTGCTCCTCCGCCGTCCACCAGGGCGCGAGGCGTTCCCCGGCGACGTCTTCTACCTGCACTCGCGCCTCCTCGAGCGGGCGTGCAAGCTCTCGGACGAGCTGGGAGGCGGCTCGCTGACGGCGCTGCCCGTGATCGAGACCCAGGCCGGCGACATCTCGGCGTACATCCCGACGAATGTCATCTCGATCACCGACGGCCAGATCTTCCTCGAGTCGGATCTCTTCTTCTCGGGCGTGCGGCCGGCCGTCAACGTCGGCGTTTCGGTATCGCGCGTCGGCGCGAGCGCCCAGACGAAGGCGATGAAGAAGGTCGCGGGGCGCCTCCGGCTCGAGCTCTCCCAGTACCGCGAGCTCGAGGCCTTCGCGCAGTTCGGCTCCGAGCTCGACCCGGCCACTCAGCGCACACTCGCCCGCGGCGAGCGCATGGTGGCGACGCTCAACCAGCCGCAATACCAGCCGTGGCCGATGGAGGAGCAGGTCGTCGCGATCTGGCTCGGAGTCCACGGCCACCTCGACGAGGTTCCGACGTCTCAGGTCCCGCGCTTCCAGGAGGAGCTTCGCGAGTACCTGCGCACCGAGGGATGGATCTACAAGGAGATCCGGGAGACGGGCGACCTGCCCGACGAGCTCGAGGAGCGCTTGAAGCAGGAGATCGAGAAGTTCGCGAACAGCTTCGTCGTGACGGAGGAATCTCCGGTCTAGCCCCGTGGCCGCGGTTCACGACATCAAGCGCCGGATCCGCTCGGTCCAGAACACGCGCAAGATCACGAAGGCGTTCGAGCTCGTCGCCGCCGCCCGCTTGCGGCGCGCACAAGCGAGGATCGAAGCCATGCGGCCCTACGCCGACCGGATGATGGAGCTGATGAGCGAAACCGCGCGGGCCAGCACCCCCGCCCGCGGGCTCCCGTTGCTCCAGCGGCGAGAGGTCCGAACGGCGGCAGTGCTCGCACTCACCGGCGACCGGGGTCTGGCCGGCGCGTTCAACTCACAGATCCTGCGACAGGTCTTCACGGTCGAAAGCCGCCTTCGGAGGGAGGGGGTGCAGGGACGCTGGCTCGTCTCAGGACGGAAGGGCGCGTCGAGCCTGCGCTTCCGGCGCTACGAGGTCGACCAGGCCTGGATCGGCTTCAGCGACCGGCCCGGCTACAGCGACGCACAGGCGATCGCGCACAAGGTCTGCGAGCTCTACGCCCAGGGCGAGGTCGACAGCGTGATGCTCATCTACAACCACTTCGTCTCGCCGCTCGTCCAGCGGGTCGTGGAACAGGAGATCCTTCCCATCCCCGAAACCCTCTTCGAGGCGGGCGAGGCTCGCGACCAGGCGCTCAGCGGCGACTTCATCTACGAGCCCGAGGCCGAGGAGATCCTCGAGCGCCTGCTGCCCGTCTACGTAGAGACCGAGCTCTTCAGAGCGCTGCTCGAGTCGGCGGCCTCCGAGCAGGGCGCCCGCATGACGGCGATGCGCAACGCCTCGAAGAACGCCGGCGAACTGATCGACAGCTTGACGCTGGCGATGAACCGCGCCCGCCAGGCCGAGATCACCCAGGAGATCCTCGAAGTGGTGGCCGGCGCCGACGCACTCACGGGTTAGCCGTTGCGCACCTGGATCTTCTCGACCACGGTGCTGTCGCGGAGCTGCGGGTAAAGGCACCCGCCGACGGCGTAGAGGGTGTCGCCGATCGTGTACACGGCGAGCGCGTGGCGCGGCATCTGGAGTCTCGGCGCTTGCCGCCAGCGGCCCGTCTTGCTGTCGTAGATGACGTTGATCTCGTCGACGATCGCGTGGATCTCCTCGTCTGTCGCCGATGTCGCCAGGGTGTCCATCGGCTTGGGCAGCGCCGGGCCCGCGCGCCAGCGATCGGTCTTCGGGTTGTAGATCCACACGCGACGCTGCCTCGCGAGGGAGCGCACGCGGCCGCCGATCACCCAGATCTCGTCGCGGAACACAACCGCCGAGTGCGCCTGGAGCGCAACAGGAAGCGGGGTTCCCTTCGTCCAGCGCCGCGTCGCAGGGTCGTAGACGAAAACGGTCTTCGTCGGGTAGAGCGGATCGAGGCCGCCGATCGCAAAGAGCTTCCCGCGGAAGGTAACGGCGGCAAGGTTCGTGCGGCGAGCCGGCAACGGCGCCTCCGGGCGCCATCGGGCCTGCTGGACATCGTACGAGTAGACCTGCTTGCCGCTCGCCTCCGGCGAGTTGCCGCCGATGACCCAGAAGCGGCCGTCGAAGTCCGCACCCGTCGCTGCGCTGAAGGCCTTTGGTGCGGCGGGGAGGGCGCTCCATTCGTTGCGCCCGGGATCGAAGCGGTCGAAGACATCGAGCGGCTTACCGGTCTCGCCGACCATCCCGGTCGCGACGTAGATCTTCCCGCCAATCTCGGCGGACGCCGGGTAGCTCCGCCGGTGCGGCATCTGCGCGCCGAAGGACCAGTCGGGCGCTGTGGTTTCGTCGCCGCCGCCGCCGCCGCCGCAGCCCGCGACCGCGGCAAGCACAACGACGGCCGCAGCGAGTTTCAGTCGATGTCTGCGGAGCGCCTCAGACAGGCTCTGCGAGGACATCCTTGTGCTTCTGCCGCTCGACCCGGCGCTCGCGCATCCTGCGCGGGTCAGGAACCGGAACGGCGGCGAGCAGGGCCTGCGAGTACTGATCCTGCGGATTCGTGTACACCTCTTCCGCTGGGCCGTACTCGACGATCTTCCCACGGTTCATGACGGCGATTTGATCGCTCATCCCTCTGACCACCGCGAGGTCGTGGGCGATGAAGAGGTAGGTCAGGCCGAACTCGATCTGGAGATCCTTGAGCAGGTTGAGGATCTGCGCCTGGATCGAGATGTCCAGCGCCGAAACGGGCTCGTCGCAGACGATCAGCCTCGGGTTCAGTGCGAGCGCGCGGGCGATCCCGATGCGCTGTCGCTGGCCGCCGGAGAACTCGTGCGGGTAGCGGTTGATGAAGTCGGGATTGAAACCGACGACCTCCAGCAGCTGCTCGGCGCTGCGCCGGCGAGAACGGCGACTCCCCACGTTGTGGATGACGAGCGCCTCGGAGACGATGTCTCCCACGGTCATGCGCGGATTCAGCGACGAGTACGGGTCCTGGAAGACGATCTGGATCTCGCGCCGGACCTGACGCAGGTCGCTTTGCTTCATCGTCGTCAGCTCCTGGCCGTCGAACAAGACTGAGCCCGAGGTCGGCTTAAGCAGCTGGAGGACGCAGAAGCCGGTCGTCGACTTGCCTGAGCCCGATTCCCCGACGAGACCGAGCGTCTCGCCTGTGCGGATATCGAACGAGACGTCGTCGACCGCTTTCACGTAGTCCACGGTTCTGTCGATCAGGACGCCTTCTTTGATCGGAAAGTACTTCTTCAGGTTCTTCACCGAGAGCAGGAGCTCGCCGCGCGCCCCTCCGATGTCTGCGCCTCGCCGCGGCTCGGTCATGGCGCACCAACCGGTTCTGCAGCCCGCTCGGACGCAGGGTGTGCCGAGCGTACCCAGTGGCCGGAACGGATCTCGCGCAGGTCGGGAGGCACCGTGGCGCAATTGTCGTGCCCCGCGTACATGCAGCGAGGTGCGAAGCGACAGGCCGGGGGCGGAGCGATCAAATCCGGCGGTCGGCCGGGGATCGACAGAAGACGGCCCTCGCGCATGCCCTCGCCCTCGATCTGCGGGAGTGCCGCGAGCAGCGCCTCCGTGTACGGGTGCTCGGGATTGTCGAAGAGATCCACCGCCGGCGCCTGCTCGACGATCTGGCCCGCGTACATGACGATGATGTCGTTCGCAGTCTCGGCGACGACGCCCATGTCGTGCGTGATGATGATCACGGCCATGTCGTGAAGCCGAAGCAGCTCGTGCAGCAGGTCGAGCACGCCCGCCTGAACAGTCACGTCGAGGGCCGTCGTCGGCTCGTCGGCGATCAACAGCTTCGGGTTGCAGGAGATCGCGATCGCGATCATCACGCGCTGACGCATGCCGCCGGAGTAGCGGTGCGGATAGTCGTCGAGCCGTCGAGCTGCATTCGGGATGTGAACCTCTTCGAGCAGCTCGACCGCACGCTTGCGCGCGTCTTTCCGATTCATTCCGAGATGGCGTCGAAGCGTTTCGGTGAGCTGCGTCCCGATCGTCAGCGTCGGGTTCAGCGAGGTCATCGGGTCCTGGAAGATCATCCCGATCTGGTGTCCTCGGACGTCCTCGAGCTGCTTCTGGCTCAGCTTCAACAGGTCGCGCCCCTGGAAGCCCGCCGTGCCTTCGACGACGCGCCCGGGGGGCTGGACGAGCCCCATGAGGGAGAGCATCGAGACCGATTTGCCGCAGCCGGACTCGCCGACGATCCCGAGCATCTTCCCGGCCTCGACGTCGAAGGAGACGCCGTCCACGGCGCGCACTTCACCGGCGCGGGTCTTGAAGAAGGTATGGAGGTCCCTGACCTCGAGCAGCGCCATGTCGACCTAGAAGTTCTGTCGGGTTCGCGGATCGAGCGCGTCGCGCAGGCCGTCGGCGATGAAGAACGCGCTCAGGATCAGCCAGCTGATGCAGAGGCTCGGGATGACGATGATGTACGGGTGCGCCAGGTAGGACGTGTAGCCGTCCTGCGCCAGCGTGCCCCACGAGGCTTTCGGCGGCTCGATGCCCATGCCGAGGAACGACAGGAACGCCTCACCCAGCACGACGCCGGGCAGCTCGAGGAACACGAAGATCAGGATCACGCCCAGCGTGTTCGGCAGCAGATGGCGGAAGAGGATCCGGTACCAGCGCGCGCCGAGCGCGTGCGCGGCACGCACGTAGTCGTTTTCCTTCAGCGTGATGATCTGCCCTCTCATCACCCGGGCGGTGGTGAACCACGAGGCGACGGTCAGTGCGACGCACATCGTCCAGAAGTTGGTCGTCCCGAAGATCGCGAGCGTGATGATCGCGAACGGCAGGTACGGGAGGCCGTAGAGAGCGTCGAGGAAGCGCATCATCCCGTTGTCGATCCACCCGCCGGCGAATCCCGAGATGGAGCCGTAGAGGATGCCGACGATCATGATCGCGAACGTCGCCGCGAAGCCGATCCCGATCGAGATGCGGCCGCCGAGCGCGGTGCGGACAAAGAGGTCACGGCCGAACTCGTCGGTGCCGAACGGGTGCGCCAAGCTCGGGCTCAGGAAGGACTGCGAGAAATCGACTGCGTACGGGTCCTCGTTGCTGAAGATCGGTACGAAGATCACGAACACGAGCATGGCGAGGAAGGCGAACGCGGCGACTACGGCGGCGCGGTTCCTCGTGAACCGGTGGAGCGCGTCGCGCAAGAGCGAGGCGCGCTCGAGCGCGGCGCCGGCCTCGCGCCCGCGAGCCTCGGCCGTGCGAGTGAGGGTGGCTTCGAAGTCCGCTCGGCGATTGGTGACAGCCATCAGGTCCTCACATCTCGGGTTCGCGGATCAAGGAAGCCGTACAGGATGTCGACCACGAGATTCGCGACGATGATGATGAGCGAGAGCAGGACCGTGATCCCCATCGTGACGGAATAGTCGCGCGACGCGACGGAGATGATGAAGTAGCGGCCGATGCCGGGGATGCCGAAGATCGTCTCGATGATGAACGACCCGGCGATCAGATAGCCCAGGAGCGGCCCTGCGGCGGTGACCGCGGGAATCAGCGAGTTCCGCAGCACGTGCAGCCCGACCACGCGGCGCCAGCGTAGGCCCTTGGCCTTCGCCGTTCGGATGTAGTCCGCCTGGAGCGTCTCCAGCATCGAGCCGCGCACGATGCGCGCGAGGACCGTCATCGGCGCGTGGCCGAGCGCGATCATCGGGAGGATCCAGGATTCCCAGCCGCCCCAGCCGTTGGTCGGAAACGGTGTATGGGCGCCCCATTTGACCGCGAAGAAGTAGATGAGCAGGGTCGCGATGAGGAAGTTCGGTAACGCATACCCGGCGTTCACGATCGTCATCACGAAGTAGTCGATCGGTGTGTTCTGTTTGAGCGCGGCAATGATTCCTAACGGGATCCCGACCACGATCGCGAACAGCATTGCGAGACCACCGAGCTTGAGCGAGACCGGGAAGTGCGTCTTGATGATGTCGTTGACATCGCGGTCCCTCTGCTGGAGCGAGGGGCCGAGGTTCGCGGTGAAGACGCCCTTGACGTAGTAGACGTACTGCATGTACCACGGCTGGTCGAGGTGGAACTGGCGGTCGAGGTTCGCCTGGATCGCGGCTGGGACCGGGCGCTCGGTGACCTGGAAAGGGTTGCCCTTGATCAGCTTCATCATCAGGAACGTCATCAGGATGACCAGGAGCAGCACCGGAACCGTCCAGAGAACTCTCCTGACGATGAACTTGAGCATCTAGGAAACGGAGATTATCGGGTTTTTTTGGGAGAGAAAAGGGCAGGGCGCGCGTTGCGCCCCGCCCCTTTCGTTTCGCTACTAGCTAACTGTGACCTTGGTGTAGTCCCAGTTGTCGGACGGGTTGATGAAGAAGCCGTGCACGTTGCTCTTCACCAATGCTTGGAAGGTGTACCAGTAGATCGGCATGACAGGCAGTGCGCCCTTCGGGCCGGTGAGGATGTCCTCAGCCTGCTGGTAGATCACCGCACGCTTCGCGTTGTTCGGCGTCCGCGTGGCCTTGTCGATCAGGCCGTCGTACTTCTTGTTGCACCAGTTGGTGTTGTTGTTCCCGGAAGCGCACTCCCAGAGAACCAGACCGTTGTACGCATCCGGGAAGTCGTAGATCCAACCCAGGCGGTACACGTCGACGTCTGAGTTCGGCGGAGGTCCGAGGAACTGGAGGTACTGCTTCCACTCC
>JBKPGE010000218.1:0-27665 GCA_046729215.1 Actinomycetota bacterium | reverse complement strand
AGCCAGGCCCGAGGAGCTACCAGCGCCCACGCTGCCGCCTTCCTTCGACCAGCTCGCCGCCGTGGAGACGGCGCGCGAGCTCGCGATCCAGTTCCCGAACAGAGCGCCTGGATCGGACAAGGCCGACGAAGCCTCGGACTGGGTCGCGCAGCGGTTTCGCTCCTACGGTTTTCGTGTGCAACGAGACCGGTTCGAGGCGTCGATCGCGGGCCTCGGGCAGGTGCCACTGCAGAACGTCTATGCCGTCGTGCCGGGTCGTTCGGGGCAGACGCTCGTCGTCGTTGCGCACCGGGACAACGCCGGAATCGGCCCGGGCGCGAACGACAACGCCTCCGGAACGGGTGCGCTGCTCGAGCTCGCGCGGGGCTACGGAACCCGCGCGTCGCCGACGACTCGCCAGGCAACGGCCGCCTTGAGCCCGGCGCACACGCTGGTCTTTCTGTCGTCGGACGCAGGCGCCTTCGGCGGTCTCGGCGCCAGGCGCTTCCTCGAGCGCTCGCCCTATCGGACACGGCTCGAGGCCGCCGTCAACCTCGACGCGATCGGAGGACGTCAGGCACTGCGTCTGGACTTCGCGGGCGATCGGCCGCGCTCACCCGATCCGGTGCTCATCCAGACGGCGGCCGGGCATATCCAGCAGCGGACGGGCGCGGAGCCACGCCGCACGAGCTCCCTCGGACAGCTGATCGACCTCGCGTTTCCGTTCAGCTTCTACGAGCAAGCGCCGTTCATCGGCCGAGGAGTGCCGACGGTGACCATCACAACGGCCGACGAACGACCCCCTCGGCCGGAATCCGACACGCTCGACACGCTCGCAGCGCGGCGCATCGGGCAGGCGGGAGGCGCCGCCGAGAGCGTCCTCGGCTCGCTCGACGAGGGCGTCGCTCTTCCCGGCTCGACCGCGACGTACGTCGATCTCGGTCCGCGGACCGTTCGCGGCTGGGCGATCAAGCTCGTCCTCATCACGGCGCTTTTGCCGTTTCTGCTCGCCGTTATCGATCTCTTCGCCCACTGTCGCCGGCGTCGCAGCCCGCTCGCGCCGGCGCTGCGGAGCTACCGGAGTAGGCTCGGTTTCTGGCTCTGGGTCGGGGTCGTTTTCGGCGTCCTGGCGCTCCTGGGGGCGTGGGGCAAGGGCGCGTCGGTCCCTCCGTCGCCGGACGCGCGCTTCTCATCCGGTTGGCCGCTCCTCGCCCTCGGCGTGCTTGGACTGCTAGGGCTCGCCGGCTGGCTCGTCGCCCGCGAGCGGCTGCTGCCCCGGCGCGGGCGCAGGGTCTGGGCTGAAGAGGAGCTCGCCGGGCAGACCGCGGCCCTCCTCGTGCTCGGCGTGGTCGCTCTGCTCGTGGTCGCAACGAATCCGTTCGCGCTGATCTTCGTGCTCCCCTCGCTGCACGCTTGGCTGTGGCTTCCCCAGGTGCGCTACCACCGCCTCTGGGTTCGCGCCGCCGTGCTCGCGGCAGGGCTCATCGGGCCGCTCCTCCTCCTCGGCTCGTTCGCGTGGCGCTTCGATCTCGGAGCGGACGCGCCCTCGTATCTCCTCCGGCTCATCGCCGTCGGATATGTGCCGATCCCCTCGCTCCTGATCGGGCTCGCCTGGCTCGCCGCCGCCGGCCAGCTGGCAGCCGTGACGGCCGGACGCTACGCGCCGTATCCGAGCGCGCGAGAGCGATCCCCACGTGGGCCGATCCGCGAGGTCGTCCGCCGGCTGCTGCTCCTCGTTGTTCGCCCGAAGCGCCGACAGGAGGCGCTCAAGCGAGCCGCAGGTAGCTGATCGGCGACCCGGCCGCCAGCTCCTCGCTCCCCGCCGGGACCAGGATCAGCGTGTCCGCACCTGCGGCGCGGGCGATCATGTGGGACTCCTGGCCGGTCACAGCCTCGAGCTCGACCTTTCCCTCGACGATCCGGGATCGCGCGCGCACGAGCTCCGTCCTAGCCTGATTGGGCCGAAGGCCGTTCGCGAGCGTCCCCGGCTCGAAGCGCGGAAGCGGCTCCGCAAGGCCCTGCAGGGCGAGCACCGCCGGACGCACGAACAGCTCGAAGCACACGAGGCAGGAGACCGGGTTCCCCGGCAGGCCGAAGACAAGCGTCCGCCCGCGCACCCCGAACGAGAGCGGCTTGCCCGGCTTGACGGCGACGCCCCACAAAACCTCCTCGACCCCCAGCTCCCCGCCCACAGACCGAACGAGGTCGTGTGGCCCGACGGAAACACCGCCCGACGAAACGAGCACATCGGCCTCGAGCCCGGCCTGCAACGCGGCTCGATGCGCGGCCTCGTCGTCGGCGACAGGATCGAGTCGCTCGACCTCGGCGCCTGCGGTCGCCAGCTGTGCCGCAAGGAGGACGCCGTTCGCCTCATAGATCTGACCTGGCTCGAGCTCGGTTCCTGGAGGCCGAAGCTCGGTACCCGTCGAGAGAACGGCGGCGCGCGGTCGCCTGGTCGCAGGAATGTCGGCAACTCCCGCGGCGGCGAGCGCGCCGAGCTGGGCCGGCCCGAGTCGCATGCCGCTCGGAACGACGACCTGGCCGGCGCGGATGTCTCCTCCTCGTGGGCGGATGTCCGCACCCGGGTCAACTCTCTGGGCAGTTTCGATCTCGTTGCCATGATCGACAACGTACTCGATGGGGAGGACGGCATCTGCTCCGTCGGGAATCGCGCCTCCGGTGGCGATTGCCATCGCCTCTCCCGCGACGACCGCGCGAGAAGCCGGCCGTCCGGCCGCAATGCGTTCGACCACGGGGAGCCGTCCCGGTGTGTTCGCCGCACGCAGCGCGAAGCCGTCCATCGCCGAGGAATCGAACGGGGGCAGGTCGACGCGAGACGGGACGTCAGCGGCCGTCACACGCCCGGCCGCGTCCTGAAGGGCCACTTGTTCGGCGGGCAGGCGGACTACGCGGTCGAGGATCCGACGCTGCGCCTCTTCGAGCGACAAGAGCTCCGCCACTACGTGCATTTAAGCCGGCCGCACCGGCAAGAGAAGACGGACGCGCCGGCAGAGCCGGTACGTCCTCCAATCGGCATGCGCAAGCGATGCCTCATCGGCACGGTCTTGCTGGTCGGCGCCGACAAGTTGGCGCCCTTAGGCTACGGCCGTGATCTCCGTCGTCGTCCCTGTTCACGACGAAGAACGGAGCGTCGAGCCGCTGTACGGGGAGCTTCGCGCCGCCCTCGAGCCCCTCGGGCGTGCGTGGGAGGCCGTTTTCGTCGACGACGGCTCGGACGACGGGTCCTTTGCCGCATTGACCCGGCTGCACGCCGCAGCGCCGAACGTCGTCGTCGTGCGCCTGCGCCGCAACTTCGGCAAGGCGGCGGCGCTCGCCGCCGGCTTCCGGCATGCCTCCGGCGAGGTCGTTGTCACGATCGACGCGGATCTCCAGGACGACCCAGCCGAGATCCCACGTCTCCTCGCGAAGCTCGATGAGGGCTTCGACCTCGTCTCCGGCTGGAAGACCGAGCGGCGGGATCCGCTCACCCGCCGACTGCTCTCGCGCATCTTCAACGGCGTCGTCGGGCGAGTGTCTGGCCTCCGCCTGCACGACATGAACTGCGGCCTGAAGGCCTACCGAAGCGAGGTCGCGCGAAACCTGCGGATCTACGGCGAGCTCCATCGCTTCCTCCCGATACTGGCCCACGACCGCGGATATCGCGTCGCCGAGCTGCCGGTCAACCACCGACCGCGGGAGCACGGGCGGTCCAACTACGGCGTCGAGCGCTACCTGCGTGGCTTCCTCGACTTCATGACCGTCTGGTTCATGGGCCGCTATCGACATCGCCCGCTTCATCTCTTCGGCGGCCTCGGGCTAACGCTCGGCGCAATCGGAACCGTGTTGCTCGTCTATCTCACCGTCCTCAAGCTGTCCGGTGAGGCGATCGGGCACCGCCCCCTCCTCACCCTCGGCGTGCTGCTCGTCGTCGTCGGGCTGCAGTTCTTCTCGCTCGGGCTCCTCAGCGAGCTGATCACAAGCCACCACGAGGAGCGAACCGGCGGTGCGGACGACTTCCATGTCGAGGAGGTGCTCGAGGCGAAGGCCGGCGAGCCGGTCTCGAACTAGGGCGGGGTGCGAGTCTTGTACTTCGGAACGTACGAGCGTCGCTACCCGCGCAACGCGCAGGTCATCTCGGCTTTGCGGCGCGCGGGAGTTGACGTCGTCGAGCAACACGAGCCGGTCTGGGAGGGAAGCGAGGAGAACTGGTCGGCAGGGCCCACAACTGCGCTCAGGCTCGCACGCGCCGAGGCTTGGCTGCTGCGAAGAGCCGCTCCCGACGCCGATGCCATCGTCGTCGGCTACCCCGGCCATTTCGACCTTCCCGCAGCCAACCGCGCGGCGAAGGGGCGACCAATCCTCTTCAACCCGCTCGTTTCGCTCTCCGACACGTTCGTGGCCGACCGCCGCCGCTTGCGAGCGGGCTCGCTCGCGGCACGCGTTCTCGCCGCGATCGACCGGCACGCCTTCCAGGCGGCCGATCTCGTGGTCGCCGATACCCAGGCCGATGCCGAGTTCTTCGGACGGCACGCCGACCTGCCCGCGGATCGTGTCGCCGTCTGCTTCGTGGGCGCGGAAGAGCGGTTCTTCCAACCCGGCTGGGCCCCGGAGGAGCCGTTCACGGCCGTCTTCATCGGGAAGCTCATCCCGCTCCACGGTCTCGAGACGATCCTCGACGCCGCACGGAGAGCGCCGGAACTCTGCTTTCGGGTTATCGGCCACGGACAGCTCGACCGGCTGCTCGAGTTGCGGCCGCCGAACGTTGAGTGGACGCGGTGGGTCGACTACGAGCGGCTACCCGCAGAGCTCCACCGGGCCGTTTGCGCCCTCGGGATCTTCGGGACGACCGACAAGGCGCGCCGTGTGATCCCCAACAAGGCCTTTCAGGCGCTCGCCTGCGGCGTTCCACTTGTCACTGCCAACACGCCTGCGGCCCGCGAGCTGCTGACGGACGAAGACAGTGCACTGCTCGTCCCGCCGGGTGATTCCGGCGCGCTCGCCGGCGCGATTCGTCGTCTGGCGTCCGACTCGAGCCTCTCCCAGCGCCTCGCAGACCAGGGCTATGCCCTCTACCGGGAGCGCGCGAGCGAGTACGTCCTCGGCGCGCGCTGGCGGTCGCTGATCCAAAGGCTCCTGTGAGCACCCACACGTGGGGAACAGCGCCCGAGTTCGTCGGCCCAAGGCACGAGCTGCGCGAGCGCCTGCTGCTCGACCTCTTCCTCTCCGCAAGCCCCGGCCCGACCGTGCTGGACGCCGGCGCCGGGCAGGGAACACTGTCCGTCAAGCTCGCGGAGCTCGGTTTCGAGGTCACGAGTGCCGATGCGTCGGAGGCCGCCGTCCAGGTGCTTCGCGACCAAGCCCCCGGCCGAGTCGTCGAGGCCGACGTGACCTCGCTTCCGTTCGAAGACGAGAGCTTCGATGCGGCCGTCCTCGGAGAAGTGCTCGAGCACGTCGACGACGACCGGCAAGCGCTGGGCGAGGTCGCCCGCGTGTTGCGCCCGCTGGGCGTGCTCGCCCTCTCCGTCCCGGCCAATCCGAAGCTCTACGGTCCGAGCGACCGCTGGGCGGGACATGTCCGCCGCTACGCGCGGCCGGCGCTCCTCGAGGCCTGTGCGGCGGCCGGGCTGACCGTTCACCATTGTGTTGGCTGGGGCTTCCCGGTGTCCCGGCTCTACCATCGCCACGTCTATGAGCGATACCTCGGTCGGCACGGACCGGCCGCCCCGCAGCCCCGGCAAGGACCGCTCGTCACGCTCGCCGGGGCACTCCTCCAGCTCGACCGGCTCTTCGTCGGAGTGGAGCGGGGCGCGCTGGGCTACCTCCTTCTGGCAACGCGTCCGTAGCCCCGTCGGCGCCGTCTGGGCCGGCATGGCCGCCTATGCGGTCGGATTCGCGGCGCTGGCGGCGCAGCAGCACAAAGCGTTCGGAACGGGCCGTTTCGACCTAGGAAACATGGTGCAAGCCGTGTGGTCGACGGCGCATGGACGACCACTCGACGCCACCGAGCTGGACGGCGACCAGATCATCCGTCTCGGCGCCCACGTCGATCCGGTGCTCGCCGGCTTCGCTCCACTCTGGTGGATCTGGCCGAGCCCCACGATGCTGCTCGTCGTTCAGGCCGGCGCCATCGCGCTCGGCGCCGTTCCGGTGTTCTGGCTCGCGCGCAAGCACCTGCGCTCCGAACGCACCGCGGCGCTCTTTGCGCTTGCCTACTTGCTCTACCCCTCGGTGCAGTGGCTCGCGCTGGACGACTTCCATCCCGTGGCACTCGCGTGTCCGTTGCTCCTCTATGGGCTCTGGTACCTCGACGAGGGACGCCTGCTCGCGGCGCTGCCGTTTCTCGTACTCGCCGTGCTGACCAAGGAGGAGATCGCGCTGGTAGTCGCTGGGCTCGGGGTCTGGTATTGGCTGGCTCGCGGCCACCGCCGGGCCGGCGCCGGGCTTGCAGTCGCAGGAGTCGTCGTGGCGGCGTTCTTCCTCGGCGTCGTCATGCCCCACTTCCGAGCTGGAGAGGCACCCGAGTTCTACGGCCGCTACGACGCGATCGGCGGCTCACCGCTCGGGATCCTCGAGACCGCCGTCACCGACCCGCTCGCTCTCCTCCGAGCGGTAACCGAAGGGCGCGACCTGAACTACCTGCTCCAGCTCTCGCTGCCGGTCCTTGGGCTCTTTCTGGCCGCCCCGCTCCTCCTCATCCCCGCGCTGCCGGAGCTTGCCGCGAACCTGCTGTCGGGAACGGCGACGCAGACGTCGATCGAGCTGCACTACACGGCAGCGATCGTCCCGTTCCTCGTTGTCGGAGCGATCTTCGGCGCCGCCCGCTTCCCCAGGCTCGTACCGCTCCTCTTCGCCGCTTCGCTCGCCGGAGCGGTCTTCCTCGGGCCACTCTGGTCAGGAGAGCTCGAGCCGGACCGCCTCTCACAGCACGACCGTGTTGCCGAGCGCGCCGTGAAGCTCGTCCCGCCAGACGCGCCCGTGACGGCCACCAACGGCCTCGCCGCCCACCTCTCGGCTCGCCGCCGAGTCTTCAGCTTCCCTGTCGTCCGCGAAGCGGAGTGGGTGGCAGTCGACCTCCGCGACCCCTCCTACCTCGACCGCAGCTCGACGCCGTCGACGACGGCGGTCGCACTCGCTCAACTGATCGGGAGCGGCGGGTGGACACGAGTGCTCGACGACGACGGCATCGTCGTCCTCAGCCGGCGACCGCGCTAGCCGACTACTCCGGGGGCGGTGGAGGCGGCGGGAGCGGAGCCTGCGGCGGACGTGGAGCGCGAGGCGGCGGAGGTGGCGGTGGCGGAGGTGGCGGCGTGGGCTCAGGCGAGGGAGGGGGAGGCGGCGTGTAGGACGGGGACGGCGAGTAGTACGAGGGCGGCGTGGAGTAGTACTCGTTCGCATACCGCGCCTCGGAGAAGTCGCGCCAGTGCGGGCTCGACCGAGGCTCCGGGAAATCGACCTCGGGCGTGTTCCCGATCGTCGAGCGCATGAAGAGGTTCCAGATCGTGGCGGGGAAGGTGCCGCCGGCAACCGAGATCCCGTGCACGTTCTCCATCGGGATCTGGGCCTGCGGATAGCCGACCCAGACCGTCGTCGAGAGCGTGGGCGTGTAGCCGCAGAACCAAGCGTCGGTGTGGTCGTCGGTCGTCCCGGTCTTGCCGCCTGCGGGGCGGTAGAAGGAGACCCGTGCCCCGGTGCCGGTCCCCTCGTCCATGTTGTCCTCGAGGATCTTCGTGACCTCTCCGGCGACCCAGTCCGGGATCACACGCCGGCGCTCCGGCTGCCCCCAGCCGGCGCCCTCGTCGACCTTCCCATCGGGAAGAACGACCTTCCGGATCGCCATCGGCTCCGAGTAGATCCCGCCCGCAGCGATCGTGGCGTATGCCGAGGCCATGTCGAGCGGAGACACCGAAGCCGAGCCGAGGCCGAGCGAGGGAACGTAGGCGCCATCCCGCGACTTGAGGTTCGAGCGAACGCCCAGAAGGTGAGCCATGGCACCCACCTTCTCCGGGCCGAGGTCGAGTGTGAGCTGGGCGAAGACGGTGTTGTCCGACGACAGCAGCGCCCGGTGGATCGAGACCGACCCGAGGTACGAGTGATCGTAGGTCGAGACCTCCCACGGCTTGCTGTCGGGGCTCGCCTGATAGACGAACGGCCGGGACACGTAGCTCGTGGAGTCCGGATCGACGCCGTGGGCGACGGCCGCCGTGAGCACGAAGGTCTTGAACGTCGAGCCGGCCTGGCGGCGCGCTTGCGAGGCGAGATTGAACTGGTTGCCGCGCCGTCCCGGGGTCACTGCAGTCATCGCCCGAATGGCGCCGTTGCCCGGGTTGATCGCCACGATCGCCGCTGCCGGGTCGCTCGAGTACGGCAACGTCCGCAGGACGGCGTTGCGTGCCTGCTGCTGGAACCGGCGGTCCACGGTCGTGTAGACGCGCAGGCCGCCGGAGCGGACAGTGTTTGCGCCGTACTGTGCGATCAGCTGCTCGCGGACATAGCTGAAGAAGTACGGCTCACGGATCCGGCTGTACAACCGTCCTGGCCTGAGGTGGAGCTGACGGTCGCCGATCGCGGCGTAGTACTGGCGCTGGGTGATGTCGCCGTTCTCGAGCATCGACTGAAGCACAAGGTTCCGGCGGCGTAAGGCCGACTCCGGCTTGTTGAGCGGGTCGTAGTCGGAGGGGGCCTGCGTCAGCCCGGCGAGCAGCGCCGCCTGGCCGAGGGTGAGCTTCCGCGCCGGCTTCGAGAAGTACGTCTGCGACGCAGCCTGGACGCCGTAAGCGTGGTTCCCGTAGTAAACGGTGTTCAGGTAGTTGGAGAGGATCCACTGCTTCGAGCGCCGGTTGTTGAGCCGCACAGC
Organism: Actinomycetota bacterium; assembly: GCA_046729215.1. Lineage (GTDB taxonomy): Bacteria > Actinomycetota > Thermoleophilia > Gaiellales > Gaiellaceae > JACDAN01. The sequence continues at coordinate 18,832 of JBKPGE010000218.1, read as the reverse complement.
GAGGCAGGCCTCGATCAGCTTGCGCTCGAAGGTGACTTCCCGGCTGATGTACAGGTTGCGGACGAGCTGCTGCGTGATCGTCGAGCCGCCCTCGACGACCTTCCCGGCGCGGACGTCCGCGGCGAGCGCCCGCGCGATGCCCTCGAAATCGACGCCACCGTGCTCGTAGAAGCGCCGGTCCTCGATGGAGACAGTGGCCAGGCGCATCCACTTGCTGACCCGATTGAGCGGGACGGGCTGGCGGTTCTTCTCCGCCGGAATCGATCCGAGAAGCGATCCGTCCGCTGCGTAGACGAACGAGTTCTCGCCGATCTGGACGGGCCGGAGCTTGTTCAGGTCACAGCGCGGGGCGATCGCCGCCGCGCCGGTGATTCCCGCCGCAGCTATGCCGGCAAGAATCAGGAGCAGAAGCCCGACGACAACGGCGATGTTCCGGCGCTGCTTCGAGCGCGCGCGGCGACGCTGGCGCCGCGTGCGGCGGCGGTACTGCTCCGCCTCCAGCTGCCGTTGCCGGCGTCGCCGCTCGTGCGGGCTCACGTGTAGACGCCGGCCTCGCGCAACCTGCTCTGTGCGCGGAGGCGGAGCTCACTCTCGAGTTGCCGTGCCGATCGCTCGTCGTCGGCCCAGGAGCGAACCGTGACGACGGCGTCCCCGTTCAGCCCGGTGACGAAAAGCTCAGTTCGTTCTGCGACGTCGCGCAACAGCTCGACCACGGCCTGCAAATCCTTGTCTCGTGGGACGGGCACCGTGATCTCGGCCAACCGTTCCCGGCTCACGATGGTGGAGTTCTTGATGGTATCCGAGGCCAATCGGTCGTTCGGCACGACGAGCCGCGTTCGATCGTCTTGACGGATGCGCGTGTAGACGAGCCCGATGTCCTCGACGACGCCCTCACCTTCGGTGATCGCGACCCGATCGCCGAGCCGGATCGGCTGGCTCAAGCCGATCATCACCCCGGCCACGAAGTTGGACAGCGTGCGCTGCGCGGCGAAGCCGATGACGAGGCCCAGGATCGCCGTCGAGGCCAACAGGCCTCCGGCGATCGCCCGTACCTGCGGAATGATCAGGAGCGCAGAAAGGACGCCGACGAAGATGATCACGCCCATCAGGCTGCGACGCAGGACGCGATAGCGCGTCGCCGCCTGAGGCGGAAGCTCCCGCCGCGCCATGCGCATGTCCACGAGCTTCGCGATGATCGCGGCGCCTGCGATCACGGCGCACACGACCAGGAGGCGCACCCAGGGCTCCACTGCCGCTTATTCGACGTCGTCTATGGGTTTCCGGCCCGAAGGCATCGGTTGCGATGCCGTCTTATCGCCGGGCGGGACTTACGCATCGAAACCGAGGTCACTCAAAGGCTTGCGCCCGGCGAAGCCCTCATTGACACCGTGCCAGAAGCGGATGTCGTCCTCACCGACGTGCCAGCAGAGCAGGATGTCCTCCCCTCCTCGCCGTGACGGAAAGTCGAGCAGTCCGCGGTCGAGGTCCTTCACGAGCACGCCTGCCGCCCGAATCCGCTCGATGACCTCTGCGAGTGCGCCCGCGGCCTGCTCCAGCTCAGCATCCGCATCTGCGAAGTCCGAGGGAGTTAGATCGCCGCCGTTTCCCGCCACCTGCCCGCCGAGCTCGGCCCGCAGCATCTGCGCCTCGACGAGCACCCGGCGGCGCTCGACCATCTCCTCGGCGAGCGGTCGGAGCTGGATGAGAGCTTCGTTCGCCTCGTCGAGAGTGAAGTAGCGCCTGGCGACCACGGACGTATGATCCGGCTCGTCGTGCCGACCGGTCAACGCGTTCGCCCGGTCCTCGACCTTTTTCTCTGGAGCCGAGCGGCGATCTGGGGGGCGGTCGTGTTCGCCTACCTCGTCTTCGAGCCCAACCGCCACCCGCGCGCCGACCGCTGGGACGTCCCCGCGCTGACGCACGAAGGCGGCTACCTCGTGGACGTCTGGGCGCGTTGGGACAGCGTCTGGTTCCTGCGTGTCGCGCACGACGGATACGGCGGCACCGAACAGGCGGCGGCTGCCTTCTATCCGCTCTACCCGCTTCTCACAGGCGTCCTGGGACGCGTCCTGTTCGGGCATTTCGTGCTGGCCGGCGTCCTCATCTCGCTAGCCGCAGCCCTGGGTGCCTTCGTGCTCCTCTACCAGCTTGCGGAGCCGAGGCTGGGCCATTCCGGCGCGCGCCGAGCCGTCCTCTACCTCGCCATCTTCCCCTTCGCGCTCTTCCTTCAGGCGGTGTACAGCGAGTCGCTGTTCCTGCTCCTTGTCCTCGCAAGCTTTCTGCTTGCGGAGCGCAGCCGCTTTCTCGAGGCGGGTCTCGCCGCGGGTTTCGCGTGGCTCACCAGGCCGGTCGGCATCGCCCTCCTTCCAGCGCTGGCGCTCATCGCCTGGCGGGTCCCGAACAGACTTGGCGCGCTGCTTCGACTTGCCGCTGCGCCAGCCGTCTTCGCGCTCTATCCGCTCTGGCTGTGGTGGCGCTTGGGCGATCCCTTCGAGTTCCGGAGTGCCGAGAAGTACTGGGGCCGGGAGTTGTCGTCGCTTGGGCCGCTTGGTGGGCTCTGGGACGGCCTCCGCGCAGGCTGGGCGGGTGTCCGCCAGCTCGCATCCGGCTCCCACACCGAGCGCTTCTGGCACGCGGTCCAGGACACCGATCCGCTCCGGGTGGCCGTGATCAACCTGGAGAACCTCGTCTTTCTGGTGCTCTTCGCGGTGCTCACGGTGATCGCCTGGAGGCGGTTTGGTGCCCCGTACGGGCTCTACGCCACACTCAGCCTGCTGATCCCGCTTAGCGTCCCGGGCGAGCGGTGGCCGCTGAACTCGATGCCACGCTTCGGGCTCGCCGTCTTCCCGATCTTCTTGGCACTCGCAGTCCTCGGTGAGCGCCCGTGGGTGCACACCGCCATCGTCACGATCAGCGCGGTACTCCTCGGCGTCGCCTGTGTCCAGTGGGCACTCTGGCAATGGGTGGCATAGGGACGGTGACGGACAAACGGCTCCAGCGGCGGCTGACGGTGTGGTGGGTGCTCATCGGGGTGCTCACGCTCCTGAACTTCAGCGCCTACTTCTCGGACGGTGACACACCGAACGACGTGCTCTACCGCTACGAGGCCGCGATCGTCGGCTTCCTCTTCTACATGCTCATCCTCGGGATCGTCCTTCTCATCGGGTCGGGACTCGACCGACGGGAGACGTTCGCCCTCCGCCGCCCACTTTCGTGGGGCGCTGCGCTCGGGCTCGCCGTCATCCTGGTCTTCACCATGCTGGTCGTGGCCGCTGCCCTGGAGCCGGTGCTCCACGCCGGCGAAGCGCAGGGGCTCGACCCACCTGGATGGGACGCCGGCCGCGCACCGGCTCTCCTCCTGAACGCGATCGTTGTCGCTGTCGTCGGCCCCATCGTCGAGGAGCTGACGTTTCGCGGGATCGGCTTCTTCCTACTTGCCCAGTTCGGCCAGGTCGCGGCAGTGCTCGTGACGGCGGTCGCGTTCGCGCTCACGCATGGGATCCTCGAAGGGCTGCCGGTGTTCTTCATCATCGGCGTCGCGCTCGCGTTCATCCGCGCGCGCACGGACAGCATCTACCCGTCGATCGTGATGCACGCCGGCTTCAACGCAATCGGCGTCATCGCCGGGGTGTTCAACTAGCTGTAGATCCCTCGGCCTGTCTCCCGCTCGAAGAAGTGCAACCGGCCGGGGACGACGGCGAGCTCGATCGTGTCTCCTTCCCGAGCGCTCGTCCCTCGGCCCAGACGGGCGACGAAGAGGCTTCCGTGCTTCTTCGCCTGCTCTGCGGTCGCTTCGACCGCCTCGACGCCCACGGCGGCCTGAACGTCGCGGCCGCGGACCGACGGCGCTGCCACACCGAAGTGAACGAACACCTCGGAGCCCATGTCCTCGCGGATGTCGACGACGGCCGAGATCTTGCGGTCGTCGGGCACGCCGTCCGAGGCCGCAGCGTCCTCGAGATCCTCCGGCCGAACTCCGAGGATCACCCGCTCGCCCGCGAAGCGCGAGAGCGCCGGACGGGCTTGGACGATGTCGTCGTCGATCTTCAGGCGGTGCTCGCCGAACGTCGCTTCGAGCCGCCCGTTCGATGCGACGATGTCCGCACCGACGAGGTTCATGGCAGGCGACCCGATGAACTCGGCGACGAACAGGTTCACGGGCTCGTCGTAGAGCTTCTGCGGCACGTCGAACTGCTGCAGCACGCCGTCGCGCATGACAGCCACCCGGTCGCCGAGCGTGAGCGCCTCGGTCTGGTCGTGCGTCACGTAGATCGTCGTCACGCCGAGGTCACGCTGGATCCTGGCGATCTCGGCGCGCATCTCGACCCGCAGCTTCGCGTCCAGGTTCGAGAGCGGCTCGTCCATGAGGAACGCCTGCGGCTCCCTGACGATCGCCCGCCCCATCGCGACGCGCTGCCGTTGGCCGCCCGAGAGGGTACGAGGACGCTTGTTGAGCACCTCACCGAGACCAAGGATGCGCGCCGCATCCTTCACGCGTCGGTCGATCTCGCTCTTCTGGAGCTTCCGGAGCTTGAGCCCGAAGGCCATGTTCTTGTACGCGGACATGTGCGGGTACAGCGCGTAGTTCTGGAAGACCATCGCGACGTCACGGTTCTTGGGCGGGAGGTTGTTGACAACCCGGTCGCCGATCCGAACCTCGCCCGAAGTGATCGCCTCGAGCCCGGCGACCATCCGGAGCGCCGTCGTCTTCCCGCAGCCCGAGGGGCCGACGAGCACGGCGAACTCGCCGTCCCTGATACCTAGATCGAGCTCGTTCACGGCGCGCGTGCCATCCGGGTAGACCTTCGTCAGCTGGTCGAGCTCTATCTGCGCCACGCCGGTCGATAACGATACTTGGGCTGCTTTCGCCGTTTACGATCGTCCGGCTGTGGCATCCGTAGCCGCGAGCGGTCGGCGCTGGCAGGACACGCTGGAGGAGCGGCGCTTCCTCGCTCCGCTCCTGATCGCGCCCGCGGTCGTGTTCATCGTTCTGCTCGTCGGGTTGCCGCTCGTCCTGGCGATCTACATCAGCTTCACGGACGCAACGGCAGGCTCCCTGACCGGAGATTTCGTCGGCCTGCGCAACTACGTCGACGCGTGGGACGACCCGACGTTCCGTCGCGCCCTCAAGAACACGATCATCTTCACTGTTGTCTCACAGGCGATCGTGCTCGTCTGCGCCGGCTTTCTGGCCCATGCATTGGTGCGGAACTTCCGTGGCAGGTGGCTCTTTCGCTTCCTCGTCCTACTGCCCTGGGCAGCGCCGGTTGCGCTGAGCACGGTCGGCTTCCTCTGGATCTTCCACTCCCTCTACAGCGTCGTGAACTGGACGCTCGTCCACGACATTGTCCCGGGCGGCCCTGCGTTCTACCCGTACAAAGCGATCAACTGGGCGTTTGCCCGCGATTTCTGGCCGGGGTTCATCCAGATCTCACCGATCGAGCCCATCGACCCGCCGCAGTGGCTCGGCGAGCCCCACCTCGCGATGGCGGCGATCATCCTCATCCACGCGTGGCGGATCATCCCGTTTGCGACGGTGATCTTCATCGCCGGACTCGCCTCGCTGCCACCCGAGATCGACGACGCGGCCCTGGTCGACGGAGCTACCGGATTGAAGAAGTTCTGGTACGTCACCTTCCCGCTGCAGCTCCCGATCGCCCTCGTGGCCCTCCTCTTCGGAATCGTCTTCACCGCGACGGATATCACCGTCGTCCAAGTGCTCACCCAGGGCGGGCCGTTCAACAGCACCCAGATCCTGACCACGTGGGCCTACGCGACCGGCATCAACGGCGCGGCGTTGGGGGAGGGGGCAGCGATCTCCCTCTATCTGCTGCCGCCGCTCGCGTTCGTCGCAATCCTGATGCTCTGGTTCGCCCGCAAGGTCGAGGTCACGTAGGTGGCCCGCCGCCAGACCCTCTTCAGCTACCTGATCGTCGGCCCGTTCGCGATCGTCCTCGCCTTCCCCTTCTACTGGATGCTCATTACCTCGCTTCGGTCGGACAACGACCTCTACGACATCCAGCAGGTGCCGTTCAAGTTCAACGCCGACTCGCCGACGCTCGCCAACTACCGGTTCTTGTTCGAGGAGACGGACTATCGCCAGTGGCTCCAGAACACGGTCATCGTCGGCGTCGTCGTGGTCGGGATCACCCTCGTGCTCGCGCTTCCCGCCGGCTATGCGCTGGCACGGCTCTCCGGGCGCTGGGGGCAGAGCGTCGGTGTAGGGATCTTCCTCACCTACCTCGTACCGCCGACCCTGCTCTTCTTGCCCCTGTCCCGGGTGGTCTCCGACCTGAACCTGAACGACCGCCTCTGGTCGCTGATCGTCGTCTACCCGTCGTTCACGGTCCCGTTCTCGACCTGGCTCCTGATGGGATTCTTCAAGACGATTCCCCCGGAGCTCGAGGACGCGGCCCTGGTCGACGGGGCATCGCGGCTCGGCGCACTTGCGCGCGTGGTTTTTCCGCTTTCTGTCCCGGGAATCCTCACCGTCGTGATCTTCTCGTTCTCGCTCGTCTTCAACGAGTTCATCTACGCGCTGACATTCATCTCTACGTCCGAGACGAGAACCGTCTCGTCAGCCGTCCCCACGGAGCTCATTCGCGGCGACGTCTTCTACTGGGGAGCGCTGATGGCGGCGACGCTGATCCCGGCCATTCCTCTTGCCCTGCTCTACAACGCGTTCCTCAACCGCTTCATCGCGGGGTTTACAGGTGGAGCGTTCCGCTGAGTGAAAGAATGTTGCAAACGTCTCAGGGGAGGTGATCCGATTGAAGGACCGGCGTGAGCGGGTGGACATCACGAAGGTCCAGGACGAGCTCACAAGACGCGAACTGCTTCGCCGCGCCGGTCTCGGCGCCGTGGTCCTCGTCTACGGGAGCACTGGCGTCAAGACTGCGGTTGCCGGTGTAACGAAATACCGGCACAAGGAGTTGAAGGGGACGCTCAGGATCATGCAGTGGAGCCATTTCGTCCCCAAGTACGACGTGTGGTTCGACAACGTCTGGGCCAAGCGCTGGGGCCAGGCGAACGACACCGAGGTCAAGGTCGACCACGTGAACCTCGCCCAGCTACCGACGATCGCAGCTTCCCAGGTCGCTTCACGGAGCGGTCACGACCTCTTCCAGTTCCTTTCGCCGCCGGCGGCGTACGAGGACCAGGTCATCGCTCTCAACGACGTCGTCAGCCAGGTACAGAAGAAGGTTGGCAAGCTGGGGCCTGTCGGCCACAGGAGCACGTACAACCCGAAGACGAAGAAGTACTTCGGCTTCGCCGACAACTATGTGCCCGACCCGATCCACTACCGCAAGGACCTATGGGGCGAGGTCGGGCTCAAGCCGACGACCTGGGAGAACATCCGGAAGGCTGCGCCAAAGCTGAAGGCGATGGGCAACCCGGTCGGGATCGGGATGTCCAACGAGCTCGATTCGAACATGGCGCTGATCGCGCTGCTGATGAACTACGGCTCGTTCATCCAGACCCGGGACGCACGGGTCGCGATCAAGAACAAGGGCACGATCGAGGCGCTCAAGTTCATGCGCGACCTCTACAAACGAGGCATGACGAGCTCGGTCTTCGCCTGGACGGCCTCATCGAACAACGACGAGTTCCTTGCCGGCCGCCTGTCGCTGGCACTGAACGCGATCTCGATCGCCCGGAGCGCGGAGCAGCGCAATCTCCGCTTCAACGACGACATCGGCGTCTTGCCGATCGCCAAGGGGCCGGCTCCTCGGCGAGGGCTCGAGCACGTGATGGGCGTCTACGTGATCTGGAAGTTCGCCCAGAACAAAGCGGCTGCGAAGAAGTACCTGGTCGACATCGGCACCAAGTACACCGGGCATTTCCTGAACAGCTACTTCTACAACTTCCCGACCTTCCCGGGCTCGGTCTCGAACATCAAGATCCGGCTCGCGAAGCAGACGGACTATCCGAACGAGCTCAAGGGCCGCTACTCGATCCTTGACGAGATCTCGAAGAAGTACACGTTCAACGTGGGCTATCCCGGCTACTCGAACGCCGCGATCGACGAGGTCTTCTCGAAGTGGGTGATCCCGGAGATGTTCGCCCGGGTGGCAAGAGACGAGATGAGCCCGGACGAAGCGATGCGTGCAGCCCACCGCTCGATCTCGAAGATCTTCAACAAGTGGAGGACGCGTAAAAAGATCTAACGATCCGTGGGGGAACCCCTGGTTCCCCCACGAGCCCCCTCCTCTACGGCGGCGGAATGGTTCAAGCGTGGACGGAGCCGGCGTCGGACACGCTCCAGCCCTTGTTTCTTGCGTTTAATGCGCCTCCCGCCGGGCAAAGCCCGGCTCCGGCGGCGGTTCGTTGTGTCGATCCCCGGCGGTTCTAGTTCTCGTCTTCGCCGACGGCGAACTGGTCAGGGGAGACGTCGTCGAGGAACTTGCGAAACTCGTCGACGATCTCCTCCTCGTTCACCTCTTCACCCTCGAATTCGATCGCCGACTCCTCGATCACGCGCTCGGCAGCGAAGATTGGAGCCTCGGCGCGGACCGCGATCGCGATCGCGTCCGACGGGCGTGAGTCGATGTCGATCTCGGACCCGTTTTGCTGCACCGTGATGCTCGCGTAGAACGTGTTGTCGCGGAGCTCGGTCACCGTAATGCGCAGCACCTCGGCGTCGAGCTGCTCGAGCATGTCGGCCATCAGGTCGTGCGTCATGGGGCGCGGCGTCGACGCGCCCTGGAGCTTCATCAGGATCGCGGCGGCCTCGGGATGGCCGATCCAAATCGGAAGGAACTTGTTCCCATCCGCCGTTTTCAGGAGGACGATCGGCTGTTTGCCGACCAAGTCGAAGCTGACCCCGTAGATGACCATCTCGAACATAGGGTGAAGGGAGGCTCGTGGCCTGCCTCGGATTGTAGACACCGCCTCCTCCGCCGAAACCGCTCGAGCCGTTCGCTACCATCGACCTCTCGGGCGATTAGCTCAGTTGGTTAGAGCGCCGCTCTGATAAGGCGGAGGTCCGTGGTTCGAGTCCACGATCGCCCATCTCCCGTTCTTCCTCCACAGCGCCTGGTTCCGCAAGTTCGCTCACGCGTGAGCGAATGTTGGGGGCGGAGGGGCCGGGCGTGACCTTCCGAGCCGGCGGAGTTGGCCGTCTTCATCCCCACGCCCCAGCGGCCCTCCTCAGTCGTTCCTCCCGCCCGCGACGCCGGATGATTCGACGCCTAACGCTTTAGCCTAGGAACGCGTCCGATCGTGTCTAGCCGCTCAGTTGAGGCTCGGCGTCTTTTTTCAGGTAGTCCGCTACGGCGAGAAGAAAGTCCTCTTCACGTGCGAGCTCGGTGACAGTCCACTTCGTCTGGTCGTCCAGCTCCCCATCGTCGTGAAGCTCGATCAAGAACGGCTCGATGCGGCCTGACTGCGAGAGCGCGGCCATGCGCAGGAATAGAGCGCGGGCGTGCTGGTCGCGGGAGACCGCCTCGAGCCACTCGACGTCCTGCTCACTCAGCTCGACCATGACCTAGGTCCCAACGGACGGGCCGATCCAGGAGGTACGGGGCTAGTCGGTCAGGCTCTCGAGCGTCTCGGCGAGCTCGGCGAGCTCGACTTCGTCGGCGAAGTAGATCTCGAGCTTGCGCGACGTGAGCTTGACGGGCCTTCCCGTCAACCGCTCAGCGGCCATGCGGATGCGTTCGGCGAGAACGGGATCGACCGGCGTTCCCGCCCTCCGCGGCCGGCGGCGAGCGCCGGCCCACCGCGCTGCCCTCTCGGCTTCTCGGACCGACAGACCGCGCCGGACGATTTGGCGCGCCAGGCGCCGTCGCTCGTCGTGGTCGGGAACGGCAAGGATGGCTCGTGCGTGGCCCTCGGTCAGTTCGCCGCGCTCGAGCATCGCGAGAACGTCCTCTGGGAGGTCGAGCAGGCGCATCCGGTTCGAAACCGACGGCTTGGAACGGCCGACGCGTTCTGCGATATCGCCCAGCCCGAGGTCGAACTCGTCCACGAGCACCGCGTAGGCGCGGGCCTCCTCCACGGGCGTCAGCTGCTCTCTGGCCACGTTCTCGACCAAGCCGAGGAGCAGAGCATCGCGATCGCCGGTTTCGCGGACGAGCGCCGGAATCGTGTCGAGCCCGGCTTCTCGTGCCGCGCGCCAGCGGCGCTCGCCGGCGATCAGCTCGTAGCCGCCCGCCGCCCGCGAGCGGACGACGATCGGCTGCACGAGGCCCTGGGCCTTGACGGATTCGGCCAGTGCAGCGGTCGTCTCCTGGTCGAAGCGGCGCCGCGGCTGGCGTGGGTTCGGATGGACGTGGTCGAGCGGAAGCTGCGCGAGCTGCGTCGTCGGCGCGCCGCCGATCAGGACCTCGAGCCCTCGGCCGAGGCCGCGGCGACCGGCCGGCGCCGGATCAGTTGCGTTCGACAAGTTCCATCGCCACCTTCCAGTACGCATCGGCGCCTGCAGAGCGCCGGTCATACGCGATGACAGGAAGCCCGTGGCTCGGCGCCTCGGCGATGCGAACCGACCGGGGGACGTGCGTCTTGAATACGAGCGGCCCGAAATGGCGAGCGAGCTCCTCGGATACCTCCGCAGCCAGACGGGTGCGCCCGTCGACCATCGTGAGTACGAGACCGGCCAGTGTCAACCTGGGGTTGAGCCGGGCGCGAACGGCTTCGATCGAGCTGAGGATCTGGGCGACGCCCTCGAGTGCGTAGTACTCGGCCTGGACAGGGACGAGGACGCGGTCGGCGGCTGCAAGCGCGTTGATGGTGAGCGGCCCAAGCGAGGGCGGGCAATCCAGAAACACGTACCTGTAGCGCGAGGCGGCAGGGCGCAGCGCTGCGGCAAGGTAGCGCTCGCCGTCGTCGCGCAGCGCCAGCGAAGCGGCCGCTCCCGCAAGGTCAGGACGCGCGGGGATCAGCTCGAGGTTGGCGAACCTGGTGCGCGCGGCGAGCTCGTCAACCGGCGCGCCGTCAAGGAGGTCGAAGCTCGAAACCCCGTTTGCTCTTTCCCCAAGGCCCGACGTCGCGTTGGCCTGTGGGTCGAGATCAATGAGCAGCGTCGACTCGCCTGCCTCGGCGAGGCAGGCGGCGACGTTGATCGCGGTCGTAGTCTTTCCGACCCCGCCCTTCTGGTTGGCGAGCGCGTAGATGGCCATCCCGCGGTAGTCACGCTACTCAGGCCAACGGACGTTTCTTGGCCATCCCGGGGCGGCGCGGAAAGCCGGGCGGCGTCGGTCCCACCTTGCGGATCACGAGCAGGCCGTCGCGGTCTTCTGGTGGAGCGGCGGCGAGCTGTTGCGCGACCTGGGCGACGCGCTCCAGCTCCGCGCTCGGCCCAACCCAGAGAATGGCCGCACCGCCGGGGCGCACAAGCGGCAGGCACCACTCCGCGGCGACGGGCGGCTGCGCAAACGCCTTCGCCACCGCGACGCCGAACCGATCCGTCTCCTGCTCCTCTGCGCGGCCCCAGACGACGCGGACATTGGGCAGCTCGCCCTCCCAGCGCCTGAGGAAGTCGGCTTTCCGCTGCTCCGCTTCCAGCAGCGTCACCTCGCGATCGGGCAGGGCCGCAGCGAGGGGGATCCCGGGAGCGCCTCCGCCGGAACCGACATCGACGATGGGCCCTTCGAACGTGGCGACTACGCCAACAGCACGCAGGCTGTCCTCGAGCAGCATCCCGCGGGCGTCGGCCGGGTCGCGGGGCGCGGTCAGCCCGGGAGTCTCGAGGACCGCTCGAAGCCAGTCGTCAAGAACTCGGTGAGACAACTACGAAGCGGTTCGGCTCCGTGCCCTCGCTCGTCGTTTCCACGCCCGGGTAGTCCTGGAGCGTGACGTGGACGATCTTCCGCTCGACGGCCGTCATCGGCTCTAGCTCGACCCGCTCTCCGCTGCGAAGGGCGTGTTCGGCGGCTCCAGTGGCTAGGGAGCCGAGGGTGGCTTCGCGACGGGCGCGGTAGCCGGCGGCGTCGACGACAACAGGCGTTCCTGGCAGGTGGCGCGCGAGGATCGCGTTCGCGAGGTACTGGATCGCATCGATCGTCTGGCCGTGGCGGCCGATCAGAAGCCCCAGATCCCGCCCTGAGCAGGTCGCAACGAGCGATCCATCCTCCTCCGAGATGTCGATCCGGCAGGAGATGCCGAGAGCCGACGTGATCCTCGTGATCAACTCGCGGACAAGCGTGGCCGCCTCGGACTCCTCCGGCGCAGCTACTGCAGCTTCGCCGTTGGGTTCGGCGGTTGCCACCACGCGCGCGGGTGAGTACCCGACCCCGAGGATGCCGCGCTCGCCTTCGGAGACGACCTGGAAGCGGACTGCGCCCTTGTCGAGCCCGGGATGCAGTTTCTCGAGCTCCCGAAGCGCCGCCCATTTCGCTTCCCCGACGGTCTCCCCCTCAGTCTCGACACGCAGCTGGTTCGTCACGTCGCCGCCCGAATCTGGCCCATCGACCGGTCATTGCAGACGGCCGTACCGGCAAGGAAGATGGGCACGCTGGCAAAGCCAGCATGCCCTCTAAACGGCATCGCAAGCGACGCCTCGGCGGCACGGCCTGAACTCGACATCGCAAGCGACGTCTCGGTCATCGACGAGCCCGTTTCTTCTTCCGCCGGACGCGCTTGGGCTCTGACGACTGCTTCGGAGCCGCCGCTGGTGCGTTGGCGGGCGTGGCTTCCGCCGCCTTTTCCGCCTTCGGCGGCGTCCTCGAAGTTCGCTTCACCGGGGTCTGCTGGCTCTGGGCACGCAGTCGCCGCGTGACGATTCCCTGCCCGACCGTCCACAGGTTCGTCGTCACCCAGTAGAGGAGCAGGCCGACTGGGAAGTGAGCCCCTCCGGGCGGGTTGAGGATGAAGAAGGCGAAGACGACGGGAAGCGCCAGGAAGATGTAGCGCTGCGCTGGGCTCGTTGTCGCCATTGGCATGAACCACGTAGACGAGATCTGGCTCGCGACGTAAACGACCAGCAGCACGTAGCCCGACCAGTGATCCGTGATGTTCGCGGTGATGTCCGGAACGAAGTGGAGCCAGTCGAGCGCTGAAGCTGGGTACTTGGGATAGATCTCCTTGTCGAAGTTCCTGAGAACGAAGTAGAGCGCGAAGAAGATCGGTATCTGCGGCAGGATCGGGAGACACGAGGAAGCCGGGTTGATCTGGTGCTCCCGGTAGAACTTCATCAGCTCCTCGTTCTGCTTGCGTCTGTCCGCCTTGTAACGCTTCTGGATCTCCTTCATCTGCGGCAGGTACTGCTGCATCCGCTGCATCGAGTGGATCTGGCGGACCGTGAGCGGAACGAGAAGCATTCGCACGCAGAGCGTCAGCGCGATGATCGACCAGGCCCACGTGAGGCCGAACGTGGTGTGGAACTCCTCCAGCGCCCACGTCAGCAGGTCCTCGAGCGGCGTCAGGATGCTGAGTTGAATCAACGGAAGAGCCTCTGGTCCTCGGCGTGGTCGACTCCGCCGTGACTCCAGGGGTTACAGCGGAGAAGCCGCCAGCCGGCGAGCACGATGCCGCGGAGGAGCCCGTACTGGCGAAGCGCGTCGATCGCGTATTGCGAGCACGACGGGTGGTACTTGCAGGTCGCCGGGAACAGCACACCCAGCGTGTAGCGGTAGAGGTAGATGCCTCCGATTCCGACGAACCTCATGCGTTCGCCTTCCCGAGGATCTCCTGAACCCGCTCCTCCAGCCAGGTGGAGTCGCGTCCCTCAAGCGCTTCGGCGAGCGGCGAGCGGACAAGAAGGACGTAGTCAGCTCCTCGGGGAATCGTCGGCAGGAGCTCGCGCCAGGTCTCGCGCAGGCGCCGCTTGATGCGGTTCCGGGTCACGGCGTTTCCGATCTTCTTCGGGATCGCGATCCCGAGCCGTGCCTCGTCCTCTTCCTCGCCTTGACGGTCGAACCGGTAGAGGACTAGGAAGCGAGTCGACACGGATCGGCCATGCCGGTAGACGGCATCGAAGTCGCGCGAGCGGGAAAGTCGGTTCCGGCGTTGCACGTCGACGTCGAGACGAGCTCGAGCTTACGCCGAGAGGCGCTTCCGCCCGCGAGCTCGGCGGCGCTTGAGGATTGCCCGGCCGGCCCGCGTCGACATGCGCGCCCGGAAGCCATGCCGACGCTTGCGCCTCCGAACTTTGGGCTGATAGGTGCGCTTCATGAGGAGATGAAAGAGAGATCGAGGCCCTCGAATGAGGGCCCGGCGCCAGTATAGAGAGCAACCCGATCACAGGCTTTTCCACAACGGCCGTCCGCTTCGTGATGACGAGAAATCTCCTGCGCCCGCCCTGTTTTCCCCAGTGAATACACCTTCTGGCCCGAGCTTCTCCACAGGTGTGGAGGAGTCTGGGGATTCACTCAAAAGCCCTGGAAACAGCCCGGTTTCTCGGGCTCCGGACTTGTCGTGAATAGGCATTGAGAGCGCTTCTGCACGCTGCTATGCTCGCCGTCTTTCCCGTCGGCGGCGAGAGGAGCAAGTCCGGTTCGCGTGGAGCGCCAGCAGCTGCTCACAGCAGAGAATCTGTGGACCGAGGTTTCGGAGCGACTGCGTAGCGCGCTCAACGAATCCACCTACCAAACATGGTTCTCCGAGACGACCGGACTCGATCTTTCGTCCGAGTCCTTCACCCTTCGCGTGCCAAACGACTTCACGCGCGAGTGGATCGAAGGGCACTTCCTTGGCCTGATCGACGCTGCCGTTCGCGACGCTACCGGCAATGAGCGCCGGATCGAGCTCGTCATACGAAAATCTGGGTCCGGCGAGCCGTCGACGCCTGAGCCGGAGTCGAGCCCTCGCGTCGAGGGCCTGAATCCCAAGTACACGTTCGACTCGTTCGTCATCGGCTCTTCCAACCGCTTTGCGCACGCCGCCGCGCTGGCGGTGGGTGAAGCACCGGCTCAGGCCTACAACCCGCTCTTCATCTACGGCGGGACGGGCCTCGGTAAGACCCACCTCCTTCAGGCAATCGGCCACTACATCGGAGAGCACCTCCGCGACCTCTCGGTCTGTTACGTAACGAGTGAGCGCTTCATGAACGACTTCATCAACTCGCTTCGCGATAAACGAATCGAGGGTTTCAAGCAGCGCTACCGGACATTCGGCGTGCTCCTCATCGACGACATCCAGTTCCTCGAGCACAAGGAGCGGATCCAGGAGGAGTTCTTCCACACGTTCAACACGCTCTACGAAGCCGGGAAGCAGATCGTCATCTCCTCCGATCGTCCACCCCGCCAGATCGCGACGCTCGAACAGCGCCTGCGGTCGCGTTTCGAGTGGGGGCTCATGACCGACATCCAGCCGCCGGATCTCGAAACCCGCATCGCGATCCTGCAGAAGAAAGCACGGACCGACGGAATCCAGGTCGCTGACGCCGAGCTGATGACGTTCATCGCCGGCCGTGTCTCCACCAACATCCGAGAGCTCGAGGGAGCACTCACCCGCGTAGTCGCGTTCGCGTCGCTCACCGGCCGGCCGATGACGGTCGACCTTGCCCAGGACGTTCTGCGCGACGTGTTTCCGCAGGGTGAAGCGGCTCAGGTGTCGATCGAGCGGATTCAGGACGAGGTGTCAGAGCGGTTCGGCCTCTCCAAGGAGGAGCTAATCGGCGACAAGCGCTCGCAGAACATCGTCTACCCGCGCCAGGTGGCGATGTACCTTTCGCGCGAGCTCACCGACTCTTCGCTTCCGAAAATCGGTCGCCATTTCGGTGGTCGCGATCACACGACCGTCATCCACGCGACGTCGAAGATCGCGCGACTGATCCGCGAGGACCGGTCTGTGTACAACCTCGTGCAAGAGTTGACCGCGCGTGTCAAGCAGGCAAGCTGATTCTGTGGAGGAGGCGAGACCTGTCGGCGAGGCTTGTGCAAACGGCGCGTTTGTCCCCACCGCGGCTCCACAGGCGAATGCGGCTCCGGAAGCCACAGAGCGGCGTCATCCCCGTGTTCCACACTCCCTACAACAACTACTAGAGGTTTAAATGATTGAAACTGAAGTAGCTGTGGCCGGGGGCGCCCTGAAGACATCCGTCGCTCGTGACGAGTTCATTCGCGAACTCTCGATCGTCTCGCGGGCTGCTTCGACGCGAACGACTGTGCAAGTGCTCGGCGGGATCCTGGTTCGCGCTGAAGCGGGAAAACTTGCGCTTGCTGCAACGGACATGGAGATCTCGTTGCGGTCGTCGCTCGATGCCGAGGTCAGCTCCGATGGTGCGGTGGTGGTTCCCGGAAAGCTTCTCGTCGATATCGCGCGACTGCTTCCCGGGGACGAGGTTTCGATCGAGCACCTTGCGGGCGAAGGCGTTGTGGAGGTCATCAGCGGGGCGGCTTCCTACCGCATCCACACCTACAACCCCGAAGACTTTCCGCGCCTCCCGGATCCCGCCGGCACGGAGATGGTGGTCATCGACGCTGGCGCGCTGCTTGCGACCTCGGGGAAGGTCGGCCGCGCGGCGTCCCGCGACGAGTCGCGCCCGGTGCTGACCGGGATCCTTGTTCGCTTCGAAGGCGAAAACCTCGTCATGGCTGCGACGGACTCCTACCGCCTGGCCGTGAAGGAGACGTCGTTGGCGAGCCCAGGCCCGGAGCTCGATGCCATCGTCCCGGCGCGCGCGCTCGGGGAGCTCGGTCGGATCGCTCAGGGTGCTTCGGAACTGCAGCTGGGGGTGCAAGAGAACCAGGTGCTCTTTGCCAGCGACGGTGTTCTGTTGACGACGCGTCGGATCGAGGGCCAGTTCCCGAATTATCGGCAGCTTCTACCGGAGAGCTTTGAACACGAGCTCACGCTGCCCCGGGAGGAGCTGCTGGACGTCGTCCGTCGAGTCGCGGTGATGGCGCAGCGGAATGCTCCGCTCCGCCTGCGCTTTGCGGACGGCGAGTTGACGGTCTCTGCTCAGACGCAGGACGTCGGTGAGGGCCGCGAGACGATTCCTGTCCCCTTCGACGGCGAGGCGCTCGAGATCGGCTTCAACCCTGACTTCCTGCGGGACGGGATCGAATCGGCGGACGGCGACGAGCTGCGGCTGAAGCTGATCAGCCCGCTCCGCCCCTCGGTTCTCCAGGGCGAGAGCGACGACTTCTCTTACCTCATCATGCCGATCCGACTGGCGGGGTAGGTGGCCTCAATCGTGTCGACCGGTCGTTTCAGACGCGTCCGCGGGAAATCCGCGAACGCTGAAGTCGGCGTCGCAGGCGACGCCTTAGTTGCCGGCTGATCGTCAGGAAACTCGAGCTCAGGGACTACAGGTCGTATCCACGGCTCGAGCTCGCGCTGGAACCGGGGATCGTGCTCGCTGTCGGCCCGAACGGCGCTGGCAAGACGAATCTGCTCGAGAGCCTGCATCTCGCGGCGCAGGGATTCTCGCCCCGAACGCGCTCCGACGGACAGCTGATTCGCTTCGGCGAGAGCGGAGCGCGCGTGGCGGTTGAAGGTGACCATGGGGGTTCGCCGGTATCGGTGGAGGTGATGCTTCGGCTCGGCGAAGCCAAGCGCGCTCGCCTGAACGGCGCGCCGCTCCGTGCAGCCGAGGAGCTGCGCATGCGCCTGCCCGCGCTCGTCTTCACGCCTGACCGGCTGGTGATCGTCAAGGGCGGACCGGCCGTTCGCCGCGCGTACTTCGATCGCTCCCTTGCGCGGCTACTGCCCGCTCGTGCTGCCGCGCCGACCGACTATGCCGCCGCGCTGGCCCAGCGAAATGGGGCGCTGCGGCGGGTCGCCGGCGGTTATTCGTCTCGTGATGCTCTCGAGCCGTGGACCGGGCAGGTCGCGGAGCTGGGCGCGGAGCTCGTTATAGCCCGTCGGGAGCTGATCGAACTGCTCACGCCGGCCTTCGCCGAGACCGCCGAAGAGCTGCAGCTCGGCGGCGGCGCGTTGCGTTACGAGGGCGAGTCGCCTTTGCGCGAAGAGCTCGGGCGGCGGCTGGAGCAAGATCTCGCGCGCGGCTCGACGGGCCTCGGGCCGCATCTCCACGACATCGCGATTACCGCAGGTGAGCGAGACCTGCGCACCTTCGGCTCGCAGGGGGAACAGCGCCTGGCGGTGTTGTCGCTGCTTCTTGCCGAGGCGGATCTGCTCGCCCAACGCGGGGCCGCCGGTCCATTGCTGTTGCTCGACGACGTGCTGTCGGAGCTCGATCCCGACCGCAGAGCCATCCTTGCGGGGCACCTGCGGCGGAAAGGAACGCAGGCATTTCTGACGGCAACAACGGATGCAGCACTTCCGGGATCTCCGGATGAGCTCGTCCAGGTACAGCCGGGACAGGCCCGGAGAGCCGGGTGAGCAAACCACTCGAGCCGATCGGCGACCGCGTCCAGCAGGAGTTGGGCCGTTTCGGTCGCGGCGGAGCGATCGCCGAGATCGTGGAGGCCTGGCTGGGTGCGGTCGGAGAGTCGATCGCGCGAAACGCCTGGCCGGCGCGGGTTGCACGCGACGGAACGCTCCACGTCGCCACGAGCTCCTCGACCTGGGCGTTCGAGCTGGGCCTGCTGGAGCCGGACATCCGCGCTCGGCTGGTTGCTGCGCTCGGAGAGGGCGCTCCAAGGAGCCTTCGTTTTGCTCCGGGCCGGCTCCCCGAAGCGCCACTCGAGGCCACCGAGAAGCGCCCGCGTGCACCTGTCGAACCGACTCCGGCAGAGCAGTTCGAAGGGGAGCGGATGGCCGCTACGATCGAGAACCAAAATCTACGCAAAGTTGTTGCACGCGCTGCCGCCGCTAGCCTGGCGCGGGCCGCAGAACCTCCGCTCGATCTGGTAGACTAGTCGCGGCCCTAAAAGCGGCGAAATGCAGGGCTTTTTTCTTTGGCTGAAGCAGCTTACACCGCAAAAGACATCACGGTCCTCGAGGGTCTCGAGCCCGTCCGGCTGCGTCCGGGCATGTACATCGG
>JBKPGE010000217.1:0-20409 GCA_046729215.1 Actinomycetota bacterium | reverse complement strand
GTCGAGGAGGTCGGGTTCGACAGCGCGTTCACGTTCGTCTTCTCGCCGCGCCGCGGGACCGAGGCGGCGACGATGGACGAGCAGGTTCCCGAGGAGGTCAAGCGCGAGCGGATCGAGCGGCTGATCGACGTCGTCCAGCGCGTCGCCGCCGAGCGGAACGAGCGACGCGTCGGTGGGGTCGAGGAGGTGCTCGTCGAGGGCCCGAGCCGCACCGACCCGGCGTTGCTTCGCGGCCGCACGAGGCGCAACACGACCGTCAACTTCGCGGGAGCGGCCTCGCCGGGCGAGCTGGTCGACGTCGCGATCGAATCTGCAACCTCGACCACGCTCCGCGGCTCCCAACGCGCGTCGGTTGCTGCATAGCCGCGATCTCGTCTGGGACGGCGTTCTCAACGTCCGTGATCTCGGTGGACATCCCACCGAGGACGGACGCGAGACGCAGTACGGCCGGATCGTTCGGGCCGACAACATCCGCCGCCTGAGCGACGAAGGTTGGAAGGCGCTCGTCGCCTACGGCATCCGCACGATCGTCGACCTGCGCACGGAGGACGAGCTCGCCGCGGACGCGCCGGCCGAATTGCCAGTCGAGGTCGTCCACGTCCCGTTCATGGTCGACAGCCCGGAGATCTTCCACGCGGCCGAGGCGGCGAGCGCCAGGGCGACGGACGTCGCCGAGGCAACGCAAGAGGTTTACCTCATTTTCCTCGAGGGGTTTCGACCCAACGTCGCGAACGTGATTCGCACGATCGCCGAGGCACCGGAGGGAGCCGTTCTCGTCCACTGCGCTGGGGGCAAGGACCGAACCGGCCTGACCGTCGCCTTCCTGCTGCGGATGGCGGGCGTGGGGCTCCGGGACATCGCTGCCGACTATGCGCTCAGCGAGGAGCGTCTGCGGCCGCGTCACGAGCGGTGGTACGCCGAGGCGGCAGACAAGGCCGAGCTCGAGCGGTTGCGCCGGATCACCGCGACGCCGCCCGCATCGATGGTGGGCGTCCTCGAGGAGCTCGAGCGCCGGTACGGGAGCGTCGAGGCATTCCTCCGCGCCGGCGGCGCGCCGAACGACATCGGCCAGCGCGTCCGGGCGCGCCTCCTGGACTGAGCGTTGGCCGCGCAGGTGATCGCCATCTTCGGGCCCACGGCGTCAGGCAAGACCGGCGTCGCGGAGGCTCTGGCCGACCGGATCCCCGCGCGCCTGATCTCGGCCGACGCGATGCAGGTCTACCGCGGCGTGCCGATTCTTACGAACCAGTCCAACATCCCAACTGAGCTCGTCGCGATCTGGGAGCTCGACCACGACGCCTCGGTCGGGGAGTACGCGAAGCTTGCGCACGACGCGATCGACCGTGGGCTCCGCGAGGGTCTGACCCCGATCGTGGTGGGCGGGACGGGCCTCTACTTGCGCGCCGCGCTCGCCGAGCTCGAGCTTCCTCCGGCGCCTACGCCGGGAGCGCGCGAGCGCTGGGAGACCGCCTATGACGAGCTCGGCCCGGACGGGGCTCATGAGCTCCTCGCCGACCGAGATCCCGAGGCGGCTCTACGCATCCATCCAAACGATCGACGCCGTGTGGTGCGGGCCCTCGAGCTCGCGGACATCGGCTCAACGCTCGCTCCACGAGGCGACCGGCTGTGGACGGAGGACACGCGGCACCCCACGATCATCGTCGGCCTCGAGTTGCCGATTGACGTGCTCGAGCGCCGCATCGAGCAGCGCACGCGGGCGATGGTCGAGCGTGGGGCGGAGGAGGAGGCGCGGAGAGCGCTGGCCGGCCCGATCTCGGCCACGGCGCGCGGAATTCACGGCCTCGAGGAGCTCGCCGAGCTGCCGCGGAAGGAGGCGCTCGGCGCGCTGATTGTCCACACGCGGCGCTACGCGGCCTACCAGCGCAAGTGGATGCGACGGATTCCAGGCCTTGTTAGCCTGACCGCCGACCGCCCTCCGGGCGAGGTGGCCGATGCGATTCTCGAAGTGGCACGGGCTGGGCAACGACTATCTGCTGGTCCAGCGCGCGGATCTGGACGCGCCGCTCCAGCCTGAGCAGGTTCGCCGGCTGTGCGACTACCACTTCGGTGTCGGCTCCGATGGGGTGCTGGAGATCGTGTCGGCAGACGGTGACCGCGCGGAGCTCGTGATCTGGAACCCGGACGGTTCGACGGCCGAGCTCTCCGGAAACGGCACCCGGATCGCCGCCCGCTGGCTGGCCCGGCGCAGCGGCGCCGATACGGTGCGCCTCCAGGTCGGGCCACGCGAGGTAGTTGCCCGAATGAGCGGCGGCCTACAGGTCGAAATGGAGATGGGCGCGGTTGACGTCGGTGAAACGGAGACGCTCACGGTCGGCGGTCGGCCGGTCGAGCTGACGACAGCCTCGGTCGGAAATCCGCACGCCGTCGTGCAGTTGGAGCCCAACCGTGAGGCACTTCGCCGGCTCGGGCCGTTGATCGAGAACCACGAGCGCTTTCCGGAGCGGACGAACGTGCAGCTCGTGCGAGTCGACAGCCCACACGACCTGACGGTCGGCGTCTGGGAGAGAGGAGCGGGGGAGACGCTGGCGTCGGGGACAAGCGCGGTCGCATGCGCGGCGGTGGCTGTGGCGCGCGGCTGGTGTGAGAGCCCCGTGACCGTGCACCTGATGGGCGGGGATCTCCTCGTTGAGCTCGACGGCGACCGAAACGCCCGCCTCACGGGGCCCGCACAAGAGATCTTCACCGGCGAGACAGCGGAGGAATTCAGCTGAAATTCGCACGCCGGCTCGACCAGGTGCCGCCGTATCTGTTCGCGGAGCTCGAGCGGCAGATCTCGGCCAAGACGAGGGCAGGGATCGACGTGATCAGCCTGGGAATCGGCGATCCCGACCTTCCGACTCCCGACGCGATCGTCGAAGCGGCTGCTGCGGCGATGCGCGACCCAGGCACGCACCGGTATCCGACGAACCACGGGAGCGATGAGTTCCGTGAGGCAGCGGCGGGCTTCTATCGCGACCGTTTCGGAGTCCAGCTCGATCCGGCGTCCGAGCTGATCCCTGTGCTGGGCGGGAAGGAGGCCGTCGGTCACATCGCGATGGCCTGCCTCGACCCCGGTGATCTGTGCCTGAGCCCAGAACCGGGCTATCCGCCGTACACCTCTGGGCCCGTCTTCTCCGGCGCCGAGGTGCATTACCTCCCGCTCACCGAGGAGAACGCGTTCTTTCCCGATCTCGATGCCGTCCCTGACGAGGTCGCAGAACGGGCCAATCTCCTCTACCTGAACTACCCGAACAACCCGACCGGCGCGGTCGTGCCCGACGGCGCCTTCGGCGACGCCGTTGCCTTCGCGCGTCGCCACGAGCTGATCGTCGTCCACGACAACGCCTACACCGAAATCTGCTTCGACGGCTATGTGGCACCCAGCTTCCTCGAAGCGCCCGCCGCCAAGGACGTGGGAGTGGAGATCTTCTCCCTCTCGAAAGGCTGGAACATGACCGGCTGGCGCTGTGGGCTGGTCGCGGGAAACGCGGACGTCGTCGAGCGCTACCGGCAGCTCAAGTCGAACCTCGATTCAGGCCTCTTCGGGGCACTGCAGCGAGCCGCTTCAGTCGCGCTGACCGAGGAGAGAGAGTTTCCGCGCCGCATGTCCGAGGTGTACGAGCGACGGCGCGATCTCGTCGTCGAAGCGCTCGCGAGCATCGGTCTCGAGGTCACGCCGCCGGAGGCGACTCCGTACCTGTGGCTGCGAGTCCCAGACGGCCACACGTCGGCATCGTTCGTGTCGCTTGTCCTCGAAGAGGCGGACGTCGTCGTCTCTCCGGGTCCGAGCTATGGGCCGAGCGGGGAGGGTTTCGTGCGTCTGTCCCTGACTGTTCCCGACGAGCGGCTCGAAGAGGCCGTCCGGCGAATCGAGACCTCACTGCGCACGTCCATAATCCAAGCGTGAGTCACCGCCAACCCGACCCTCATCCCGGCGCGCAGCCGGAGCGGGGCTTCATCGTCGCGGTGCTCCCCTCAGGGACGGATACGGAGCCCGAGCTCGCGGAGATGGAGGAGCTCGCGCGCACCGCCAGGGTCGACGCCGTCGGAAGCCTCGTCCAACATCGGCAGCGCCCCGACCAGCGCTCTTTCCTTGGCAAGGGCAAGCTCGAGGAGCTGAAGTCGGCGTTCGCCGACTCGGGCTCCGAGTCGCTGCTCGTCGACGGGGAACTGACGCCTTCGCAGCAGCGTCGGCTCGAGGACTCGCTCCAGGCGCGGGTCGTCGACCGCACCCAGCTGATCCTGGACATCTTCGCCCAGCACGCGCTCAGCGCGGAGGGCAAGCTTCAGGTCGAGCTCGCCCAGCTGCAGTACAACCTCCCGCGCATGCGAGGGATGTGGCAGCACCTCGAGCGGCTCGGCGGCGGCGTCGGGACGCGTGGCCCCGGAGAGAGCCAGCTCGAGACCGACCGGCGTCTTGCACGGCGGCGCGTCGCGCTCCTCCGGCGGCGGCTCGCGGCCCTCCGCACGCAGCGAGCCACGCGCCGTAAGGAGCGGACGCGGTCAGAGACGCCCACCGTGGCGCTCGCCGGCTACACGAACGCCGGCAAGTCGACGCTCCTGAACGCTCTCACCGACGCCCACGTCTCGGTCGCCGATCGTCTTTTCGAGACAGTTGACCCGACGACGCGCGCGTTCTCTCACGACGGGCGGCGCTACCTGCTGACCGACACCGTCGGGTTCATCCGGCGCTTGCCGCACGAGCTTGTCGAAGGCTTCGCGGCAACGCTGGAGGAGACGCTAGCAGCGGATCTCGTGCTCCACGTTCTCGACGCATCGGCCTCCGACGACGAGCTCGACCAGATGGTCTCCGCGGTCGAGGACGTCCTCCACGAGATCGGCGCCGACGAGTTGCCCGTCGAGCTCGTCCTGAACAAGATCGATGCCGTCGATCCGCTCGGTCGCAGGAGGCTGACGAATCGCTTTCCCGGCGCGCTGCCGATCTCGGCGCTCACCGGCGAAGGGTTGCCGGAACTGCGGGCGCGCATCGGCGACCGCTTCTCGCAGCGGTTCGAGCTCGTGCGCCTGCTCGTCCCGTACGAGGAGGGCGGGAGGCTCGCCGAGCTCTACGAGCTCGGCACGCCCATCGACGAGCGCCGCGATACCGAGGAAGGCGTGTTCATCCGCGCGAGACTGCCTCGGCGCGAGCTTCCGCGCTTCGCGCCGTACCTGATTGCCGAGCCGGCGGAGCCGCACAGGGCGACGCGGTGATCGAGCTCCCGGTCCGCCGCCTCCGGGACGAAGCCACCCTGCCGACCCAGGCCTATGTCGGCGACGCGGGGCTCGACCTCGCCGCCTGCGATCGACACGAGGTCGGTCCGGGCGAGCGGGCGGTGATTCCGACCGGCCTGGCCGTGGAGATCCCGGAGGGCTATGCCGGGTTTGTCCTGCCCCGCTCAGGCCTGGCGGCGAGACACGGGATCACGCTTCTGAACGCACCCGGGCTGATCGACTCCGGCTATCGCGGCGAGCTTCAGGTCGTCTTCGTCAACACGGATGCGAACGATACGTTCGTCGTCGAGCCGGGTATGCGAATCGCACAGCTCGTCGTCCTGGCTGTGCAGGAGCTACGAATCGTCGAGCACACGGAGCTCGCGCACAGCGAGCGCGGCGAACGCGGCTTCGGCTCCTCTCGGGTGTAGTCCGTGCCGATCGAGCCGCGCATCCGTGTCTCGGCAATCCTGCGGCGCGAGGACAGCATCCTCCTCTGCCGGCACGAGAAACATGGGAACGCGTACTGGCTGCTGCCGGGCGGGGGCGTGAACTCAGGCGAGAGCCTCGTCGACGCGCTGCACCGAGAGCTCGTCGAGGAGGTTGGGCTCGAGGAGGAGATCCCGGTCGAGGGGCCCGTGGCGATCGTCGATTCGATCGCGCCGCAGCGGAGCTTCGCCGCTAAGCACGTGGTTCATATCATCTTCGCCGGGGATCTCGGCCGGCGCTCACTGGAGGCGGTTACGTCGAGAGATGCGGCGGTTCGCGGGCACCGGTTGTTCGGTCTGGGCGAGCTCGAGGAGGTCGTGCTCCACCCACCGATTCAGCGGTTTTTGACGCGCTGGCGCCCGGGTGATCCGGTCGTCTACCTCGGCCCGCTCTGGGCGCCGTAGCGCCGGTCCGGCGCCGGCGCGTCGGCACAGGTTCGGCGCGTTCCGAGTCACATACGCGCGCCAGATTCCAGTACGCTCGCAGCGGGGAGGAGGCTATGGGCACCTAGGAGTACCTGCCGCCGCGGGCCCTGGCCCGAGAAGCCGAGACCGCATGGGCCTCGGCCTCGAGCGCATCGCCCAGCGGCTCGAGCTCCTCTGCATCCCCGCCTGTTCGATGTGCAAGCGCCTGCGCCAGGAGCCAATCGGCCAGCCATGGGTTCCGAGGCAGCAGCGGCCCGTGGAGGTACGTCCCGACCACGCGTTCGAGCCGGCAGCCTTCGAAGCCGCTCTCACCGTCGTTTCCAAAGCCGGCAACCACGCGTCCGAGCGGCTCGGCGCCGGAATCGAGGATCGTCCGGCCGGCGTGGTTCTCGAAACCGGCCAGTGTCCGCCAACGGCCGGGCTCGACCTCGCACTCGAGCAGCACGTCGCCGATCATCCGGCGTTCGCCCGCCACGGTGTGTAGGGGGAGGAGACCGACGCCGGGCAGCTCGACGCCGCTCCGGTCGCGGTAGAAGCGCCCGAGCAGCTGGTATCCACCGCAAACGGCGAGGAGAGCCGCACCGCCCGCAACAGCCTCCTTGAGCGCCGCGGCCTTCTTTGCCATGTTCCGGGCGACCAGCGCCTGCTCGCGATCCTGCCCGCCGCCGACGTAGTAGAGGTCATGGGCGCCGGGCTCGACGCGGGTGTCCATGCCGATCTCCTCGACCTCGAGCTCGTGCCCCCGCCACGCCGCACGCCGTGCGAACACCGCGATGTTCCCGCGGTCGGCGTAGATGTTCAGGTAGTCGGGGTAGAGATGGCCGACGCGGATCTTCACGCCGCCTGCTCCCAGTACGGTCGCGCAAACCCGCGGTCGGTGACGATTCGCCGGAGCTCGAGCATCGCGGTGTAGGTGGGGATCACGACTAGCTCACCGCCTCGAGGTGCGAGCTCAAGGCCGCGGTCGAGCCCGCGCGCAAGCTCGGGGATGACCTCGACGCGTTCCTCGGGAACCCCCGCGTACTTGAATCGCAGGGCGAGCTCGGCAGCGCGATCGCCCGTCGCGACGATGCGCTCGAGCCGCCCGACCAGGGGCTCGAAGTCGGCGTCCCAGATCCACGAGACGTCCCGCCCGTCAGCGATACCGTCGTTCAACGCGATGACCGCGAGGCGGGGAGGGCCGCCGTTGACGAGCGTCCGGACGACCTCGTTCGCGCCGGCGGGATTCTTCACGAGCAGCACGAGCGCGTTCTTGTCACCCATCTCAAGCCGTTCGAAGCGGCCGAACGCAGCCCGGAAGCGCGCCAATCCGTCGCGAATCTCCTCCCTGCCGGCGCCGAGCACGCGGGCCAGCGACGCCGCAGCGAGCGCGTTGTAGACGTTGTAGAGGCCGGGGACGCCGAGCCGGATCCGCATCGGGCCCGCCTCGTCCGTGAGATCGAACGAGACGCCGTCCAGGCCATCGAGCTCGACGTCGCCGGCCCAAAGATCGAGCGGGGGACGGGCATGCCCGCACGCGGGGCAACGGTAATCCCCTAGATGCCCGACGTACGCCGCGGCGTACTGGTAGGGCGTGCCGCAGCGCAGGCACCACTTCGAGTCGGCGGCATGCTGCAGCTCGGGGGCGGCCTGGCTCGGATCGTTCAGTCCGAAGACCAGGCTCCTAGGGCGCCCGCGCGCCAGGTCGCCGACCTGAGGATCGTCGCCGTTCACGGCGAGCCAGGCGTCGGGCCCGAGCTCGCCGACGGCCCCGCGCCACCGCTCGGCAACCAGCTCCAGCTCGCCGTAACGATCGAGCTGGTCGCGGAACAGATTGCCGAGACAGAGAGCCTTCGGGCGCACACGCCGGGCGACGTCGGGGAGCGCAGCTTCGTCGACCTCGAACAGCCCCACCTCGGCGTCTTGCGCGGCCAGCAGCGTCGAGGCGACACCGGAGAGAAGGTTCGCGCCGGACGCGTTGTGCGCGAGCCGAACGCGCCCCTCGAGGATCTTGGCGACCATCGCGGTCGTCGTGGTCTTGCCGTTGGTCGCCGAGACGAGCGCGGTTCCACTCGGAAGCCGGGCGGCAAGCCGCTCGACCGCAGTCGGATCGAGATAGGTCAACAGCTTCCCCGGAACCGTCGTGCCGCCGCCCCTCCGGGCGAGGCGCGACAGCCGTCCGGCGGCCCGCGCCGCGGCGATCTCGGCAGAGAGCGGAAGGCGCGGGCGCACGGCGGTGAGCCTACTTCACGGGGTACTGCTCGCCTGAACTTGCATCTCGGCGAATTCGCTCTATTCTTATTGCCATGGCGCGTAGGCCGGCGCGTGAGGTGCTCGAGAGCCTCGACCGGGACGCACTAGCCAGCTTCCAGGCCGGAATCCGCAAGCGCTACTCGGACGAGGAGATCGTCGAGCAGCTACTCGACTGTGCCCGCCGGCTGGGCCGCTCACCGTCGATGCGCGAGTTCTCGGGCGACCCGGGGACCTCGGTCCACCCGCAGACGGTGATCGAGCACTTCGGCAGCTGGAACGCCGCCAAACGAGCGGCGGGCCTCGTCCCGCGCCGCTTTGCGACCCGCGACGAGCTGCTGAGGCTGCTCCGCGAACTAGGGGAGGAGCTCGGCCACACGCCGACCGCCCGCGACCTCGACGACCATCGCGGCTCGATGCCCTCGAAGTCGCTCTACTGGCACACCTTTGGCTCGCTCACGAATGCGTTGCGAGAGGCCGGCTTCGATGTTCCGATCGGGGAGGAGCGGCTCGAGCGCGCCGTCGATCAGGGCAGCGAGCTCGCGCTCGAGCTAGGCCACCTGCCCAAGTTCCAGGAATGGGCTGAGGCTCGGAAGGAAAACGAGACGCTTCTGACCGAATGGCAGGTGTACAGGATGTTCGACGTCCGGCGTGGCGCCTGGTCGACGTTTCAGTTCTTGATCCGCGAGCGCCTGCTCGAGGACGGCAACGGCGTCGGGCGAGACGGAAAGATCTCAGCCAAGGGCGGCAAGAGCCGTCAGAAGACGTAGACAGCTCTCGCGCTCCCTGGGAGCTCTCACGGCCGGCAGAGGGCGCTCGTCGAAGTCGCGGTCGGGCGTGAACCGCTCGCGGGCAAGCTCGTGCCCTTCCTCGATCTTCAGCAGTGTGCCCTCCTCGAGCTCTTCCTTCTTGAGCGGCATGCGCATGTAGTGCTCGAAGACCTCGAGCGCGTGCTTGGTCGAGGCGAAGAAAATTCCCTCCGCCGCGGTACCGATCCAGAGCGGGCGGGCCGCGCCGCGGGCGACGTTGACGATCCCCGGCTCGCGACCATCGACCCACGCCGACGCCAACGAGCCGCAGAGCTCCTCGAGGATCGAGCCCGTCGAACCGAACGCGTCGGCCAACGCGAAGATCGCCGCCGTGTCGACGGACATCTCCGGGACCTCACGCTCGAAGCCGTGCCGCTCGAAGATCTCCTCGTCGTTGACGATGATCCCGTTGTGGACGCCGACCACGTCGCCGTGGCGAACGGGGTGGTTGTTGGCCTCGATCGTCGGATGGCCCTTCGTGTAGTCGCGGACGTGGATGAGCACGTCGGAGGCGTCCTGGGGAACCGTGAGCTCCCGAAGCAGCGTGCTGGCGCCCGCGCGCCGCTTGTGTACGATCGGACGGCCGCCGTGCGAACGGTGCGCGTAACCGACTGCGTCCGCGCCGCGCTCGGCGATGCCTGCAAGCAGGGCCTGTGCTGCGAGCGTCCTTCCGACGCTCGCTTCTTGCTTCAGGCTGTATCCGGCGATTCCGCACATGGTTTGGATCCTAGGAACGACCTCAGATGGCCCCGTATGCCTCCTTGCGCGTACGACGCCGTCCGAGAGACCCCTGGTCGGTATGACGCTCCGAACCTTCTTCGGTTAGTCCCCAACCTCGGTATAGCTCAAACGAGGGAGGTCATTGTGGATGTGCGCGCCGATACAAGGCGCGATGGCCTGGCCTCTCCCCAAACCGGATGACGAAGCCGGCGCGCCCGACAGGGCGCCGCTCCAGGATCCTCTGAAGCTCTATGTTCGCGCGATTGGCGACGGGCGCTTGCTCAGTGCGCGGGAAGAGCGCGAGCTTGCGCGCCGCAAGGATGAGGGGGACGAGGCGGCCAAGGCGAAGCTGATCGAATCCAATCTCCGGCTCGTGATGTCCATCACGCGCAGGTACGCAAACTCCAGCGTCCCGCTGCTCGACCTGATCCAGGAGGGGAACCTGGGACTGATCCGCGGCGTCGAGAAGTTCGACTGGCGGCTGGGCTACAAGCTTTCGACGTACGCGACGTGGTGGATCCGGCAAGCCGTGTCGCGCGCCGTCGCCGACCAGGGCCGGACGATCCGATTGCCGATCCACGTCGCCGAGCAGGCACGCAAGATGCTCCGCTCGCGACGGATCCTCAGGCAGAAGCTCAACCGCGATCCAACGATGGACGAGATCGCAGGCGACAGCGGCTTCGCGCCCAAGCGGGTGCGTGAGCTGCTCGAGCTGGTCGAGGATCCGGTCAGCCTGGCGACGCCCGTCGGAGACGGCGACGGCCTGTACGGCGACCTCATCGAGGACACAACTTGGGACCTGCCCGAAGACGTCGCGGCTACAGACTTCCGTTCGGCTGAGCTTGCAGAGGCGCTCTTGCGCCTCACTCCGCGTCTGCAGCGAGTGCTGACGCTGCGCTTCGGCCTGGACGGAGAGGTTCCGAGAACACTGGACGAGATCGGGGCGGAGCTCGGCGTCACCCGCGAGCGCGTCCGCCAGCTGGAGCTGCGCGCGCTACGCGATCTCCGGAGCCACGCGCCGGAGCTGCGCTTCTATCTCGAGGCCTAGGAGACGCTCTCGATCTCGTTCAGGCGGGCGAGGCGCTTCAGGGCCTGGCCCTCGATCTGCCTGACCCGCTCCCGAGTCAGATCCAGGCAGCGGCCGATCTCCTCGAGCGTCCGCGGGTCGGAATTGTCCAGCCCGTAGCGGAGGATCAGCACGCGGCGTTCACGGTCGCCCAGGGCATTGAGCGCCCGCGCGAGTGCCTGGCTGCGGAGGAGGACTTCGACCTGCTCGTCCGGTGACGGCCCGTCGCCGGCGACGAAGTCGCCGAAGACCGCGTCCTCCTGGTCGCCGACAGGCTGGTCCAGGCTCGTGGACGCATGGGCCGCAGCCTTGACCTCGCGGGCCTGCTCGATTGGAAGGCTTGCCTCCTCGGCGACCTCTTCCAGCGTCGGCTCCCGCCCGAGCTGCGTCCAGAGAATCCGTTCGGCCTTGTTCAGCTTCTGGAGCCGCTCGACGATGTGGACAGGCATGCGGATCGTCCGCGCCTTGTCCGCCAGGGCCCTGGCGACGGCCTGACGGATCCACCACGTCGCGTACGTGGAGAACTTGTAGCCGCGGCGCCAGTCGAACTTCTCGACGGCGCGGATGAGGCCGAGCGTGCCTTCCTGGATCAGATCCAGGAACGGGAGACCCTGGTTCCGGTAGTTCTTGGCGATCGAGACGACCAGGCGGAGGTTCGACTGAATCATGCGCTGCTTCGCCTGCATGTCGCCGCGCTCGATCCGCTTGGAAAGCTCGACCTCTTGCGCGGCGGTCAGCAGCGGGTGTCGGCCGGCCTCCCGCAGGAACAGCTGCAACGCGTCCGTGGTGGTCTCAACGAGGACGGGCTGGGGCTGCGTCGGCTGCGGGCGCTCGGGCAGGCGCTCGTCGTCGAGGACCTCGATCCCGCGGTGTTCCAGCTCCTGTCGAAAGGCCTCGAGCTCGAGCGCGTCGAGATCAAGTGGCTCGAGCACCTCGTGCAGCTCATGTTGGCGCACGGCGCCGCCCGTCTGTTCCGCCGTCTCCAGCAGCTGGCGAACGTCCTCGCTGCCGAGGACGGTCTCGATCTCAGTGGTCGTCACTGGCTAGTTGGTGTTTCCCACGTCAAGGGCGATGCCAAACAGCGACCTGCGTGGGCATCGTGCCGAGGCCCGGCCGCGAGCATAGCTCAACGCACGGTAACCGATGTTATGTCAAGTCGGAGGAAAGGAGTTAATAGGCGCGCCCTACTCCCTGCTGCAGCTGGTCGGCGACCAATCGAGCCGCGCCTTCCCGCCGAAGTCGTGAGACTTTCGGCGGCATAAAAATAAGTTCTGCCACCAGCTGAGCCGAAGCTCCTCCGGTGGCAGAACTTTCGCCGAGCCGATTCCGCTTTCGTCCACCGATCGCATTGACTTTCGCCTTCCGGCTACAGCCCTCACGATCGGCTTCGGCCTACTTGCGTCCCGTACTCGACGCAGGCAGGACACTAAGGTCCGGTCGGACAAGATTCAAGGGTCTACAAGGGGCGAAAACCCAAAAGTTCCGCTCTTTGCAAACTTTTCTTTTTTCCACATTTCCACAGCTATCCGCACAACCTGTGGATAACCGGCTTGGCGTTAGGATCTCGCTCATGCACCTCCGCATGCCTTCGTTCGATCGGGGCCTGACGTCCTTTCTCTGGGCGTTCGGGCTCGGCCTCTACGTCTGGCTCGGCATGCTCGCCGTAGGGGTCGAGGGAGGGACCGCGTTCATCTTCGCCGCGCTGTCGGCGTGCGCGATCTTCCTCTTCGTCCGACTCAGGGGCGAGGACGAAATCCGCCGCCCCGCGCGGCGCCGCTCGACCTGATCAGGGACAGTGCCTGGACACGGCTAGGGACATCCCCGAAGCGTCAGTACGAGATCAGCGAGTGCAGGGGGTATTTCGTGAGCCGCTCGCGGCCGCCGAGGAACGCGAGCTCGATGATGAAGTTCACTCCGACGACCTCTCCCCCGAGCTGCTCGACGAGTCCGCCGATGGCCTCCACCGTACCGCCCGTGGCGAGCACGTCGTCGTGGATCACGACCCGGGTGCCGTTGCCGATCGCGTCAGCGTTCAGTTCGAGCGCGTTCTGGCCGTACTCCAAGGCGTACGTCGCGCTGACCGTCTCCGGCGGCAGCTTGCCTGGGCGGCGCGCGGGGATGAACCCGCACGGGATCTCCTTCGCGATCGCCGCGCCCAGGATGAAGCCCCGAGCCTCGGCGCCAAGGACGAGATCCGGCTCCTGGTCTCGCGTCCAGGCCGCGAGTTCGTCGATCGTCTGCCCGAGGGCTTCTGGGTCGCGGAGGAGCGGACTGATGTCCTTGAAGCCGACGCCCGGCTCCGGCCAGTCGGGAACCTCGCGGATGTGCGACCTGAGATCAACCGCCATCAGGAGGAGACGACCCGGCCCAATCCGCGCCAGTAGAGCAGCTGAGCGAGCTCCTGCGCGTGCTCCGCCAGCAACTGGAGATCCTCGACCCCGCCCTGGCGGCGCTCGGGATTGCGAGAACGAAGTGCCGGCGCCACGACTGCCGAGAGTAACCCGATCTCGCGGTCGGCTGCTGTGCGAAACGCACGCAGATGACGAGCGTCGATCCCGAAGCGGGCCAGCTTCGCGCAGACGGCTGCCACATCGGCCTCGTGCTCGGCGTAAAGGCGTTCACCACCGTCCGTTCGGGACTCGATCAGTCCGTACTCCTCCAGCTCGCGTGCGAACGCCGCCGTAACGCCGGCCCGCTCGCAGAGCTCTCCGAGCTCGATCTCGTCCTGTTCGCCGGCGAGCGCCGAGCGGCCCCTGCGGCGGCGATCCTTCCCCAGCGAGGAGGCGAGCTCCTGCCGGATCACGCGCAGCGGCAGGAATTCGTCCCGCTGCAAGCGCAGGATCGTTCGTAGCCGATCGACGTCCTCTTCGCCGAACAACCGATAGCGGCCGGGCGTCCGGCGGGGCGCTAGTAGGCCCTGATCCTCGAGGTAGCGGATCTTGGAGATCGAGATGTCCGGGAACTCTTCGCGCAGGAGCGTGCAGACCGCCCCGATCGTCAGCGGCCTCTTCTCGTCGGGCGTGACGGCCGTCGCGCTCACTTCTGCAGGAAGGTCAGCCGGTACTTGCCGATCTGCAGCTCGTCGCCGTCCGCGAGCTCGGCGCTCTCGATGCGCCGCCGGTTCACGAACGTCCCGTTGAGACTGCCCTGGTCCTCGATCACGAAGCCCTCGCTACGGCGGATGAGGATCGCGTGGTGCCGCGAGACGGTGACGTCGTCGAGGAAGATGTCGCAGTCGGGAGAGCGGCCGATCGAAGTGCGCTCGTCGCTCGGAATGAAGTGCTCACCCGTCCGGCCTCCGCCCGAGCGCACGACGAGCGCCGGGCCCTCCATGCCGATATCCTCCAGTGGCGAGGCGTCGTCCACTTCGTCAGGCGTGTACGCCATGGTCGTGTCCCCTCCACCCGCCTCGCGCACGAGCGCGGCTCCGCATTTGGAGCAGAAGTTCGCGGCCTCCGGGTTCCGGAACCCGCATTCTGGGCAGTAGACGTAGCTCACGCGCTCAGCTCGCCGGCGGCGCGGCCTTCCCCGCGAGGATCTTCGTCAGTTTGTCGACGTCCACCTCGCTCAGAGGGCTCTCCCCCGCCCCGACCTGACGCTGCAAGCGCGAGACGAGCTCGGCGCGCAGGATGTCGATCTTCCCGTGCAAGAGCCGGCGACGGTACGAAACCTCCTGCTCCTCGCGCTGGAGATTGTCGATCAACGCCTTGAGATCGGCGTCGGAAAGCGTGGCAAGATCGGGCAACGGTTCCACGTTGGGCCTTTCGGTCTGAGACGACCAGTTAACCAGGGGAACGGCTAAGGGTCAACCTTACGTTGAGATTCGTGCTCAGGCAGGGACCTCTTCGCCCTGCTGGAGCACCTCCTCGACGAGCTCGCGCAGCTCCCGCTCGAGCTCGGCGGAGGTCTCCTCGTCGTCTCCCTCGGCGTAGATGTGGACGATGGGCTCGTCGGGATCGGGCAGGACCTGCGCCCAGCCGCGCTCGTCGAACACCTTGATCCCGTCGCGGAGATCGACCTCTCGGTCCTTGAGACGCTCGGTGAGGACGCGCATGACGAGGCCTTTCTGCGACCACGGGCACGCGACTCGGCGGTGGACGACATGCGACTCCGGAAGCTCGGAAACCAGCTGCGACAGCGGCTGCTCGACGGGCGCCAAGAGCTCGAGCAGCTTGCAGAGGCTCGCCATCGCGTCGTAGGCGGGCAGGAACTCCGGGAAGACGTACCCGCCCCCGACAGCACCCGCGAAGACGACGCCGTTCTCGGCGGCAGCCTTCGTCAGCGCGTTGAGCGAGGCCGGCGTCCGCACTACCTCGAGCGGGCTCCCTTCCACGAGTCGCTCGACCTGGCTCGTGACCGTCACAGGCAGCGCCAGCTTCCCGACCTTCCCGTTGTTTCCGATGAGCCGGAGATAGAGCAGCAGCGCCTGTTCGACCGGGATCTCGCGCATTTGGTCGTCGATCAGGTAGAGGCGCTCGGCGGCTCGGTCGAAGACGACGCCCAGATCCGCGCCGATCGCACCGACGAGGCGCTTCGCCTGGCCGACAAGGCCCCGGAGCGTGACCGCTTCGGCGGTGGGCTGGTCGGCGCTGAAACCGTGTGCGGCGACCGCTTCGACACCGAGCGGGCCGAGGAGCAGCGGCAGCACGAACGACGCCGCCGAGTAGCCGTAGTCGACGACGATCCTGAAGCCGCGCGCGCGAATCGCCTCGGCGTCGAGGCTCCCAAGCAAGTCGTGCGCGTACCCCTCGCGTGCCCTAGCGGGATAGGTGATTCCGGCCACGTCCGTCGCTGCCATCCGGCGCAGCTCGAGCCGGCTGAAGTGCTTCTCGACCTCCTTCTGCATGGCCGGTGTGAGCTCGATCCCCGGTGGCTCGAAGATCTGGATCCGTACTGCTTCCGGGTCTGTGGAGCTGACGCCGACGTGGAAGCCCCCGTCGTAGCCGTGGCTCTTCAGGAGATGCCGGCCGACCGCCGCCGGCAGCACGCGCAGGTCGTGAACCTCGATTCCGGTCGAGTTGAGCCCGGAGATCATCACGCGCTTGATCAACCTGCAGGGCGCGGTCGCCTCACGGCTTGCCACCACGCGTGCTCCGCGCTTGAGCGCCGTTCCGAAGGCGGCGGCGAGGCGAAGCGCGGTCTCCGGCGTCAGGTCGACATTGACGAGCCCCGTTACGCCTTCTGCGCCGAAGAGCTGCGACGAGGCGCGCGATTCGAAGATGAGGCTCTCGTACACCTGGGCGCCCGACTCGACTTCCTTGTAGGGGTAGATGCGGACCCCGGGCATGACGACCGCCTCCGCGCCGATCCGGACGTCGTCCCCGATCGCGACGTCTTCGTGGATGCGGACGTGTGAGCGGATGTCGCAGTTGCGGCCGACGATCGCGTTCTCGATCAGGACGCTTCGTCCGATGTGGGTCGAGGCGTCGATAACCGAGGAAACGGTGCGGGCGCGCTCCCGCAGGGTGACGCTCGCCGAGAGCACGGAGTACGGACCGACCGTCGCGTCGGTCGCGATCCGACAGTAGTTCCCGATATAGGCCGGGGCCTCGATGCGGTCGAGGTCGTCGATCTCGACCCCTTCCCCCACCCAGACGTTCCCGCGAAGGCGGACGCCGGGCAGCTCGAGCGCGACGTGGCCGTCGAGCGCATCGCAGTTGGCCTGTCGGTACTGGGCCAGGTTGCCGATGTCCTGCCAGTAGCCGTCGGTGACGTAGCCGTAGAGGGGGCGTCCCATCTCGAGAAGCAGCGGGAAGAGCTCCTTGGAGAAGTCGTACGGCCGGTCGGTCGGCACGTGCTTGAGCACCTCCGGCTCGAGGACGTAGACCCCCGTATTGATCGTGTCCGAGAAGACCTGGCTCCATGACGGCTTCTCGAGGAAACGCTCGACGCGACCGTCGCTGTCCGTGACGACGATCCCGAACTCGAGCGGGTTCGGCACCGACTTGAGCGCGATCGTCGCGGCGGCTCCCTTCTCGCGGTGAAACTCGATCAGCTTCGTGAGGTCGAAGTCGCACAGTGCGTCGCCCGAGATGACGAGGAACGTGTCGTCGAGGCGGTCGCTCGCCAGTCGAACCGAGCCGGCGGTGCCGAGCGGCGACTCCTCGACCGAGTACTCGATGTTCATGCCGAGAGACTCGCCGTCGCCGAAATAGCTTCGGATCGCCTGCGGCAGAAACGCGACGGTGATGATCGCATCCTCGAAACCGTGGCGGCGGGCGAGCTCGAGGATGTGCTCGATGCAGGGCTTCCCCACAATTGGAACCATCGGCTTGGGCTGGTTCGAGGTCAGCGGGCGAAGCCGCGTGCCCTCCCCACCGGCCATGACGACGGCCTTCACGCGGGTTTCCTCACTGCCGCGGCGACATAGATGGCGCCTGCCACGAGCGCGAGCCCGAGCCCGAGCAGGAAGAGAACGTACGGAAGGTCCGTTCCTTCACCGGTGACGAGCATCAGGGCTATCGACGCATAGAGGATCCATGTCGCAACCTTGCCGATGAAGTTGACCGAGAGCTCGCTGCTTTCGCGCACAACCAGCTTGTACCCGCCGACGAGGATCAGGTCACGCGCGAGGATGAGCACGAGCGCCCACCAGGGGATCCGGTCGTGGTACCAGAGGAGGATCACGGCCGCGTCGATCATCAGGCGGTCCGCAAGCGGGTCGGCAACGGTGCCGAAACGCGACTCGACGTGCCAGCGACGGGCGAGCCACCCGTCCAGCTGGTCGGTTGCCGCAGCGGCTACGAAGACGATCGCCGCGGCCCAGCTCTTTCCGCCTTCTGCCGGGAGCTCTAGCGCGATGAAGACCGGGATCGCCGCAAAGCGTGCGATCGTGAGCGCGTTCGGAATCTGCGCAAGGTGAACCGGGACCACGCGCTCGGCCATCCCTGGCAAGGATAGTTCCCCATGCCCTTAGCATTCGCCGATGGCCGAGCCGCTCGTTCTGCCTGGGTTCGTCAACGCGCACAGTCACACGTTCCAGCGCGCGTTACGCGGCCGACCGACGGGCGG
This sequence comes from Actinomycetota bacterium, assembly GCA_046729215.1. Classification (GTDB taxonomy): domain Bacteria; phylum Actinomycetota; class Thermoleophilia; order Gaiellales; family Gaiellaceae; genus JACDAN01. The sequence continues at coordinate 2,449 of JBKPGE010000217.1, read as the reverse complement.
CGACTTCTGGGCCTGGCGGGAGCAGATGATCGCGGAGGCCACGCGGCAGACGCCGGAGACGGTGCGCCGCGACTACGCCGACACATACCGCGAGATGCGCGCCGCGGGTTACACGGCCGTCGGTGAGTTCCACTACCTCGGGCTGGACGAGGCGCGCGCTGCCGGCGAGGCGGCCCGGGAGGCCGGCGTCGAGCTCACGCTGCTGCTGACCGCCTACGCCCGCGGCGGGAGCCCCCGGTTCCGGCAGGACTCCGTCGCGGAGTATCTGGCTCAGGTGGAAGAGCTGCGCGCTTCGGGACTGCGCGTCGGCTGTGCCCCCCACTCGGTCCGCGCTTGTCCGGCCGATTGGCTCGAGGAGATCGGCCGCTATGTGGCGGCCGAGGAGCTCCCGCTGCATGTCCATGCCGACGAACAGCCACGCGAGGTTGAGCAATGTGTGGCCGAGCACGGTGTCCGGCCGATCGAGCTTCTTCATCGCACCGGGTGTCTCGGCCCGCGCAGCACCGTGGTCCACGCGACCCACGCGGACGACGCCGAGCTCGACCTGCTCGCGGGCGCGGGCGCGCGCGTCTGCCTTTGCCCGACCACGGAGGGAAATCTCGGAGACGGGTTCGCGCCCGTCGAGCGCTTGCAGGCACGCGGCATCGGCATCTGCATCGGCTCTGACTCGAATGTCCGCATCGATCCGTTGGAGGAGCTGCGCGAGCTGGAGACGACCGCTCGCCGCGCCTCCGGGCGCAGGGAGGTCTACGGCGTCGAGACGCTCCTCCGCTTCAGCACCGACGAAGGTGCTGCCGCCCTTGGGATCGAGTCCTGGCCGGACATCACGCTCGACCCCGAGCACCCGTCGCTGAGAGGCCTCGACCGCGCCGACCTGCTCGGCGCGATCGTGTTCGGAGCTAGCTCCGACGTCGTACGCTGACTATTCGACCTTCCCGATCAAGTGGTGTGCCCTTGACCACCACGAGTAGAGCCGCGCGTGGTCGGTGCCGCCTTCTCTCGCAATTCCGAGAATGTCCCTGTGGGTCGGCTGTCCAAGGCGTTCGTGCGTCCAGACGGCAACCGCATCGTCACCGTCGAAGTAGCAGAGAATGCGACCGCCCGGCTTGTTCGGTCCGTGAGACCAGGCCGCCTCTCCACCCCAGCTGACGCGGCTGCACGTCCCCAGGTCTATGGGAAGCTGCTGCCGGCGGCGTTCCGCCTCGTACGCGTCTCGAACGGCGCGGCCACTCGGATAGATCGAGATCTCCCACCGGTCCGGCCAGAAACCCGTTGCGCCCGCAGGAGGGACGCAGACCGCGGTTTCGACCGCGCCGATGTTCGGCACAGGCTGTTTCACGCACGGCTTTCTGAGACTGGCGGGGATCAGAGCGATGACCCCGGCATGGCTTGCGTCCTTCGACGATCCGAGCGGGCTCGGCGGCGCGGCTGAGCTGGGCTCGCCCTTGTTCTCGCCGGTCAGGTAGACGACTCCCGCCGCAGTTGCGGCGGCGACCAATACAACAAGCAGTCCGAGGCCCCACCCGAGACGCTTCGGCCCGCTCAAGGCGGTGAGGAATCGCGACTGGGTCTGTTCCTCCTCCGGCGCGGCTCGGACGACCCGGACCGGATCGGCGATCCCCTTGAGATGAACCCGGCCCCTGTCGATGTACCGGACGCCCGGGAGCCGGCCTGCGAGGTGACTCGTTCCCTCGGTGACGAGCACCTCGCCGCCGTGCGCGAGCGCGCACAGGCGTGCCGCCACGTTGAGAGCTGCGCCGCGGAACGAGCCGTCCTCCAGTGCGATTGCCTCGCCGGAGTCGATTCCGATCCCGACGCTTAGTGGAAGGTCCGAGTCAGCGTCGGTCTCGGCCGCGAACTTCCTCTGAAGGTCCATCCCCGCTCGGATGGCCTGCCGTGCCGAGTCGAAGACCGCAAGGGCCTCATCGCCTCGAACCTCGATCAGCGTCCCGCCGCGAAGGTCTCCTCCCTCTTGGACGAGCTCGCTGAACTTCCGCGACAGCCTCGCGGACGCCTCGTCGCCGTACTCCTCGGTGAACCGGGTGTACCCGCGGATGTCGGCGATCAGGAACGTGCGAACGGGTGCATGAGGAGCCACTCCCACTCTTTACGAGTGTAGGGACTGCACCCCCTGCCGTTCAATGCCGCAACAAACCGTCGCGATGTGCGTCTCGTAGTATCGGGAGACCGCGCGGGGGTAGTCCAACGGCTAGGACGGCGGCAAACCCTGCCGCAGGTGCGGGTTCGATTCCTGCTCCCCGCTTCGTGAGCCGCGGCCCGGCGACCACTGCGCCCGGCCGGCGCCAGCTTCCGTGGCCTATCGAGGTGCGCTGTACACCCGAATCGGATTACTCCGCAGCGATTACCTCTCCGTCAGACCCGAGGATGACCGCATGTGTTGCTCGTCCGAGTTCAGCGCTTGGGTACTCGTTTGCGGCTTCGCGGAAGG
>JBKPGE010000216.1:0-15484 GCA_046729215.1 Actinomycetota bacterium | reverse complement strand
GTGGCGTACATGGGCCGGCGGCTGGGATCTTGGAGGACGAGCAGGCTGGCCACCAGCTCGTGGATGGGCGAGTGGGCGAAGCGCACCCGGGCCAGGTCGGCATGAGTCAGCACCAGCTCGATCATGTTCCGGCGTCGTACGGCGCCTCCGGTGGTGTTGGGGAATCTTGGCGGCGTGTCACGCAGCGGGTGCAGGGTGTGGCGCTGCAGGGGGAACAGCGTTCCCCAGACGGCCAGGAACGCCACCACCCCGGCGGCCACCACCGCCGATCTCGACGCGTCGGCCGTCTGCACGAGGAGCACGACGATGACCGTGGCCAGGGCCGCATCCACGGTGGCAACGATGGTCGGGGTATTGACCAGGAAATGCAGCCATAGCCGCGCCTGGGTAGGGCGATGGAGCATGTAGGTGGTCACTAGGCCGCGTTCGTCGTCGTGGTGGCCGGTGGTGAGGAAGGGCTCCAGGTCCCGGTCGATGGTCAGGTAGGCGTGCCGGAGCCGGTTCATGGCCAGCACCAGCTGGAACTCCTCGGTGTTGATCTGCAGCAGGCGCACGTACGTGGCGATGTCCAACAACAGCACTACCGGCAGCAGCACCAGCGCCAGGGTGGTGGTCTGAGGCCCGAAGCCGGTCGCGTCGGCCAGCAGCGCCAAGGCGATGATCGAGGCCGACAGCACCGTCAGGAAGACGGTGTACGGCTCATGGCTTCGTTCCAGATGAGCGACCGAGACGAGAGCAGGCTCCAGTGCTCCGTGGCCAGGATCTGGGCCGCGTGCGGCCCCAACGGGTGCTCGCCCACCAGGTCAGCTGCCATGCCAGCACCTGCACGGTCCGGTGCCACGGATGCGGGTACGGCCCTCCTGGTGTCGGCGGTTGTCTCCACATGGACCTCCTCAAGTCGGTCATGAATGCCTAGCTGGAGCCGTCACGGAAGCCATCTGGTCGGCGCCGGGGTTGGGGCGCCAGCCGCCCGAGAAGGTGCCGTCCTCGCGCCAGGAGCCGGTGAAGGTTGCGTCCAACGGACCGTACGAGACCGAAATGGTCACGGTGTCGCCCTGGACGTCCCACTTGTACGGCAGCGGCTCGGGCGAGAAGTTGGAGTACACCGTCGAGGGAAAGGTCTCGGCCTCCGGGTCGTAGCGGATCAGTTCCAAGCTGTCGATCTGCAGCCCCATGAAGTCGATGTGTGCGCGCTGCTCGAGGAAGAAGTCGCCCGGCAGCCAGCGGAACGACGTTTCGCCCCTGATGTTTTTCTCGTCGGACCCGACCAGGTGGCCTTCCATACTCCAGCGTCCGACCAGGCGGTCCAGCTGCCTCAGCGCGGGGTCCGGCTGCGGCAGGTCAGGAGTCTCGGACATGACAGTTCCTCCTTTGCTAGGTCACTCGATCCTTCACATACCTGGCTCTGCTCACCACGTGCCTAACTTCGACTGGACCCGAGCGCCGCGCGACCTTCCTCGTCCGGTCCGGCTTCCTCGACCTGGAGCCGCGGCAGCCACTCGAGCCAGTGCGGCAAGTACCAGTTCCACTCCCCGAGAAGCTTCATCACGCTCGGCAGCAGCACCGACCTGATGATCGTCGCATCGATCAAGAGCGCTACGGCGACCCCGAACCCCATCTGTTGGAACATGATCAGGTCGCCGCGCGCGAAACCGGCGAAGACGGCGACGATGATCAGCGCCGCGCCGGTGATGATGCGTGCGGTCGAGCCGACGCCGAAGGTGACTGCACTGGTTGTGTCGCCCGTTTGGATGTGGCGTTCACGGATCCGGCTGAGCAGGAACACCTGATAGTCCATCGAGAGGCCGAAGAGCACCGAGAAGAGGAAGAGTGGCACCCAGGCCTCGATCGTGTCCGTCTGCTGGAAACCGAAGAGATCGGCGCCGACTCCCTCCTGGAACACGAGCACGAGCAACCCGTAGGCGGCCCCGACCGAGAGAAGGTTGAGGACGACCGCCGTCCCGGCGACGACCACAGACCTGAAGACGATCGTCAGCAAGACGAAGGTCAATAGCAGCACGAACGCGATCACGAACGGCGCCGGATCGATGACGGAGTCGAAGTAGTCGATGTCCTCGGCGCTCTGCCCGCCGACGAGCACCTCCGCGTCGGTGCCCGCAAACGTCTCCGGGATGATGTCGGCGCGCAGCTCGCGCACGGCCGCAGTCGCTTCTGTCGAGGAGGGGTCACCCCGGACGGGGACGGAGAGCAGGGCGACCTCGCCGTCGGCCGAGCGCTCGAGCTCGCCGTCGCCGAAGCGCGAATCGGCTGCGAGGTTCCTCCGTAGCTCTGCAACCGCAGCGGACACGCCCGTGGCGGACGCGTTCGAGACCACGATCTCGGCCGGTTCCGTGCTCGTATCGGGGAAGTCGCGCTCGAGCGCGAGGAACCCCTGCTTGGACGCAAAACGGTCAGGAAGCGCAGAGACGCCGCTCGTCCCCACGTCCAACCGGAAGACAGGCAGCGCGAGCACGACGAGTGCGCCCGCTGACAGGGCCACGCTCAGCACAGGTCGGCTGAGTACGCGGCGGACGATCGCGCCCCAGAACCGCCCCTCGGGGTTCGAAGCCTCGAGCGAGCGCCGCCCGACGAACGGTATTCGGAGGGCGTCGACCCGGTCGCCGAGCAGCCCGAGGACGGCCGGCAACAGCGTCAGCGCCGCGACCACCGAGACGATCCCCACCAGGATCGCCCCGGCCGCGAGTGAGCGCATGATCGAGTTCGGGACGAGCAGCATCCCGAACATTGCGATCACGAAGACGCTGCCGCTGAACAGCACGGCCCGGCTTGCGGTCGCTCCCGAGGCCTCGATCGCCGCGAGCTCATGCCTGCCCTGCACGCGCTCCTCCCGGTAGCGAGAGACGACGAACAGCGAGTAGTCGATCCCGAGCGCAAGCCCCATGCCGGTGAGCATGTTCACGACGAAGACCGAGAGCTCGAACTGTTGGGCCAGGAGCGCGGTCAGCCCGAGCGCGATGACGATCGCCACGATCGCCATCAGTAGCGGTATGAGCCCGGCCACTACCGCGCCGAAGACGAGGAGCAAGATGATGAGCGCAGCCGGCAGTCCGAACTTGAGCTCGCCGTTCTCCAGGTCTTCCTGCGAGAGCGTGTCGAAGTCGTAGTCCAGCGTCTTGTCGCCGGTGACGGAGACAGTGAAGGCTTCGTCTTCCTCGAACGTCTCGACCTCTTCGACCAGCGCCTCCGCCTCATCGTCGTCGAGGATCGCGAGCGGGATGATGGTCGCGTGGCGATCTTCCGAAACGAGCGCATCGCTCCGGTCGTCCAGGTACGTGCGCGCACTGGCGAGAGCCGTGACCTCGCCGTCGTCGACGAAGTCCTGCACGAACGACCGGAACGGCGGCGAATCGACCGTGTGCTCCTCGGAGCGGATGACGACGACGTCGCCGACCGCGGTCAGGGGATCCGACGGGAATGCCGCCAGCCGAGCGTCGTCGGCGCGCTCCGATTCGGGGTCGTTGGTCGGGTTTCCTTCGGTCGTGAGGCTGCCACCCAGGAACATGACGATCACGACGATCGCAACGACGACAGCGGTGGTCCAGGCACCGAGCACCCGCCAGGGATGGCGCGCGCTGACGCCGGCGAGAGGTCCCGTCGAGAGGCTCATGCCCCGAACCCTGCGCGCTTGATCTCGTACTCGGGGAACGTCGTGCCTTTCATCCCGTTGACGCTAGCCCTCGGAGAGCTGCAAGACATCGGCCCATGAGCCCGACTTGGTCTCCCCCCACAGGAGGAGGCGAGGGCTACGGATTCGCGCCGGGTGTGACCACGCCGTGGTCGTACGCGAACACGATGGCGGCGGCGCGATCGCGCACGCCGAGCTTGCCGAAGATGCTGCCGACGTGCGTCTTGACCGTCGCCTCAGCGACGTGTAGCGACCCTGCGATTTCTGCGTTGGTCGCACCTCGGGCCATCAACCGTAGGACGTCGTGCTCACGGTCGGTCAGCAGGTCGAGCCGCGCCGCGTCACGGGCGGCAGGAGCAACCACCTGTCGATAACGGTCGAGCACACGCGGGGCGACGGCCGGGTCGAACCAGGCCGCGCCTTCCGCGACAGCCCGAACTGCCGCGATCAGATCCTCGGCTGAGCTGTCCTTGAGCACGAAGCCGGCAGCGCCCGCCTCGATCGCACCCCACAACACTTCGTCCTCGCCGAACGTAGTGAGCACGAGCACCTCGAGAGGGTCGTCGAGGCTACGCAACTGCGCCGTCGCGGCAATACCGTCGAGGGCCGGCATACGGACGTCCATCAGCACTACGTCCGGGCGCAGGGCGGGGAGCTGCTCCACCGCCTCGCGGCCATCGGCACACTCGGCGACAACGTCGAAGCCGTCCTCGGGCGAGAGGATTCGCGCGAGGCCGGCTCGGACGATGGCCTGGTCGTCGACAAGAGCGGCGCGGATCACGGGCTTCCTCGGTCTTCCACCGGAAGCTCGCACTTGACGCGCCAGCCGTCTGAGGTAGGCCCGGCGGAAAAGTCGCCGCCTAGCGCCGTCGCCCGCTCCTGCATCCCAATCAGTCCGTAGCGGGGTCGTTCCCGCTCGGAGGCGGACCCGGCCACGACGGGCCCGCTGGTCTCCGCCACGAGCGCGATTCTGCCGTTCCCGACTTCGAGCCCGAGCATCGTCCGCGCGCGCGGCGCGTGACGAGCCGCGTTAGCCAGCGCCTCTTGCGCGATCCTGTAGACGGCGAGCCCGACGCCGGGTGGGACCCGAGAGAGGTCTCCTCGTGTATGCAGCTCGACGGCGAGACCTCCGGCCCGTGCTTGGTCGACGAGCGTTGGAATCTCGCTCGCTGTGGGGACAAGCCCTGCAATGTCCGACTCGTCGTCACTGCGAAGCAGGGCCACCGTACGGCGAAGTTCCTGCATGTTGCGACGGCCCACCTCTTCGGCCGTGCGCAGCGCATCCTCGGCCGCCGCGGCATCGCGCCGCAGCACGTGTCGGGCACTCGTCACCTGGAGCATGACGGCGGCCAACCCGTGGCCAACGAAGTCGTGGACGTCACGAGCGATTCGACGGCGTTCGGAAAGCAGCGCCTGCTCGGCCAGCTGACGGCGGGTGCCCTCGAGCTCGACTCCCAGTCTTTCCTGGCGAGCGACGGCGCGACCCAGGACCCAGGTGAAGGCGATGGCCACGATCCAGATGCCGACGGCGACTTCGGACGGATCCTGAATCAGAGCGACTAGCAGCGGCGAAGCCGCAGCGGACACACCGAGCGGTACCGCGGCTCCGAGCGACCGAGACCAACGGGCGGCGCCGAAACTCAGGAGACAGGCGTTGAACATCAGCGGCTCGAGCTGTCCCGAGCGCTGTGCTACGACCATCGGGACAATGACGGCGGGAGTGATGGCGGTTAGCGGCACATTGGGGACGAAGGCCCACAGGCCAAACGCGGCGACGGGGATCGCTGCGAGGATGAGATCTGCTGTGGAGGATGGCTGTGTGATGGCAGCGACGAGGCCGAACGCCAGCGAAAAGCAGGGCAGAGCCTTCCGAAGGTCGTCGGCCTCGAACCAGCCTTGACCCGACTCTCCAGCCACCTGCCGACTGTACTGCGCTGCTCCGTCTTTCGACATCGTCCTGAGGACGGAGCCGACCGCTCCGACCACGAGTGGAGTGATCAGGCCACTCGCCGCGCACCATGACGGGAAGACCGAACGAGCCGTCGGCTGCGGACTGGACGGCGCTGGATGCGGCAATCGACGGCGAGGTCGTCCTCCCCGACTCGCCCGACTACGACTCGGCTCGTAAGGCGGCTATCGCCCGCTATCACGGCATCCGACCGGAGGCGGTCGTGCGGTGCCGGACACCGGGCGATGTTGCGGAATCGATCCGGTTCGCGCAGACGACCGGGCTGCAAACTGCGATCCGCAGCGGCGGGCACTGCTTCGCCGGCCGCTCCTCGGGCCAAGGGATCGTCATCGACGTGGGGCCCATGAACGCGGTGTCCGTGTCGGGCGACGTCGCGACAATCGGCGCCGGCGCGCGGCTCGGCCACGTCTACGACTCGCTGCACGATCACGGCCTGACTCTTGCCGGAGGGTCATGTCCTTCGGTGGGCATCGCGGGTCTCACATTGGGCGGCGGGCTGGGGATCCTTGGCCGAAAGTACGGCTTGACCTCCGATCAGCTCCTTGGAGCCCAGGTCGTTCTTGCCGACGGCCGCGTCGTCGATTGCGACGACGACCACGACGAGGAGCTCTTCTGGGCGCTCCGCGGCGCCGGTGCGGGCAACTTCGGCGTCGTCACCTCGTTCGTCTTTCGCACCCGAGCCCCGTCGTCAGCGACGAACTTCCACCTCTCGTGGCCGTACTCGCGCGCGGCCGCCGTTATCGACGCATGGCAGGCCTGGTCGCCGACGGCACCCGACGAGCTTTACGCCAGCCTGTTGGTGAGAGCCGATCGCGAGGTCGAACGGCCTCCGACTGTCGATCTGTTCGGTTCGATGCTGGGTAGCGAACAGGAAACCGCAGGGCTGCTTGACATTCTTGCCGTCCGAGCGGGCGGGGATCCAACCACGCACTCTCTCCGCCACATGTCCCGCCAAGAGACCACGCGCTACTGGGCTGACCCCGGTGCCGACGAGCGGGCGGATCAGCAGCCGGCGCAGGATGGGTATCCGCTGCTCAAGTCCGAGTTCTTCCGCCGTGCTCTACCGAGCGAAGCCGTTGCCGCTTTGCTGGACACGTTCGTGGAGGAACGGATTGCAGGCGAATCCCGCGAGTTGGACTTCACCCCGTGGGGCGGTGCCTACAACCGCGTCCCGCCGGACGCCACGGCTTTCGTCCATCGCCGCGAGCTCCTCTCACTCAAACACTCTGCTGTCGTCGATTCCGATTCCCCGAAGGCCTCGAAGGCCGCCGCTCGACGCTGGCTGACGAGGTCGTGGACGGCGGTGCGACCCTGGGGATCCGGGCACGTGTTTCCGAACTTTCCAGACCCGCATCTCGAGGAGTGGGGGCGGGCCTATTACGGCGCGAACTACGAACGGCTACTGCGCGTCAAGCAAACCTGCGATCCAGGAAACTCGTTCCGCTTCTACCAATCAGTGCCGAGCTGGACGCGCTCTCAGTCGACCTCGTAGTGGTCGACGGTCGGGCCGCGCTCGATCAGAAAGCGCTCGTCCTCGGGGTAGTACACGGCACGGGACGGGTCCTCGCCCGCGAAAGTGCGGACCGAAGCCATGCTCTCCCACAGGGACAAGGCGACGATCTCCGTCCTGTCGTCGATCTCGCGATGGAGGATCCACGCGCCGAGGTTGCCGGGCGTCGAGCGATAGTGCTCGATCCCGGTCTGATTCACGTACTCGATGTACTCCGCAGCATCCTCGGTCCGAACTACGCCGCGCCAGATCCGTGCGATCACTGGGCGTTATGTTCGCTCAAGCGTCTATTCACGCGCGGCGCTTCGACGCGCAATCGGGCTAATCGAGTCGACTATGCCGCGTGACCCAGTTGGTGTCCCAGGTCTCGCCGTCGTCGAGGGAGAACGACTGGTCCCAGGTGGCAGAGTCGGCGGTGATGTCCTTCCATGTGAAGCGCACTTTCAGCGGCACGCCGTCGATGACATCGTCGCACTCGAACAGGCCGATGTCGTCGCGGAACCGGCCGACGACGGGCGGGTCGAGCTTGCCGTTACCGATCGTCGAGGCCCACCAGATCCGCCAGAGGCCGGGCTCGGGCTCGAACAGCCGCAGCGAGAATCCTTTGAAACCGGGCCGCCCCGGGAACTCGAGTGCGTCGTACGTGTCGATGTTCCCGAGGCCGCCGAGGATCGGGCGCGCCTCGCTGTACGACTCGAACTCGACCCATTCACTATCGGTTTCGAGGAGGTTGATCCGCTTGCGGTTTGCCTGCTGCCAGCTTCCGAAGAAGAAGTCGAAATCGTGCCTGCCGTCGTTGGCCGTCTCTGTCGTTTCGGCTGCCTGTGCCATTGGCTGCGGCTCCTTTGGTCGGGGAAGGTCGACGCTACAGGGCATTGCGGTCACTTTTTGTCCGCAGCCGACGGTTACGTCTAGCGTCGGGCCATGAGCATCGATACCGACGCAGTTCGCAACGACACACCCGGCTGCCGGGACCGGATCCACTTCAACAACGCAGGTGCATCGTTGATGCCTCGGCCGGTCGTCGAGACGGTGATCCGGCATCTGGAGCTGGAGGCCCGGATCGGCGGCTACGAGGCGGCCGACGCCGAGCGCGACCGCATCAACGCCGTCTACCGCTCCTGCGCCCGGATCATCAATTGCGAGGCGGAGGAGATCGCCCTGCTCGAGAACGCCACGCGCGCCTGGGACGCTGCGTTCTATTCGATTCCCTTCGCGGCCGGCGACCGGATCGTCACAGGCAGGGCGGAGTACTGCAGCAACTACATGGCCTACCTACAGGTTGCGCGCGAAACCGGCGCAGAGATCGTCGTGATCGGCGACGACGACCACGGCCAGATCGACGTCGACGAGCTTCGCGAGCGCATCGACGACCACGTGAAGCTGATCTCGCTGACGCATGTGCCGACGAGCGGCGGTCTCGTCAATCCGGCGGCCGAGGTGGGGCGGGTGGCCCGGGAGGCCGGCATTCTCTTCCTGCTCGACGCGACCCAGTCCGTCGGTCAGATACCGATCGACGTTGCCGAGATCGGCTGCGATTTCCTCGCCACCACCGGAAGGAAGTTCATTCGCGCTCCGCGCGGCACAGGCTTCCTGTACGTCAGCCGGAGTCGGATCGCGGAGCTCCATCCCGCCGTCGTCGAGGTCGGCGGCGCCGCTTGGACCGAGCTCGACGGCTACACGCTGAAGGAGGACGCTAGGCGCTTCGAGACCTGGGAGGCGAGCTACGCCCTACAGCTCGGCCTCGGGCGAGCGATCGACTACGCGCTCGAGCTGGGAATCGAGTCGATCTGGGAGCGGGTGAGGACGCTCGGCGACCAATTGCGACGAGAGCTTGCTGCGCTCGACGGAATCTGCGTCCACGACCTGGGCGTGACGATGTGTGGGATCGTCACCTTCACCGCCGACGGTGTCCCCGCCGAACTCCTCGCCCGCGGGCTGGACGCGCGGGCGATCAACGTCGATGTCTCGACTCCCGAGGACACGAGACTCGACTTCGAGGCGCGGAGCCTCGAGCCGATGATCCGCGCATCTGTTCACTACTTCAACACGGAGGACGAGATCGCGCGCTTCTGCGCGGCGGTTGACGAGATCGGGGCCTATCATCGGAGCGTGTGAGCGCACGCACGGCCGGCCTCCTGCTCGCCATCCTTGTCGCCACGACGATGACCTCGCCCGCCCGGGCGATCCACCGGGGCTACGACGCTCCCTTCGGCTCGTACCGCTTCATGGTCTCGCTGCGCCTGGCCGAAACGCCGGACAGCCACCGGTGTGGCGGCACGCTCATCGAGCCCGACATCGTCCTAGCCGCCGCGCAATGCGTCGCCCGGGTCCCGAACGGTGGGCTCGTCGCCGTTGTCGGCGCGGACACACCCGACTGGCCGAGAGCGCCACGGGTCTCGGCGAGCAAGTTGCAGGCGCCGAACCTCTAAGCCTCTGGCCAGACGGTGCTTTGCGATGCGTCCTGCGGCACAGACGGGTTCTGGACTCGACCCACCTACAACACCCGCACGAACATCTACACGAAGGGCCTCAGATTGAGGTCGACGGTCAACCGTGGCGACTCCGGCGGGCCGCTGCTCATCCAAGACCCGCGCGGTGGCTTCCGCCAGGTCGGCGTCACGGCGCTCGGCTGGGACAGCACGACCAGGCTCTACGCGGGCTTCACCTCGATTCCCATCGAGAGAAAATGTATGCGCGCCGCGATCCAGTCGTTGCGGACCGGCTGACGTAAGGACCGCGCCGTCGGAAGCACCAACTGCTTCCGACACCGATAGACGGAGGAAGGAGCTACCAAGTGAGCTCGCCCGAGCTCAGGCGCAACATCGTCATCGTCGCCTGCGCGATCAGCGCCGGGATCCACGGCGCGCTCGTGCCGGGGCACTTCGACGAGGGGGTTGGCGCCGGCCTCGGCTTCATCGCTGCGACGGTTTTCCTCGCTGCTCTGGTCGTCACGCTGACGGTGCGGCCGACGACCGCGCTCGGGCCGGCCGGCGCCACGGCTGTCTTCGCCGGTCTGCTCGTCAGCTACGCGCTGGCGACGACGACCGGTCTCCCTCTGCTGCATCCCGAGCCCGAGCCGATCGACGGCTTGGCGCTCACGACCAAGGCGATCGAGGCCGTCGGGCTGCTTGCTGGTCTGCAGCTCGTCCTGAGCGGCCGTCCCGCCGCCGCCGCCACTCCACGACCGAAAGGAATCTGACATGAGTACGACACGGGCTTCGCGCCCCCTCTCGCTTGCGCTGACGATGGTTGTCGCCCTCTTCAGCGCTCTGCTCACGCTCGCCGTTGCCGGCGGCCACGACGCCGCGGCTCACGGGAACGAGGCCACGTCCCATGGCCGGATCGTGACCCGGAGGACCGTCGCGTTCCACGACGAAATGCGCCGCCTCTGGGAGGACCACGTCACCTGGACACGTCTGGCGATCATCAGCCTCACCACAGACGCGCCCGATACCGAGGCGACCGTTGGGAGGCTGCTCAAGAACCAGACCGACATCGGCAACGCGATCAAGCCGTTTTACGGCGAGGCGGCCGGGCTGGAGCTGACCCGGTTTCTCCGCGACCACATCCTGATCGCGGCCGACCTGATCGCCGCTGCGAAGGCCGGCGACGAGGCCGGCGTCGTCGAGGCCCAGTCACGGTGGACGGCGAACGCCGACGAGATCGCCGGATTCCTCGCCGGTGCCAACCCGCGCTCTTGGACGCTCGAAGAGATGAAGGCGATGCTGCAGGAGCATCTGCGCTTGACGACCAACGAAGCCGTCGCCCGCCTCCAGCGCAACTGGGCGGCCGACATCGCCGCCTATGACGAGATCCACCTGCAAGCGCTCGGCATGGCGGACATGCTCTCGAACGGCATCATCAGGCAGTTCCCGGGGAGTTTCCACTAACGCAGCCCGGAATTCGAGCAGCTCGTCCCGCAGCGTTGCCCCGCGCTCTGGGACGAGCCGTCCCGCCTATGCGGCTGGCCGGAGCTACTACACCTCGAGGAGCTCTCGCACCTGACTCCGGCCATGCACGCTCTCTCGGATGCGCTCGAGCGGGCCGGGCGCCGCGGGGCGCCGGAGGAGCGCCACCCAGCAGAGACCTTGACGTAGCCTCCCTGTCCTTGCACAAGCTCACCAAGGAACAGGCCCGGCGCATCGCGGTCCGTGCTCAACTGCTCGACGCACCCCGGCCGACCGCGCTCCTCTCGGTCGTACAGCAGCTGACTCTGCTGCAGCTTGACCCAACCGCGGCCATCGCGCCCAGCGCGGACCTCGTCGCCTGGAGCCGCCTTGGCTCCGCATACCAGCCCGACCAGCTGAAGCAGGCCTTGGAGCAGGACCGAACGCTGTTCGAGCTCGACGCCCTCGTCCGGCCGATGAGTGACCTTGGCCTGTACCTCGCCGGCGCCGCGGATCGGCCGAGCTACGAGCGCTCGCGTACCTGGTTCCGCGATAACGACCGCTTCCGGCGCGACATCCTGAAGCTGCTCGGCAGCTCCGGGCCGATGACGTCACGCGACATCCCGGACACGTCCGTGGTCCCGTGGCCGTCGAGCGGGTGGACCAACAATCGCAACGTCACCCAGATGCTGGAGTTCCTGATGGCGCGCGGCGAGGTCGCGGTGGCCGGGCGCCTTGGACGGGAGCGGGTGTGGGACCTGCCCGAGCGGGTCTACCCAGCCGACATCGTCGTGCCGTCGTTCGACGAGGCGCAAAGGATCAGAAACGAGCGACGGCTTGCGGCGCTCGGCATCGCCCGACGGAAGACCACCGCCATGCCGGTCGAGCCGATCGACGTCGGCGAAGCCGGCGAACCGGCTGTGGTCGAGGGCGTCAAGGGCGAGTGGCGTGTCGATCCCGCCGCCCTCGACGGGGACTTCGAGGGCCGCACGGCGCTGCTGTCACCGTTCGACCGGCTCGTCCATGACCGTGCCCGTACCCAGGAGTTGTTCGACTTCGAGTACACGCTCGAGATGTACAAGCCGGCGGCCAAGCGCCAATGGGGCTACTTCGCTCTCCCGATCCTCCACCACGACCGGCTGGTCGGGAAGGTGGACGCCAAAGCAGATCGCAAAGCCTCCGTGTTGCGTGTGCACGCGATCCACGAGGACGTGAAGTTCACCCGCGCGATGACCAAGGACGTGCAGGCCGAGCTGCAGAACCTGGCGTCGTGGCTCGGGCTCACGGCGGTTGATCCGGGCTAAGGCTCTCGGAGCCTGCGGGCTCGTTCCTCGAGGTAGCGGCGTTCGGGAATGCTCGTCGTGCGGCGGGCCGCGCTGTGGTAGGCGGCCCGTGCGGCTGGGCGGTCACCGGCCAGCTCCAGGAGGTGCGCGCGGACCGCGTCGAGTCGGTGGTGCTCGCCGACGAGGCGGTCGTCGTCGAGGGGTTCCAGCAGATCGAGCCCGGCCTGCGGGCCCCGCACCATGGCCACGGCGACGGCGTGGTTGAGCGTGACCATCGGGTTGGGCGAAAAGCGCTCGAGCAGCTCGTAGAGCGCGAGGATCTGCGGCCAGTCGGTGTCCTCCGCTCGCGCAGCCTCGTCGTGGATCGCGGCGATCGCCGCTTGGAGCTGGTAGGGGCCGAGGGGCGCGCGGGACAGTGAGTCGCTGACGAGTCCGAGACCCTCCTCGATGAGCTCCTGACTCCACCTCCCACGATCCTGCTCCTCGAGCGAGACGAGGCTGCCGTCGTCGCGTGTGCGCGCCGATCGCCTTGCGTCGGTGAGGAGCATCAGCGCGAGGAGACCGGCAACCTCGCCGTCCTCTGGAAGCGACCGGCGGACTTCACGAGTAAGCCGGATCGCCTCCGAGGTGAGCTCGGTGCGCTGCAGATCGGGGCCGGACGTCGCCGTGTAGCCCTCGTTGAAGATCAGGTAGAGCACGTGCAGAACGACGCGCAAGCGCGCGGCCCGCTCCGGCTCCGGAGGGAGGCTGAAGGGGATACCGCTGTCCTTGATGCTCTGCTTGGCGCGGCTGATTCGCTGGGCGATGGTCGTCTCCGGGACGAGGAAGGCCCGAGCGATCTCCGCCGTCGTGAGCCCGCCGACCGCGCGGAGGGTGAGCGCAAGCTGAGAGGCGGGCGACACGGCCGGATGCGAGCAGAGGAAGAGCAGGGCCAAGGTGTCGTCCTCCTCGGTCGGCAGGTACTCGTCGGCCGGTGGCGACTCGAAGAGCTCGTCATTCGGCACCTGCGCCGCAGCGGTCGCCTCACGGCGCCGTCGAGCCCCTTCGCTGCGCAGCTCGTCGGTCAGCCGGCGAGCGGCAACCGTGATCAACCAGCCCCGCGGATTCGCGGGGATCCCATCGTCGGGCCACTGAAGCGTGGCGGCGAGCAGCGCTTCCTGCACGGCGTCCTCAGACGGGTCGAAGCGGCCATAGCGCCGGACGAGCGCGCCAAGGACCTGCGGCGCGAGCTCGCGCAGCAGGTCCTCAGTGCGCTGTCCGGCCTGCGTCGTCACATCTCCGTGCCGGCCTCGTCCATGATCGGCCGCACCTCGACCGCCCAGAAGCGCGCGGCGGGGTCGTTGGTGACGATTTCGACTGCCCGCTCGATGCTCTCGGTGTCGAGCACGTAGTACCCGGCGAGCTGCTCCTTGGCTTCGGCGAACGGCCCATCGGTGATGGCCGGCAGGCCGTCTCGCACACGTACCGTCTTGCCCGTCGAGGGATCGGCAAGCGCGTTGCCGACGCCGAGGAGCTCTCCGGTCTCGGTGAACTTCTTGAGGTAGGCGTCAGCCTCGCTCATCAAGGCGTCGCGCTCTGCTTGCGACAGGGCCTCGAACGCACCGGGGTTGTTGTAGACCAGAGCGATGTACTTCATGGCTTGCTCCTTTCTTGAGGATCACCTTGTCATGGGTACGTCGGAGCAGCCCGCATGCTCTCGACATCACGCTCCCTGAAGGGCCTGGTGCAGCCTTTCGGCGAACTCCTGCGGGTCCGACCCCCAACCGCCGTGGGCACCGGGCAGGTACGTGACCGGAATGGCGAGCCGCTCGGCGAGCGCCACTGCAGCCCGGGATGCCATCTGCTCGCCCGAGGTCTCGCCTGCCGCGCTGACGATCCGCGTCGAGACCTTCCGAAGCGCGTCGATGTCGGGCACGTAGCCACCGTTCTGCCGGATCTCGTGGGCGATGAACAGTTCGAAGTTCCCGGCCATGCGGGCGCCCATCTCCTGGCTCTCGGGTGTCGGCTCGACCGCTTGCATCTCCTCGCTGTAGCGCGGCCCGCCTTCTTCGACCGCGGCGCCGAACTTCCCCATCGCGGGAAAGACGCCTTCGCTGCGGTACGTCTCGTAGATCTCGTCGAACGTGGACCGCCACCGCGCCACGTCGGGAAGGATTTGGGTAATGGGCGCCTCGTGCACCACGAGCGTGCGAACGAGCGACGGCCGGCGCGTGACGAGATCTAGGCCGATCGTGCCACCGCCGCTCGAGCCGTACACGTACGCCGGCTCGTCACCGAAGGCTTCGAGGAGCGCTGCCGCGTCGTCCGCGTGGAGCGCCACAGGGATGTCCTCGGGGTCGCCGTCGAGTGGACTACGAGAATGGCCCCTCTGGTCATAGGTCACGACTGTGTATCTGTCGGCCAGCCGTCGGGCGAGATCGCTGAACATGCCCGCGTCCGTTGGGCCGCCGGTGATGCAGAGAAGAACCGGCCCGGAGCCGCGCACCTCGTAGTACAGCGTCGCTCCGGGCACTTTCAGCGTCCTCGTATCCAGATTCTCTTCCATCGTGCTCACGATGATCTCCTTTCGTAGCTGACTGATTGACGATCCGCGGTCGCGGAAGTCATCGGTGACGAGTCGTCGGAGCGAGTGAGGTCCTCTCGACATGTCGAGAACCAAAAGGCCGCTCCGACTCCTTTGTAGACACGACGAAGGAGGAGGCAGACCCGATGACCGAACGTACGACCGAGAGAAACCGTTGGCTCGCACTGATCGTCGTCTGCCTCGGTTATCTGATGATCGTTCTCGACGTGACGATCGTCGGCGTCGCACTCCCCTCGATCCGGCAGGATCTCGGCTTCTCCGAGAGCTCGCTGGCCTGGGTCGCGAACGCGTACCTGCTCACGTTCGGCGGGTTCCTGCTTCTAGCAGGACGGCTGGGCGACCTCTTCGGCCACCGGCGGCTGTTCGGGATCGGGGTCGCGGTCTTCACCCTCGCTTCCCTGAGCTGTGGGCTCGCGACCTCGCAGGCGCTCCTCGTCGGCTCCCGGGCGGTGCAGGGCCTCGGCGGCGCCATTGCCTCGGCGGTCGCGCTCTCGCTGATCGTCACGCTCTTTACCGAGCCGACGGAGCGCGCGAAGGCGATGGGAGTCTTCGGTTTCGTCGCCGCGGGTGGTGGGACGATCGGCGTGCTGCTTGGCGGAATC
>JBKPGE010000215.1:0-4113 GCA_046729215.1 Actinomycetota bacterium | reverse complement strand
CAGCGTGAATCCTTGGAACCCGGGCCGGCCGGGGAACTCGGTCGCCTCGTACGTGTCGACGTTCCCGAGACCGCCGAGAATCGGCGCCGCTTGCGACTCGGCGCCGAACTCGATCCATTCGCTCTCCGGATCGACGAGCTTCAGGCGTTTGCGGTTTGCGATCTGCCAGGTTCCGAAGAGGAAGTCGAAATCGTGGCGGCCGTCGGTTTCGGTCCTCGTCTCGAACGGTGCTTGCGCCATGAGCTTTGGCTCCTTTCCTGTGCAGAGACGCGAACCTATCGACCTTTGCGGTCACTGTTTGTCCGCATGAGTGCTTGAATCTCAGACATGTCCCGTCCAGCGTCCCGACTTCTGGCGTTTCTCGAGCTGCTGCAGGACCAGCGCGTCGTCGACGGACGCGCCGCCGCTACTGAGCTGGGCGTGAGCGAGCGGACAATCCGCCGCTACGCCGTCGCCCTCCACGACCTCGGAATCCCGGTCGACGGTCAGCCGGGCCTCGGCGGCGGCTACGGGCTCCGACCGGGTGTGCGCCTGCCCCCGCTGATGCTGTCGGATGAGGAAGCGGCCGCTGTCGTCTTCGGGCTCGTGCTCGCCGAGCAGCGTGGTCTCGGCGGTGCCGACGGGGCGGTCACGAAGATCGCTCGTGTCTTTCCCGAGCGCCTGATGCGGCGGGTCGAGCGTCTGCGCACCGAGCTCAGCCTCTCCGGTGAGCCTGATCCCGCGCCGGCTTCGGCCGAGACGCTGCTCCTGATCGCGGAGGCGGTGCGGCGCCGACGGTCGCTCGAGATCGGCTACACGCGGCGCGATGGGACACCAAGCACCCGCGAGATCGATCCGCTCGGGCTGGTCGCACGCCGCGGGCGGTGGTACGTCCCTGCGCGCGACCGGGGGAGGGGGGAGCTACGGACGTTCCGGGCCGACCGGATCACGCGCGCGACGATCGGCGGCCCCGCCGAGCCGCCCGAGCCCGGCTTCGACCCTGCCGCGCACGTGGTCGAGATGCTCGCGCGCCTGCCCTGGGCGTGGGAGATCGAGGTGCACCTGGACGCGCCGGTCAGTGAGATCGCAGCACGCGTGCCGGCGACGCTCGCGGAGCTCGAAGCGGAAGAGTCCGGAACACGGCTCAAGATGCGGGCGGACTCTCTCGACTGGGTTGCCGGCGTGCTTGCGGGACTGGGAGCGGACTTCCGGGTCATCCGCCCCGACGAGCTGCGAGAGCACCTCGAAACGCTCGCCTCGAGGCTTCGAGCGAGCGCCGGGGTCGTCTGAGAGACGCCTTTCCGGTAGTCCGTCGGACGACTACCGCCCCTACCCAGGCGCTAGTAGTCTGTAAGACTGCTGTTTGGTAGTCTCTTGGACACCCATGATCACCGACATCAACCCGTTCATCTACTCCCACCCGGTTCTCCCCGAGGACATCATCGACCGGGACGAAGAAACGCAGGAGCTCCTGCGCAACGTCGTCGGCGGCCACTACGTCCGCCTGTTCGCCCCGCGCAAGTACGGCAAGACGAGTCTGTTGCGGCGCGCGCTTCGCGACGGGCAGGAGCAGGAGAACCTGATCCCCGTGCTCGTCGACCTGTATCGCGTCTCCTCGATCGCCGACGTCACCGTCCGTTTCGAGCGTGCCTACTCGAAGCACCTGAAAGGCGCGCTCCGGGCCAAGGTGGAGGACTTCCTCCAGAAGACCGGCATTGGCCTCTCGCTCGGCGCCTACGGCATCAGCGCGAAGCTGCGAATCGACCCCAAGGCCGACCCTCTGCCGGCGTTGCATGCATTGCTGGATCTGCCGCTTCGGCTCGAGGAGAGCGGCGGCTATCGGGCATTCGTTGCGCTCGACGAGTTCCAGGACGTCGACAAGGTCCCCGACCTCGACGGCCTGATTCGCAGCCACATCCAGCACCACGGGGAAGTCGCCTCGTACGTCTTCGCAGGCTCCGAGCCTGCACTGATGAAGCAGCTCTTCGAGAGCAAGGATCGCCCGCTCTACGGGTCGGCCGTGCCGATGCGTCTCCAGCGGCTCCGCAACGAGGACATCGCCGCCTATGTCGTCGACCGGTTCAGGGAGACCGGCCGCGGCGTGGGCGATGCGCTCAACCCGCTGCTTGATTCGGCCAAGGGGCATCCGCAGAGGACGATGCTGCTCGCGCATCGGCTCTGGCGTGAGGTCCCGGAGGGGGCGACTGCAACGCTCGACCACTGGCGTGCGGCCCACACGGCCGCCCTCGGCGACCTCAACCCGGAGTTCGACGCGCTCTGGCGGGGCTTCGATACGTCCCAGCAGAAGACGATGCGGGCGGTGATCGCGGGCGAGGGTTCACCGTACAAGGCCGACGTCCGTCGGCGGCTCGAGCTGACCAAGGACATGGTCCGGAAGGCCCTACCGCGTCTGAGCGCCACGGCGGAGATCGAGCCCGTGGACGGGAAGCACGTCGTCGTCGATCCGCTCTTCGCCGAGTGGATCGAGCTCATCAACGAGGGCGCCTCCGATGTTGGCCCGAACGAATGAGGTCGTCCTGGACATGAAGTGGTTAATGAGCGACGGTGAGCGCAGGCAGCGTTTCGACGCCTCTTCGTGTCGTACAGCGCCGACATCGTCGCGTACTCCGGCTGGCGGCGTGGCGCCGGCTCGACGAGCTGCCCGATGGAGATGGTGCGCGTGTGTGGTTGTACGCGACGGCGCGGCGGGTAATCGCGAACCAGCGCCGGGCGAGACGCCGGCGCGATGCGCTCCACGAGCGGCTCGCCCTTGAAGCCACATTCGTTCCGCAGGGCCGACGTCTGAGCAGGCGCTGGTACACGAGGCGCTTCGCCGCCTCGGGGCGACAGATCGCGAGGGTCTGCTCCTGGCGGAGTGGGAGGGCCTCTCGCCCGCTCAGATCGCGTCCGTTCTGGGCTGTCTCCCGGTGACCGCACGTGGGCGGCTTCACCGCGCGCGGCGCCATTCAGGACGGTCTTCGAAGAGTTGTCGGAGGTTGAGCGCGACTTGTCGACTCGCCGGCCACGAGCCGTCATCGAAGGAGGGTCATGAACACGTCTCAGAGCATCGAGGCCCTGCAGAGGGCAAATCCCCGCGGCAAGGAGGGCTTCGCGGAGTCGGTCGAAGCAGCTGCCGACGCAGTCCGCACACGGGTCGCGACCCCAGCCGCTGTGTCGGAGCGAAGGACTTCGTTTCCACGACGGCGGTTCATGGGCGTCGTCTGCGCGGCTTTGGTGCTGGCTACGGCTGCCGTCACCGCACTCTGGACGATCGGGTCGCCCGGTGCCGAGGACGCAACTGCGGCGGTGAAAAAGGCGGCGACTTTGACGCAGCATCTGCCGAGCGATCGGGGACTGCTGTCGTTCGAATCACCCGCGACGGCAAGCTCTGGGCGGGGGGACGACCACCCGCTGGAATGGAGCAGACCTCTCTGTCCGGAGCGACGCGCCCCAGCGCGGCGGCAGGCCAGGCTCGGAGCTCCGCGTTGTCGACGGAGTCGTCTACGGCGTCGAGCCCGGCCGCGGTTGGGTCGCGCAGGGCAAGCCGGAGAACATCGATCCGGGCAGCGGCACGACTCCCGACGAGTACCTCGCCGCCGTACGTGAGGACGTCGGGCGGGTCACGCTACGGAGGATCGCCGGTGGCATGACCGGACTGAGGAAGCGGTCGCTAGACGACGGCTCAACGTCTACAGCGGCACGGTCGCGGCCGGGGAGATCGCGAGGCAAACGGGTTTCAAGGAGGGCAGGCGACCCGCGTATTCCCATTCGGCAACGTGGCGCATGACGAAGCAGCTAATCCATCCGCGCTGCTGGACGCGGCGGTGACGGTCGGCGCCGACGGTGCGGTTCGGGAGATCACCGTGAGCTGGGGAAGCTGGAGGTACACCGTCACGTTCAGCAACCTCGGCACAACCCGCAGCTCCTACAGCGCCGGCGAACCCGCGACCGCTCAGAGAGCGCTAGTCCTCGACTTCGTCCTCGGCCTGCTCCGCGAGCTCGACGATGTCGCCCTCCCTGAAGAGGATCTTTCGTAGGGCGACGCGCCATTTCTCCTTTCGCCGCGCGAGGAACTCGAGATCCATCGAGAAGTGGAGGAATTCCTCGCGTTGCGCGTGCTCCATGATCGCGCGC
>JBKPGE010000214.1:0-3144 GCA_046729215.1 Actinomycetota bacterium | reverse complement strand
GCTGCGTAGCCGGCGGTGAGCAGCGCGCCGAGAATCGACTGCATGATCGCGCCGCCGAGGTCGCGCTGAAGATCCGCAGTGCCCGACGCCATCCCGGCCCGTTGCACCGGCACCGAACCTGTGAGGGAGTGCGACGCCGGTGTGCCCGCAAACCCGACGCCGATCCCGACGAGCCCGTACGCCAGACCCACCCACGCGTACGAACTGCCCTCGTTCCAAAGCAGCAGCATGGTGAGGAACCCGAGGAGGCAGAACACGTAGCCGGTCAACAACGTGACCCGAGCGCCCCGCGATTCCACGAGCTTGGCCGAGCGCGGCGCGACCAGCACCATGAGCGCGGCGGCCGGGAGGATCGATAGCCCGGACTCGAAGGTCGAATAGCCGAGGACGTTCTGCAGGAACTGCTGGCCGATGAACATCGCCCCCATCAGCGTTCCGAACACGATGATTCCTGCAACTGCGGCGACCCAGAACACCCGCCGGCGCGCCACGTTGAGGTCGTAGAGAGGGTTGTTGGCGCGGCGCTCGCGGATCACGAACGCGACCAGGCCTGCTAGTGCGATGGCCGCAAGTCCGAGGACGAGTGTTCCCATGTCGGGAACCGGCGCAAAGTTGATCGACAGGACGAGTGCCGCGACGAGCACGACCGAGAGGATCCCGCCCAGGTTGTCGACGGGATCGGTCGCCTCGTTGACATGGGCAGGCACGAAGTAGAGCGCCATCAGGAGCGCGACGGCGGCCAGCGGCAACGTGAGCAGGAAGACAGAGCCCCACCAGAACTCTTCGAGTAGCGCGCCGGAGAGCACAGGGCCGAGCGAGGAGATAGCGCCGCCGATGCCCGACCAGAGTGCTATCGACTTCGTGCGCGCTGGGCCCGACCAGAGCGCCGTGATCAGCGCCAACGTGGTCGGAAACGCCATCCCAGCGGAGAGCCCGCCGAGCAGCCGAGCAGCGAAGAGCACGTAATCCGTCGGCGCCCATGCGGCCAGGATGCACGCGGGGATCGACAGCGCCATGCCCAGGATCAGCATCAGCTTGCGTCCGTATCGGTCGCCGACGGCGCCGAAGTAGAGGACCGAGGCCGCAAGACCGAGGGAGTAGCCGACCGCGATGAGGTTGATCGCCGTCTGCCCCGAATCGAACTCCTTGGCAATCGAAGGCAGGGCCACGTTGGCCACCGCAAGGTTCAGGTTGGCGACGGCAGCCACCGCTATGAGCGAGATGAGGACGAGCCCCGATCGCTCGGGGCTCGTCCCGGAATCGTTCACTCTGCCCCTGCGGCTGGCGCAGCGGTCGCTGCTGTGGCGCGGCTGCCCATTCGCTCGAGGAGGTGGTCTCCGACCCTGAGCGAGTTCGCCATGGCCGTCAGCGCGGGATTCACGGCGCCGATGCTCGGGACGACGCTCGTGTCCACGACGTAGAGGTTGTCGAGCTCGTGCGCCTTGCAGTCACGGTCCAGGACCGACACCGCCCGGTCCGTGCCGAAGCGGCACGTCCCGGCCTGGTGTGCGACGCCCGCAACCGGGATGTCGTTCTTCATATAGGCGAAGCGGTGGATCAGGTGACCTGGGTTCATGTCCAGCTTCGGGAGCATCGACTTCAGCTGCTCGTACAGACGCTTCTTCGCGGTCGCGTTCGTTTCTGAATAGGTCAGCGTGAGCTTGCCCTCGCCGTCGACCGTGACGCGATTCTCGGGCTTGGGGAGATCCTCGGTCGAGAGCCAGAAGTCGATCGCGTGGCGCGCCACCCGATCCAGCGTCCATTCAGGCGCGAGCTTCGTCTCCAGCGGCTTCTCCCCGCGAAACATCTGCGCCTGAGACTTGCCGACCATCTGGATGTTTCCGAGCGGATATTCGAAGTCGTCCGTCCCGAAGTAGAAGTCGTTGAGTCCCAGCGTCTTCTGGAAGACGGTCGGGTTCTCCTCGCGAGAGAGCGCGAGCACGGCCGTGCTGTCATGGAACATGTAGTTGCGGCCGACCTGGTCGGAGCCGTTCGCGAGGCCGTTCGGGTGCTTGTCGTTGGCGGAGAGGAGCAGCAGCTTCGCCGTGTTCGCCGCGCCACACGCGACGACGACGATGTCGCCGGTGAAGCGCTCGCTCTCGCCGTTCCGCTCGACGGTCACCTCGGTGACGCGGTTCCCTGACGAGTCCGTCTTGAGCTTCGTCGCTGTCGCGTTGGTCAGCAGCGTGACGTTCGGGTGCTCGAGCGCGGGCCGAACGCCGAGGACGTCGGCGTCGGACTTTGCATGGACGAGGCAGGGGAAGCCGTCGCAAGTCGGGCAACGGACGCACGTGCTGTACGGCATGTTCGCCTCGTTCAGCCGGATGCCGCACGGCGCGTGGAACGGCTGGAAGCCCGCCGCGGCGAGGTCGTCGGAGAGCTGCTGGATCCGGGGCTCGTGGGAGACCGCCGGGAACGGGTACGGTGCGCTCGCCGGCGGCTCGGTCGGATCTTCACCGCGAGCGCCGTGGACCTCGTAGAGCTGCTCGGCCTGCGTGTAGTACGGCTCGAGCTCCTCGTACTCGATCGGCCAGGCTGGAGAGATGCCGTCGTGGTGCCGGAGTACGCCAAAGTCCTCTTTGCGGAGGCGGTAGAGGGCGGCCCCGTACAGCTTCGTCGCGCCCCCGACGAAGTAGTGGATCTGCGGCTGGAAGGGTTGGCCTTTCTCGTCGTACCACGTGTCCTCGGACACGTAGCGGTTGTCGACGAAGACATCGCTCGCGGCCCAGTTGTGCGGCTCCCGCGGAAGCCAGTCGCCGCGCTCGAGGAGCAGGATGCGCTTCCCCGAGGGCGCGAGATGGCGCGCGAGCGTTCCGCCTCCGGCTCCGGTGCCGATGATGATCACGTCATAGGAATCCATCGTCAGTACTCCTCCAGCATCTCGGGAAGGATGATTCGCGCCGCTCCGTCGAGCAGTGCGAGGTGGGAGAACGCCTGGGGGAAGTTGCCCAGGAACCGGCCCGTTCCGGAGTCGAACTCCTCCGCATAGAGCCCAAGGGGCGAGGAGATCCGCAGAAGCCGTTCCATCCGATCCCGGGCCTGCTGAAGCTCTCCGACAATCGCGAGGGCGGAGACGAGCCAGAAGGAGCAGATGAGGAACGTGCCCTCCTTGCCCGAGAGTCCGTCATCCGTCTCGTCCGTGCG
>JBKPGE010000213.1:0-19293 GCA_046729215.1 Actinomycetota bacterium | reverse complement strand
TGCCTGGTAGCCGACGCGCGAGCATCGATTTTCCGGTTCCAGGTGGGCCGGCCAGCAACAGGTTGTGTCCTCCGGCTGCGGCAAGCTCCAAAGCCCGACGGGCGCGTTCCTGGCCGCGAACGTCCGACAGCTCGAGCTCGTCGGCGCGGTTCAGCGTCCCGTTCGTCGTCGTCAGCGGCTCGAACGGCGGCGGTTCCGCCTGTCCACGGAGGTAGGCGACGACTTCGGCGAGATGCCGCGCCGCAATGGGCTCAAGGCCGGCCAGCGCGGCCTCTGAGGCCGACTCTGCCGCGCAGACCAGTCGGTCGAAGCCACCACGCCGCGCTCCCTCGGCCGCGGCCAGCACGCCCCGCACCGGTCGGATCCGTCCGTCGAGCGCCAGCTCGCCGATAGCGGCGAGGCCGTCGAGCCGGTGAAGCGGAAGCTGGTGCGAAGCCGCGAGGATCGCCAGCGCAATCGGGAGGTCGAAGCCAGAGCCCTCCTTCCGAAGCCCGGCTGGAGCGAGATTGACGGTGATCCGGCGCGAGGGCCACTGGAGTTGAGCAGCAGAGATCCCGCTTCGGACGCGGTGCTTCGCTTCCTGGCAGGCGCGATCGGCGAGGCCGACGATCGCCAGGCCCGGAATGCCGTTTTGAAGGTGGGCTTCGACCTCGACGGTCCTCGCGTCGAGCCCGACGAGCGCATGGGTGACAGTTCGTGCGAGCACGTTGTCATTGAAGACAACGGACACGCACGAACTCGTGCCGCCTCAGTGCCGGATGTGTAACTCTCTACCGGGCGACGAGCACATCTTCGTAGAATTCGCCGGCCCGGCGCCCGGTTCGGCGGTTGACGTGCCGTCGGAGACGCTCCTGCAATCGCAGGCCTGCCTGCCCGAGGATCTCCGGATAAAGGTCCCGGCGATCGTTGACCACGATCAGAACCGGCGCACCTGCACGCAGCGCCTCCTTCCCCCGCACCAGCACCGCAGCGACACCGTCGACGTAGGCGGCGAGCGCAGCCGCGCCGGAACCCTGTTCCGCTGCACCGAGCTCGAGCCCGCGAAGATCCTCGAGAGCGAGCAGCTCGTACGCGTACCGGTGCTGCTCGTGGTAGTCGATCAGCCCCGGATACGGCGGCGACGTAATGAGCGCGTCGAAGTCGCCCTTCAGCGCGACCTTCCGCGCGTCTCCATGGACGACCAGGGCTTCCCGCCCACGCGCGCGGACGCGCGCAAACTCCTTGATCCGCTGGAGCGTGTCCAGCGCATAGCGCCGCAGGAAATGTTGCGAGCGCTCGACGGGACGGCAGATCCGCTTGTGCTTGTGACACCAGTAGGGCTCTGTCTGCGGCGCCCGTGGGAACTCCAGATCGAAATGCGTTGTGCGCCGGGCGGAACGGGCCGCCCGAGCCAACACGACCCGCAGCGCATCGCCATGCTCATACTCGTCGGTCACGTCGCGGAACGCCAGGAGCTCGGCGGCGGCGCGCGGCGCGAACCAGTCGGCCAAGTAACCGGTTGCAGCCTCCTCGCCGCAGAGTCCGTCCAGCCGCCGCACGACGTCTCGGAGCTCCGATTCGAGCCTGAACAGGTCGTACCGCCGCGTCTTGACCTCCATGACCAGGCAGTTGAAGGCCGCGATGTCGACGCCGACCGAGTCGTAGCCGCTCTCGAGCCCCTGGACGAGCGTCGTCCCGGAGCCGGCGAAAGGATCGAGCACCCGCCCGCCGACAGGGACATAGCGCCGCAGGAGCACCTCGACGAGCTGCGGAATGAACTTCCCGAGGTACGGATGAAGACGGTGGACGTGCTTCGTCCGCTCCCGTTCGGGCAGGTCTCGCTCGGACCATGAGAGGTCGAGGTCGATGTCGGCGTAGAGCGCATCCTGCGTCGGGGCCACAGCCTCCCGGGCTTCGGCGCGGGCCGGAGACCTCCTATTACTGACAGGTCCCGAGTAGATCCCTTATGACGCCCCGCGGAGCCTCGCGGCAGGAATGCTCGGTGCCTGCACTCAGGATCCGCCAGACGCCGCGGCGAACGCGGCGGAGCACAAAGATCCCGTCCCCGGCTTGCGCGCGGCAACTGACGATCCGCCGGAGCTCCGCGGAGGCGTAGTTCCGGTTCACCGTCGAGATTGCAATCGAAAGGGGGAAGCAACGCCCCGGCGCGTTCGGATTCGCGCGCTTCACCACCCTTGTGATGCGATCCGTTCGCTGCGCGTCGCCCGCCGTCGGGCGTCGGCCGCGGCGACAAACACGCTCCCGCAGAGGCAGAGCACCAAGGTCGAGGCAACAAGACGCCGCACGAGGCAAGTTTTAGAAGGCATCGGCTACCCGCTTCACGCCGCCCGGCGTCACAGCTACTACATCGAACCGCACCTCGAGCCCTGCGAGCTCGGGATGACGGGCGAGCCAGGTCTCCGCCGCACGCCAGAGCCGTCGCTGCTTCTCGGGCCCGACCATCTCCGTCGGGTCGCCGTATCCGCCGCCGAGCTTCGCCTTGACCTCGCAGAAGACCAGCTGGCGGCCTCGGCGTGCGACTACGTCGAGCTCATGTCCCCCCGCCCACGCGTTCGACTCCAGGATCCGGTAGCCGCGAAGCCGATAATGAAGGCGCGCCCGCCACTCGGCCCGCGCGCCGGCCGGGTTCATTCCAAACCCAGCTCGAGCTCGGCCAGCTCCTCCGGAGACAGGTAGCAGAGCGCCTGGAACGAGCGGCGATGGACCTCCGAGGGACCGCGTTCACGCACGACCGCCGAGTGCTTCGGGGTGATGTAGCCAACGTGGGAGGAGAACCCGTAGTGCGGAAAGAGCGCGTCCATTCGCCGCATCGCACGATCTCGCACCACCTTCGCCACGATCGACGCGGCCGCGATTGCGGCGCTGCGCTCGTCACCGTCCACCACGGCCAGGTGCTCCGGCGCCGACGGTCCCAGCCGGAAACCGTCAACGAGACAGGCCTCCGCCGGTGGGGCCAACGCGCGCAGACAGGATCGCATGGCCTCCAGGTTGGACTTGTGCAGGCCGGTTCGGTCGATCTCGGAGGATGAGATCACCCGAACCGTGAACGAGCTCGCGCAGCTCACGACGCCGTGGAAGATTTCCTCCCGGTCACTCGCCGTAAGCTGCTTCGAGTCGTTCAGCCCCGCCAGCGGGCGGACTCGGTGGTCGCGAAGCTGCTCGTAGTCGAAGAGCACCCCCGCGACGACGAGTGGGCCGGCCAGACTGCCTCTGCCGGCCTCGTCCACCCCCGCGACGTAGCGGAGGCCGAACTGCCGGTCGAACTGAAGGAGGCGTCTAGTCCGAGTCCGAGGGCTCAGCCGCTGCCGGCTCTGTCTCCGGCTCGGCCTTAGGAGCCCGCTCGGCGTCTGAATCGGGGGGCTGCTCGGCGGCGGGGCGGGCACCGGCCGAGGATAGCGTCCGGCCATCACGGCGTTCGCGGACGCGCGCCTTCTTACCCACTTTCCCGCGCAAGTAGTACAACTTCGCGCGGCTCACGTCGCCGATCGCGACCACCTCGATCGTCTCGATCTTCGGCGAGTGCACCGGGAACGTCCGCTCCACCCCGACCCCGAACGATTGCTTGCGCACGGTGAACGTCTCACGGACGCCCGAGCCCTGCCGCTTGATAACGATGCCCTCGAAGACCTGAACGCGCCGGCGCTGGCCCTCGATCACCTGAAAGTGGACGCGGACCGTGTCCCCGGCCTTGAAGTCGGGGATGTTCGAGCGCAGCTGACGGCGCTCGAGTGACTCGATCGGATTCGCCATGGCAAAGGTTCGGCCGCGGGCCGACGGAGCATGCTAGCGAAAGGAAATTCGCCTCGGCGGCCAGTAGACCGCGAAAACCTTGCCGATCAGGTTGTCGCGCGGCAGCGGGCCCCACACCCGCGAATCGCAGGATTGCGCGCGGTTGTCGCCCATCACGAAGTACTCGTCCTTGGGGATCTTCTCCGGCGGCCGCGTGTCCACATCTCGCCGGTCGGGCTTCACGTACGGCTCGTTCAGCCGCCTACCGTTGATGTAGACGAAGCCGTTCCGCATCTCCCAGGTCTCCCCGGGTAGGCCGATGATCCGCTTGACGAAGGTTCCTCCCGCGCCGCAGTTCTTCCGTGCCTCCTCCGGCGTCTCGAAGACGACGATGTCGCCCCGCTTGGGATCGGTGAAGTGGTAGATGAAGCGGTTGGCGAGGACGCGGTCAGAGAATTGCGCCGTGCAGCCGAGACCGGCGCCTGCGCAGTGCAACGTCGGCTCCATCGACGAGGAGGGGATCCGGTAGGGGTTGACGACCCACTGCTTGATCGCGAGGACGATGGCGACGGCGCCGACAATCGTCACGATCCAGTCGATCGCGATGCGCCAGGGCTTTGGCAGCCCCTGGGTCAGGCGGTCGACGGGGTTCCTCACCACGGTGTGCGCTCCCGGCTTTGATCGCGCCGCCACTCCGCGATGCGCGCATGGTCGCCGGAAACGAGCACGTCGGGGACGGTCCAGCCGCGGAACTCGGCCGGGCGCGTGTAATGCGGATACTCGAGCCCGCCTTCGAGCTCGGCGGAGAAGCTCTCCTCGTCGGCCGAGCCCTCGCTGAGCGCACCTGGAAGCCGCCGTGCCACGGCGTCGAGCAGAACCATGGCCGGAAGCTCCCCGCCCGAAAGGACGTACGGGCCGATAGAGATTGCGTCGTTCGCGAGATGCATCAGGATCCGCTCGTCGAAGCCCTCGAAACGAGCTGAGAGCAGCGTGAGGTGCTCTCCTTCGGCGAGCTCCTCGACCACGCCCTGATCGAGCTGGCGGCCCTGAGGCGTAAGCGCGATCACCCGGTGCTCAGGAAGCCCGCCGTACACGGCTTCGAGTGCCGCAGCGACGACGTCGACCCTGAGCACCATGCCCGAGCCGCCGCCGTAGGGCTCGTCGTCCACCTGCCCGCCGGCGAGCCGCGTCCAGTCCCGGTAGTTGAAGAGACGGAGATCCAACTCGCTGCCGAGAACGGACGCAAGCGGCCGCTGCTCCGACACCGCTGCGAAAACATGGGGAACCAGGGTGAAGACGTCGATCCGCAAAGTCCGGGCAGGTTAGTTGTCCGGTGTGAACCCTCGCGCCACCAGGATTCGCCGCCGCACGAGGTCGACCTCTCGGACGCAGGCGCCGACCATTGGGAGCGAAAGTCCGGAGTCGAGCTCGAGGACGTCGTTGGCCACGCCGGGTGCAACCTCGGTCACCGTGCCGAGCAGGCGGCCGCCATCTTCCTCGACCTCCAGGCCGATTAGTTGGAAGACGTAGTACTCGTCCGCTTCGGGCTCGGGAAGCTCGCCCCGTGAGATGCGGAGCGCCGTGCCGCGCGCGACCGGACGGTCGAGGCGTACGACGAGACGGTTGCCGGCTCGCTTGCGCTCCACCACCTCCGCGGGCTCGCCGTCGACGAGCAGCGTCGTTCCGGGCTCGAAGCGGTCCGGATCCTCGCTTGCGTCCTCGACGACGAAAGCGCCCTCGAGCCCATGCGGGCGACCGACTCGACCCACGGTGATCAGCTGATCTTCAGTCAGCGATCTCGAGAATGACCCGGCGCCGCTGCCTGGCGCCGCCGGCCCGAACGATCGCACGCAGCGCGCGTGCGAGTCGTCCCTGGCGGCCGATCACCTTGCCGACGTCGTCTTTTGCGACGTGGAGGCGCAGGACGACTGCGTCCTCCCGCTCTTCCTCCTCGACGCTGACGGCATCTGGATCGTCGACCAGCTGGCGCGCCAGGTACGCGACCAGATCAGCCAATGTTCTTGACCTTGAGCAGGCGCGCGACCGTCTGTGACGGCTGCGCCCCCTTGTCGAGCCACCCCTTGACCTTCTCCTCGTCGAACTCGATCGTCGACGGGTCGGTCTGCGGGTTGTAGCGCCCGACGATCTCGATGAATTTCCCGTCCCGCGGCGAGCGCGAGTCGGTGACGACGACGCGATAGATCGGATTCTTCTTCGATCCGACCCGCGTCAGTCTCATGCGTACTGCCATACAACCTCCCAATGGCATGGGGAAACCCCTGGTTCCCCCATGGACCCCCTTCTTGCGAACGGGGTCCTTGCGTCGATGGTGGACCGAGCCGGCGTAGCGACTGCTTCGTCCGCCGTTTTTCTTGTTTGTGTGCCTCCCGCGCGGTGAAGCCGCGCTCCGGCGGCGCTTCGTTGTTGCTGTTGGGCGTTCATCGGCGTTGGTTTAGCAACTCCGGTGGGAGCCCGGGCATCTTGCCCTTGCCCATCTGCTTCATCATCTTCTGCATCTGCTTGCGGGCCGTGAGCAGTTTGTTGACCTGCTGGATCGTCGTCCCGCTGCCCGTCGCGATTCGCTTCCGTCGCGAGCCGTCGATCAGGTGCGGCAGCTGGCGTTCGCGCGGGGTCATAGACAGGACGATCGCCTCGACCCGCTTGAGCTCGGCCTCGTTCACGTCCAGGCCCTGAAGCTGCTTCCCGACCCCGGGGATCATCCCCAGCACACCCTTGAGCGGGCCCATCTTCCGCAGCATCCGGTAGCTGGACAGGAAATCGTCGAACGTGAACTCGCCCGCGCGCATCCTCGCTTCGAGCTGATCCTGATCCTCCTCGGACGCGGCCTCTTCGGCCCTTTCGATCAGAGTCATCACGTCGCCCATCCCGAGGATCCGCGAGGCCATCCGGTCTGGATGGAAGTACTCGAGCTGGTCGAGCTTCTCTCCGACCGAGGCAAGCTTGATCGGCTTGCCGGTCACGGCTTTGACGGACAGCGCCGCGCCGCCGCGCGCATCTCCGTCCAGCTTCGTCATGAGGACGCCGTCGAAGGCGACCCGCTCCTGGAAGGCCTCGGCGACCGCGACCGCCTCTTGACCGGTCATCGCGTCGAGGACGAGAAGCACGTTCGTCGGCTTCGCTACATCGCGGACCCGCTTGAGCTCGTCCATCAGCTCTTCGTCCACGTGCAGGCGGCCGGCCGTGTCGAGGATGACAACGTCGGCGCCTTGCTCGGTCGCGCGCTGGGTCCCGGTTTTCACCGCGGTGATGGGATCGGGCCCGGTGAGGACAGGGATCTGCGTCTGGCGGCCGAGCTGTTCGAGCTGTTCGACCGCTGCCGGGCGCTGGAGGTCGGCGGCGACGAGCGCCGGCGAGTGACTCTCCTTCCGCAGCAGGACGGCGAGCTTGGCCGCGGCCGTGGTCTTGCCTGAGCCTTGCAGTCCCGCCAGGAGGATGACCGTCGGCGGCTTGCCCGCGAACACGAGCTTCGAGCTGCCGGAGCCCATGAGCTCGGTCAGCTCCTCATGGACGATCTTCACCACCTGCTGGCCCGGGGTCAGGCTGCGCATGACGTCCTGCCCGAGCGCACGCTCCTTGACGCGGGCGACGAAGTCCTTCACGACCTTGAAGTTGACGTCCGCCTCGAGCAGCGCGAGACGGACCTCGCGCATCGCGCGCGAGATGATCTCTTCGTCCAGCTTCCCGCGGCCGCGAAGCGGCCCGAGAGCGGCGTTCAGCTTGTCGCCGAGTGTGTCGAACATGACCGCGGAAGTGTAGTGGCGCTTACTAAAGCTTCAGGCGGCCGCGTCGTACACTCGTAGGATGGCTGTTTGCGCGCATTGCGGCGAGCAGAACCCCGAGCGGGCTCGGTTCTGCCTTGCGTGCGGCACGCCCTTCCCCGACGTGGCCGGCGACGTCGAAACGCGGCGGACGGTCACCGTCGTCTTCGCGGATCTCGTCGATTCCACGTCGATGGGAGAGGATCTCGATCCCGAGGCGCATCGCCGGGTGCAGTCGCGCTACTTCGACGAGCTTCGTGCCGTGCTCGAGCGTCACGGCGGCACGGTCGAGAAGTACATCGGCGATGCGGTCATGGCCGTTTTCGGCACGCCCGTTGTGCATGAGGACGACGCGCTCCGAGCGATCCGCGCGGCCACCGAGATGCGCGAGGTGCTCACCGCACTGAACGACGAGCTGCGGCAGGGCTTGAACGTCGCTCTCAGCGTCCGCACCGGCATCAACACCGGCGAAGTGGCGGCAGGCGATCCCACGACGGGACAGCGCCTGGTCACCGGCGACGCCGTCAACGTCGCTTCCCGACTCGAGACCGCGGCGACGGCCGGCGAGATCTTGGTCGGCGACGACACGTACCGTCTCGTGCGCAACGCGGTGCTGGTCGAGCCGGTCGACGAGCTGGAGCTCAAGGGGAAAGCCCTGCCCATCAAGGCCTGGCGCGTGCTCGGCGTTCTTACCGGCGCACCCTCCGTCGCCCGGAGATTGGACTCGCCGCTCGTGGGTCGTGAACGCGAGCTGGCGCTCCTCCGGCAAACCTTTGAGCGCGCGGCGCAGGACCATGCCTCACATCTCCTGACGATCCTTGGGCCGGCCGGCGCCGGCAAGTCGCGTCTTGCCCGCGAGCTGCTCGACAGCGTGGACGGCCAGGCGACGCCGCTCGTGGGGCGCTGCCTCCCTTACGGCGAAGGGATCACGTTCTGGCCGGTGATGGAGATCGTCAAGCGGGCGGCCGGCGTGGGACCGACGTTGGCGCTCGAGGAAAGCAGGAACCGTATCGCTTCGATCGTCGCTCCCGATCCCGACGCCGACCTGGTCGCTGAGCGGCTGAGCGCGATCCTCGGCCTAGACTCGGACGGCGCCGGCACGGAAGAGATCTTCTGGTCGGTGCGCAAGCTGCTCGAGGCGCTGGCGCGCGAGCGCCCAGTCCTCGTTCTCTTCGACGACGTCCACTGGGGCGAGCAGACGTTCCTCGACCTCATCGAGCATCTCGCCGACTGCTCACGCGATGCACCGGTGTTGATCGTCTGCCTGGCGCGGCCGGAACTGCTCGAGGAGCGTCCGATGTGGTCGGGCGGGAAGCTGAACTCGAGCTCGCTGCTGCTCGAGCCGCTCGACGAAGAGGCGTGCGGAACCCTGATCGGGAACCTGCTAGACGACGCGGAGGTCGACGAGGTGGTCAAGCAGCGGATCGCCCAGGCCGCGGAGGGGAACCCGCTCTTCGTCGAGGAGATGCTGGCCGTGCTCGTCGAGCAAGGAGCGCTGACGCGCGACGACAGGCGGTGGGTGTCCACCCGCGACCTCTCCGCCGTCGCGATCCCGCCGACGATCCAGGCCTTACTCGGCGCCCGAATCGGCCGGCTCGGCCGAGACGAGCGGAACGTCCTCGAGCGTGCGGCCGTCGCCGGCCGCATCTTCTCGCGTGGAGCCGTTCGGGCTCTCTCTCCTGTCGCGGAGCGATCTGCGCTGGAGGCGCGGCTCGAGGGCCTCGTCCAGAAGCAGCTGATCCGGCCGCATCGGACCGAGTTCGGCGCTGAGCACACGTACCGGTTCCGCCACAACTTGATCCGCGACGCCGTCTACCAGCACATGTCGAAGGCAAGCCGGGCCGAGCTGCACGAGCGGTTCGCCGGGTGGCTCGAAGGCGCGGGGGAAGGCAAGAGCGCCGAGCGGGACGAGATCCTCGGCTATCACCTCGAGCAGGCGTTCCGCTACCGGCAGGAGCTGGGACGGCCGGACACTGAGCTCGGCACGCGGGCCGGAGAACGGCTGGCGAGGGCCGGCCGGCGTGCGGTCGACCGCGGTGATCTTCCGGCCGCCGTGAGCCTCCTGACGAGGGCGACGGCCCTCCTGCCGGATACGCACGGCGAGCGGCGCGAGATCCTGCCGATGCTCGGGAGCGCGCTGATGCGAACTGGCGACTTCTCGCGCGCTGAGGGCACGCTCACGGAGGCGTTGCAGGCTGCCGGTGCTGCGGGCGACAAACGGCTCGAGATCAGAACCCTGATCGAGCGCGAGTTGTTCCGCTCGTTCACGAGCTCGGAAGAGTCGGTCGAGGAGATCGTCGCCGTGGCCGACCAGGCCATCCCCCTCCTAAGCGAGCTTGGCGACAACCTCGGCCTCGCCAAGGCGTGGTGGCTGAAGAGCGAGGTCCACGTCCACGCCTGTCGGTGGGCTGCCCGGGCGGAGAACCTGGAGCGTGCGCTCGCCTACGCACGGGCTGCGGAGGACCGGAGCGAGCATTCCACCCTTGCGTCGCAGCTTGCGGTGGCGTTGTACTGCGGCCCGACACCCGTCGACCAGGCGATCGAGCGCTGTGAACGCTTGATGGCCGACCTTCCGGACGACCGGTCTCTGCGGGCGTCCGTCACGGGCTCCATCGCCGGACTCCGAGCGATGCAGGGCGACTTCGAGGAGGCGCGGCGGCTGCAGGGAGCCGCACGCGCCCTCTACGAAGAGCTCGGTCACCGCTTCCGGATCGCAGCCAGGTCCCCGATTGCAGCCGAGATCGAATCACTTGCCGGAAGTCACAGCAAGGAAACGGCGATCCTCCGCTGGGCCTTCGGCGAGCTTCAGGAGATGGGAGCGTCGAGCGTGATGTCCACGGTGGCAGCCTTCCTCGCTGACGCCTTGGCGGGCGGAGGCTCGATCGACGACGCGATTCGTTACTCGCAGGTAAGTGAACGTCATGCCGCCGACTTGGACATCGCCACACAGGTGATGTGGCGAGTCGCACGGGCGAACGCCACAGGGGACCTCGCGCTTGCCCGGGAAGCAATCGAGCTCGCCGACCCGACCGACTACACCGACATCAAGGCCCGCGCCCTGCTCGCCATGGGCGACCGTCAGGGGGCGGCTCGGGAGTACGAGCGCAAGGGGAACGTGGCTGCGGTCAGGCGTATCGCAGCCGCATCCCGCCTCTCGTAGGATCACACCGACACGACGAGGGAGGTGAACCATGCACGACGACGACAGGTACAGGATCGAGGATTCAAGGTGGGAACAAGGCTGGAGGCACGAGTTCCGAGCCGCCATCGACAAGGCGCTCGAGCCCTATTCGGACGGCGCTGAGGCCCGGATCGAAGAAATCTGGGTTATCAAGCGAGAAGACAGATCCTTTCACGACTACCGAATCGTCCTCACCCCGGGCCCGTAGCCGAAAGGAGCACCGATGGCAGGCATTGCCAAGGTCATCACGATCATCGGCTCGTCGCCGGAGAGCTTTGCCAAGGCGGCCGACGCGGCCGTTCAGGAGGCGGCGAAGACGGTGCGCGGGATCCACGGCGCGCATGTCACGTCGATGAGCGCGGTTGTCGAGAACGACCGGATCAGCGAGTACCGGACGACCGTCGACATCGCGTTCGAGGTCGAGCGTTAGGTCAGGAGCGCGCGCGCAAAGTCCTGCGGATCGAAGGGCCTGAGGTCTTCGATCCCTTCTCCAACGCCCACGAGCTTGACCGGAAGCCCCAGCTCGTGGGCTATCGCCAGGGCGACTCCGCCCTTCGCCGAGCCGTCCAGCTTCGTCAAGGCCACCCCGGACACGTCGACCGCCTCTCCGAAGAGCCGCGCCTGCTGGAGGCCGTTCTGGCCCGTTGTCGCGTCCACGATCAGGAGCGTCTCGTGCGGTGCGCCTTCCAGGCGGCGTTCGATCACCCGCCGGATCTTCGCCAGCTCCTCCATCAGGTTCGTCTGGGTGTGCAGGCGGCCGGCGGTGTCGACGATGACCACGTCGCGGCCGCGCGCTGTGGCCGCTTCGATGGCGTCGTAGGCGACAGCCGCTGGATCTCCGCCGCGTGCCGAGCCGACGAAGTCGGCGCCGGAGCGGTCGGCCCAGATCTCGAGCTGTTCCTCGGCGGCGGCGCGGAATGTGTCGGCTGCGGCCAGGATCACCGCGTGGCCGTGCTCGCTTAGGCGGCTCGCGAGCTTGCCGATCGTCGTGGTCTTTCCGGTGCCGTTGACGCCCACGACGAGGATCACGCTCGGCTTGCCGTCGAGCCCCAGCCGGCCCGGCTCCCCGAGAAGTGCCGCGGCTTCTTCGGCGAGGGCCTCGCTCAGCTCGCCGAGCTCGGGGCGCGCTTCGAGCCGGCGAACGAGCTCGGCGGTCGTGGGGACGCCGACGTCGGCGGCGATGAGCGCCTCCTCGAGCCGCTCCCAGGCCTCGTCGTCGGCAGGGTCGAATGCCGCGGCCGCGAGCTGCTCCGTCATCGCGCGGCGCGTCTTGCCGAGCGAGTCGCGCAGGCGCGAGAAGAACCCCTCGCGCTGCTCCTCGGTCTCGTCCGGCGTCTCGGTGTCGCCGAGAAACTCGCCCCAGCTTCTGGTCACCGCGGGAGGCTAACTCGGGCGGCGCACCGAGCCAAGCGCCCCTCGCCGGCCGAACCGGCTAGGCGGCGGTTTCCGCTGCCTCGTCGCGCGGTAGCCGGCGCGAGACGACCTGGGAGACCCCCCCGGCGCCCATCGTGACGCCGTAGAGGACGTCCGCCGCCTCCATTGTCCGTTTCTGATGCGTGACGACGATGAAGTGCGCCCGTCCGGCGTAGCGGCGAAGGAGCTGGACGAAGCGGCCGATGTTCGTATCGTCGAGCGCAGCCTCGACCTCGTCCAGGAGGTAGAACGGACAGGGGCGCGCGAGGAAAAGCGCAAACAGGAACGAGATCGCCCCGAGCGCCTTCTCGCCGCCGGAGAGGAGCGACAGCCGCGTCACGCGCTTGCCCGCCGGCTGCAGCTCCACCTCGATCCCGGGCGCCGTCTCCTCGTCCTCCGAGCCCTGCTCATCAGTCAGGAGCAGCCGACCCTTGCCGCCCGGGAACAGCGTCTGCGCGACCTCCTCGAAGTTGGCGCTGACCGCAGCGAAGGTCTCCGCAAAGCGGCGATCGACGGTCTCGTCCAGCTCGTCGCGCAGGTTTGCAAGCTCGTCGAGGCTGCGCTCGAGATCCTCGCGCTGCGCGACCAGGTCGGCCAGATTCTCCTTCTCGCGAGCATACTCCTCGGCCGCAAGCGGATTCACGCGGCCGAGCTCTTCGCGCCTCCGACGCAGCCGCTCGGCCCGCTCGACCAGCGCCTCGCGGTCGTCCCCTTCCGCCGGTTCCACCCCGGCCGCCTCGAGCCGCCGTTCCGCCTCCCTCCGTTCGGCCTGGAGCCGCGCCAGCTCGACGTCGACCGCGCTGGCCCTGGCAGAGACGTCCCCCGATTCGCGCCGGATCTCCGCTTCTGCTGCGCCTAGGCGTCTCAACTCCTCCGCGAGCTCTCCGGTGCGCACGCCACCCGCATCGGCCCGTCCACGGAGCGCCGGCTCCAACTGCGCCACGACCCCGGCTGTCGCAGCGAGGACAGCTTCCAGCCGCTCGGCCACCGCGATCAGCGGCCGGTGGTGCGAGTCGTCGACGACCGGCGTCGGGGGCGGATCGTCGCGGACGGCGTCCGCCTGCCGCTCCAGCGCTGCCGCCTCGGCGACGAGCGCCTTGCGGCGCCCCTCGAGCTCGAGGAGGACGGCCTCCGCCGCCTCACCGGCGAACCAGAGCTCCCGACGCTCCGGATCGAAACCGATGCCGTCTCGTGTCACGGCCGGCGTCTCAACGGACAAGAGCTCCTGCTCGTCGACGATCACGAAGTCTTCGAGCGCCGGCTCACCCACAACGACCGTCAAGCTGCCGAGTCCGCGCCGACGGGCTTCCCGTACAAGCGCCAGCGCGCTGTGCACGTCAGGTGCGACCACCGCGGCGCCCCGCCCACGCAGGGCGGCGGCGACCGCACGCTCATCTCCCGGCGGCACGTCCAAATCGGACAGCACAAGCCGATGCCCGGCCTGTGCAAAAGCCCGGGCCGCCGGTGGAACCCCCTCGCGCTCGGAGAGCGTGCGCTCGAGCGCGCGAAGTCGCTCACGCACCAGCGCCGCCTCCTCGCGGAGCATGCGCCGTTCCACTTCGGCCCGCGACGGCCCGGTCGGCAGCCGAGGCCGCCGCGCCCCTTCCTGCAGCGACTGCAAGACCGTCGTCGCGCTCTCGCGCCGCAAAGTGACCCGCTCGGCCGCGCTGCGCAACCGGTAGAGCGCCGCGGTCGCGGCCTCACGTCGTCCGGCGGCGTCCGCGAGCTCCTCCTCCGCGCGGCGGCGCTCCAGCAGAAGATCCTCCAGCTTCGCCTCGATGCGGCGCCGAGCATGGTCGGCGGCGAGTCGGCGTTCCTCCGCGCCCGTGATCTGCTCGTCGACCGCCGCCAAATCAAGGGTCGCGACTGCCGCCTCCAAAGCCGCGATCTCCCCACCGAGCTTTTCCGCCCGCTGCGCCGCAGTCGCCTGAAGCGCCAGCGGTCGCAGCCGCTTGCGCACCTCGGCCTCGACGTCACGTGCCCGCGCAACATCCTGGGCAACCCGGGCGAGCTTCAGCTCGGCACGATGACGGCGACGCTTGAACCGGCCGAGCCCAGCGGCGTCCTCGACGAGCGCCCGGCGCTCCTCCGGCTTCGAGGCGAGGATCTCCTCCACCCTCCCCTGGGAGATCACCGAGCCTGCCGCCCCGCCGAGCCCGACGTCGGCGAGCAGCTCGACGAGATCCACTCGCCGGACGGCCGCTCCGTTGATCAGGTACTGCCCTTCGCCGCCCCGGTGCAGCCGCCGCATGATCGAGATCTCGGAGAACGGTAGGTCCGAGAGCGCAAGGTCCTCGTTGTCGAGCACCAGCTCCACCTGGCAAAACGGCGCCGCCGGACGATCGCCGGAGCCCGCGAACAGGACGTCGTCGGCCTTTTCTGCCCGCAGCTCGCTCGGGCTCAGGCTCCCTGACGCCCACAGCAACGCGTCCGCGACGTTGGACTTCCCCGATCCATTGGGCCCCACGACCACGGCAACGCCCGGCTCGAGGCGAACCTCGACCGGATCAGGGAAGGACTTGAAGCCGCGTATACGGATCGCGCGAAGGTGCACGCGGGCCGAAACGCTAGTAATTACGGCGGATAGCGCCGCTAGGCCGTGCGGATCTTCTCGAGCGCCTGCTTGGCGGCTTCCTGCTCGGCCGCCTTCTTGGACGGCCCCACCCCCACTCCCGCGTGGTCACCGTCGATCACGGCCGCGGACGTGAACTTCCGGTCGTGGGGCGGCCCTTCCACCTCGAGAACCGCATAGCTCACTTGCTGCCCGAGCGTGGCGAGCTGCTCCTGCAACTCCGTCTTGAAGTCGACGTGGGTCGTCGCCGCGTACTCGATCCGGCCCGAGAACGCGTCCACGATCGACTCCTCGATCTTCTCGAACCCGTGCTCGAGGAACAGCGCGGCCAGCGCCGCCTCGAGCAGCGCGGCCAGGACGTTGCGGTTACGGGAAAGCCGCTCGAGCTCCTCCTCGGGGACGACCCCCGTGCCCTTGTCGAGCAGCCGCTGACCAAGGTCCAGCTCCCGCGCGACCACCGCACAGCTCGCTCGCGAGACGACGTGCGACCGGATCTTCGCGAGCCGGCCCTCGGCCAGATCCGGGTAGCGCTGGTACAGGGCCCGCGCCACGGCGAGCTCGAGCACACTGTCGCCGAGAAACTCGAGCCGTTCGTACGAGGAACCGCGGTCCGGCGCCCATGACGGATGCGTGAAGGCGTTCTCGACCCGCTCCGCCGGGAGCTCGTCGATGAGGGTCGCAAGTCGGGCGAGTTCCCCCGCCGGAGCGCCGCTGCTACTGGTGCGACGTGACGTAGTCGACAGCCTGCCCGACCGTCTGGATCTTCTGTGCGTCCTCGTCCGGGATCTTGATTCCGAACTGGTCCTCGAGCTCCATGATCATCTCGACGAGATCGAGCGAGTCGGCGTCGAGATCCTCCTGGAAATTCGCCTCCTGGGTGATGTCCGCCTCTTCGACGCTCAGGCGTTCGACCAGAACTTCCTTGATGCGCTCGAAGACTTCGTCGCGGGACGCTGCCATGTCACCTCGCTTGCGTTAGGGATTACGAGCGCGCCGATTCTACGGAACCGGGGCGCGCACGGGCTCGACTTCCCGGCCGCGGTAGGTTTTGCAGTTCGGGCAGACGTGATGCGGCCGCTTCGGGCGGTGGCAGACGGGGCACTCGTTCAGGCGCGGGGCCGCGAGCTTGTGCTGCGCACGCCGCTTGTCGCGGCGAGACTTCGATGTTTTTCGCTTGGGGACTGCCATCGCGGCGGCGGAGTATAGCTATGGTTCGTCCCGAGCCTCCGGCTCGCCCTATGCGCGTGCACTGATCGACAGCCGAGTTCCTTTCTTCTCGATCAGGAGGACCGCATGCGCACGACCCGCGGCACGCTTGCCGCAGCGAACATCACGAAGAGTTACGGCTCCGACGTCGTCCTCAACGGCCTGTCCGTCGTCGTGCCGCCGGGAGCACGGATCGGCGTCGTGGGGCCGAACGGGAGCGGCAAGACGACGCTTCTCCGAGTGCTCGCGGGCCTCGAGGCGCCGGATTCGGGCCTCGTCGAGCGGCGACCGGCATCCCTGTCCGTCGGGTATCTGCCGCAGGACAGCGTCGTGCCGGTCTCGGACGTCCCCTCCTGGAAGCTGCGCAGTTCAGCCGCGCGTCTGGGGCTCGAGGTCGACCCGGAGCATCCGGCAGAGGAGCTCTCCGGCGGACAGCTGGCGCGCGTGAAGCTGGTGGCGCTGCTGGCCGCCGATCACGACGTCCTGCTGCTCGACGAGCCGACCAACGACCTCGACTTCGACGGCCTCGCCCTGCTCGAGCGCTTCGTTGCCGAGACCCAGAGCGCGCTCGTGATCGTCTCGCACGACCGCGCCTTTCTCGAGCACACCGTCGAGCGTGTGGTCGAGTTCGAGGCCGAGACCCGGCGGGTGCAGGAGTTCGTCGGTTCGTGGGCCGAATACGAGCGCCTACGGGCGCTCGCGCGGGACCGACACGAGGCCGCCTACGCGGACTACGTCGAAGAACGCGGTCGGTTCACGGGGCTCCTCGAGGACCGCCG
Source organism: Actinomycetota bacterium (assembly GCA_046729215.1). Lineage (GTDB taxonomy): Bacteria > Actinomycetota > Thermoleophilia > Gaiellales > Gaiellaceae > JACDAN01. Next base: position 2,634 of record JBKPGE010000213.1, on the reverse strand, counting down.
CACGCAGGCGCGTACCGCCGGCAAGCAGGCCAACCGGCGGGGCACTCACGCGCTGATGTCGAAGGTGCGTTCCGCCGAGAAGCGCCTCGAGCGCATCGACAAGGTCGAGAAGCCCTGGGCGCCTTGGCGACTTCACTTCGAGCTTCGCTCCAAGCGAGCCGGCCAGGTGGTCGCCCGCCTCGAGGGCGCCGTCGTCGAGCGCGGCGACTTCCGGCTCGGCCCGGTCGACCTGGAGCTCCGGCACGGCGACCGGCTCGCCGTCACCGGGCCGAACGGAAGCGGGAAAACGACCCTGATCGCCGCGCTGCTCGGCGATCTGCCGCTGACAGCCGGACGGCGCTACCTCGGCCCGGGCGTCAGGCTGGGCGAGCTGGAGCAGCGGCGCTCGCAGTTCGCCGGGCCGGAGCCGCTGCTCGAGACCTTCTGCGCGGCGAGCGGCCTGCCGCCGGGCGACGCACGGACGCTGCTGTCGAAGTTCGCGCTGCGTGCCGACGCCGTCCTCCGGCCGTCGAGCTCGATCTCACCCGGTGAGCGGACGCGCGCCGGCCTCGCGCTGCTCTCCGCTCAGGGCGTCAATGCGCTCGTCCTCGACGAGCCGACGAACCACCTCGACCTCGAGGCCATCGAGGAGCTCGAGGCTGCCCTCGAGGTCTACGCGGGGACGATCGTCCTCGTCACCCACGACCGCCGGCTGCTCGAGCGGTTCGAGCCGACGCAGACGCTAGAGCTTCCCGCGTAGCTCTTCGAGCGCCGACCAGCGCGGGTCGCCCCGCTCTTCCTGGTGCTCGTGCGGGTTCTCGTTCAGGTTCTGCCCGCAGACCGCGCAGAGGCCGGCGCAGTCCTCGCGGCAGAGGATCTGCTCGGGCAGCTCGACCGCGATCGCGTCACGCGCCCAGTCTGAGAGCCGAAGCTGGTTGTCCGCGACGTACGGCGTGCGCAGCTCATCCGACTCGCCGGGGCTCGTCGCCTGGTACTCACGCACATGGATCGAGAGATCGAGGACAGCATCCTCGAGGCAGCGATAGCACGGTCCGTGCAGCCGAACGGGGAAACTCAGCTCGAACGTCGTACCGCTCGTCCCGCGGTTGATGACGAGCTCGGCGCTGACGTTTTCGGGCACCGGCAGATAGCGCTGCCCGCCCAGCTCGAATGGCGAGAGCGCGATCTCCTGTTCGTCCCGGTACTCCTCGCCGGGACGGAGCTTGGCCTGTCTCAAGTCGAACGTGGTCACGGCGAGCCAGGGTAGCGGCGGCGCTCCTTCCGGTGATGTTGCCGAACTTCTGACGCGCGAAAAGCAAGGTCGGGGTTCCCACGCAGGTCGCGTGCATGGCGGGTGCGGTATGTGCGTGACCTGCGGGAGAGGCCCGGCGCCGCTTTGCAGCCGCTCAGAAGTCGGCGTTCATCGCCGGGAGGAGCGCTCGGCCCATTGCTCGGCGGCCACGCGCTCGAAGAACTCCAGCGCCTCCTCTTCCGAGGGAAACGACCGGATGTTCTCCTCGGCGAAGCGCTCGGCGAGCGGCCACTCGAGCGTCTTCACCCGATCGGCGAACGCCTCGTTGTCGTACGGCGTTCTCATGTGCTCGACACCGGGCCCCAACCGCAGCCAGTGCGCGCCCGGCGCCCCATAGGCCAGCCCGACGCTGCCCGCGTTGACCACCCGATGTCCGTCGACCGAACGGTCGAACTGCATGTGCGTGTGGCCGCAGACGACGAGATCGGCCTCGGCCTCGTCCAACATCTCGCGCAGCCACTCGTCGGGTGTCGTCTTCAGGATCATCTCCTCGTCGCTGCGCGGCGAGCCGTGGCAGAAGAGGACACGGCCGACGCCCTCCAAATCGAGCTCGAGCTGCTCGGGCAGACCGGCGATGAAGTCCCGGTGCCGGTCCTCGAGCTGACCCACGACCCACTCGTCGACGAGGCCGCCGGATGGCCCGCTCAAAAGCTCCCGGTCGGCATTGCCCATGATCCACAGCGCATCCAGCTCCATGATCCGGTCGAGCGTCTCGGCGGGAAGCGGCCCCGCCGCCATGTCGCCGCCGAAGACGAGCTGCGCGTCGCCGGCCTCCGCGAGCACGGCTTCGAGCGCGGGAAGGTTCCCGTGCACGTCATAGAGCGCGGCTACGCGCTGAGCTCTACTCGTACGGCTGATCGTCGTTGGAGCTCGCCGCCGCGACACCCGCGACGACAGTTTCCTGCGAGCGCTCGTGCAGCCGCTCTCGTCCACGCTTGACCGCGCCGAGGAACTTGTCGAGATTGACCTCGAGCGTCGAGAGGATGCTGTCGGCCCAGTCCTCCATCTCGAGCCGCGTCTCGCGGGCCTGCCGCCGCGACTCGTCGATGATCTCCTGCGCCTGCCGCTCGGCGAGCTTGACGATCTCCGTCTGCGACGCCTCGCGGGCCGCCTGCTCCCGCGCCTCGCCGAGGATCCGGTCGCACTCTCGCTTGGCTTCGGCCAGCATCTCCTGCCGTTCCTTGACGATCCAGCGGGCCTGCTTGATCTCCTCGGGAATCGTCGCGCGCATCTGGTCGAGGATCTCGTAGATCTCCTCACGGTCGATCCGCACCTGGTCGGTGAGCGGAACGGCCTTCGCGTTGTGGACGAGGTCGTCGAGCTTGTCGATGAGAACGAGGACG
>JBKPGE010000212.1:0-16844 GCA_046729215.1 Actinomycetota bacterium | reverse complement strand
TCGTCGTCGCCGCACTGGCGAACCCAGCCCTGGCACGAAGCCGAAAGCGACGCATGGGAAGCTCACCTTCGTGGTGAGCACGACCGACAACGGGTCGTGTGGCGGGCCGTGGGCCAATGACACCGTCAAGCGGACGTTCATCGTCAAGGCTGAACGCTGACGGCTCCTACACGCTCACCCGTCGCGATCGAGGTATGTTCGCCACGCTCGCGGGCGTGAGCCCGGGCGCGTGTAACACGACCGGCTGCGCGGCACCAGTCGCTTCTGTTCCGCCACTGGCAGGACAAGGGCAAAGGCGCCGGGACGATGCTGAACGAGGTCTTCCACGGCGACATCGCCGACGCGTAGCTGACCTTGATACGACGAACGAAGAGAGCCCGCTTTGTGCGGGCTCTCTGCGTTTAGTCCGGGTACCTGACGGTCTCGCAGTCAGGGCCCACGCGGTCGATCGGATCCGCAGACACGAAGTCGGGACCTCGGCCGCACCGAACACGGTCGACGCGAGCATCACCGGAGACGAGGATCCAGTCTCTTCCCGGCCCGCCGTCGACACGTCCTCCCCGTTTCCGGGATAGAGGAAATCTCTGCCTTCTCCGCCGCGCAGAACGTCGTCGTTCCCGAACGTGTAGACGATGTCGTTGCCCGGACCGGCGTCGACAAAGTCTCGGCCGTATGTCGTGTCGATCCGGTCGTCGCCGCCGCCACTCGAGACCCGATCGTCTCCGGCGCCCGGGAAGATGACGTCCCGACGCGCGGTGCCGACAATCCGGTCTGCGCGATCGGTGCCGTCGACACAGTGCGCCTTGTACAGATCGCACTGCGAAGCAGTGCGTCTTACCGGGTGAGCGCCTGTCCCCTTGGCGACATACACCTCCGAGCGCCGGCCGACGTTGAGCACGGTCGCGATTCCGGTCGCGAGTGGATCCCACTCCGGTGTCACGGCGGCGGCCGCCACATCCTCGGCGACCGTGATGGTCCGTCCGGTGGAGAGCGAGACGCGCCGGAGAACCGCCACCGAATCCAGCAGGGCCACCTCGTCGCCCGAGGGCGACCATTGAAGCGGCTCACCCGGCCCGATTCGGCGCTCCGCCGAGCCGACCGGTCGGACTAGATAGGCGGAGCCTTCACGTAGGACGCCGACCCCGGCGTTGTTCGGCGACCACGATGCTCTCCCGCCGGCCGAGAGCCGACGCTCGGCGGAACCGTCGGCGCTCGCGACGAAGATCGATCCTTGACGGTGGTAGGCCAGTCGAGAGGAATCGGGTGACCACGCCGGCCGGTCGCCTGCGGCGGGATCCACGTCGTGGCGCCCGACGGCACGACCAACCGCCGAATCGACCCGGCGTGGTCGCCGGACGGTCGCTCGATTGCCTACACGGACACGCGCGACGTCCGATCCCTCCCCTGCAGTCTGATCCGCTCCCGGGCTGAGCGGGGATAATCGCGAATCCTGCCGCCAGAATCAGGGCGCAGAGCCTCATGGCTCGATGGTGCCCTTCGGCCGTGAAGAATTCGTAACGTGACCCCGCAGCGACGAACCGCGCTCGTCTCCGTGCTTGCCGCGGTCGCGCTCATCGCGCTCAAGCTCGGCGCCGGACTCGCGAGTGGGAGCCTCGGGCTCGTCTCCGAGGCGATCCACTCCGGGACCGATCTCGTGGCGGCACTGCTTACCTTGTTCGCGGTGGGGGTTGCGGGCCGGCCGGCCGATCCGGGCCACCCGTACGGACACGGGAAGGCAGAGCACCTCGCGGCGCTCGCCGAGGCCGCCATTCTCGTCGTCGCCAGCCTGCTCATCTCCTATCGGGCGTTCTCGCACCTCTTCGGCGCCTCGGAGCCGGACGTCGAGGCGACGTGGTACGCCTTCGCGGTGATCGGCCTCGTGATCGTCGTCGATGCGAGCCGCACCATCGTGTCGCTGCGCGGCGCCCGACGGTACGGCAGCGCTGCGCTTCACGCCAACGCGCTGCACTTCGCGGGCGACATGGCCGGTTCGATCGCGGTGCTCATCGGCCTCCTGCTCGTCGCAGCCGGTTATCGGGGCGCGGACTCGGTGGCAGCGCTCTTCGTCGCCGTGCTCGTGCTACTCGCCGCTGCGAGGTTGATGCGCGGAAACATCGACGTGCTCATGGACCGCTCGCCGCCCGACGCCGATGCCGCAGCTCGCGCGGCGATCCGGCGAATCGAGCCACCCGTCGAGCTGCGGCGGCTTCGGCTGCGCCGCTCAGCCGGCCGGCATTTCGCCGACGTCGTCATCGGCGTTCCGCCTGGGGCCGCCGTCGGCCAGGGCCATGCGGCGGCCGACCAAGTGGAGCAGGCCGTGCAAGCCGCGCTCCCTGAAAGCGACGTCGTCGTCCACGTCGAGCCCGGCGCCGAGGCGGCGCTCCGCGAATCCGTTCTCGCCGCTGCGCTGAGCGTGGCGCGCGTGCGCGAGGTGCACAACGTCCGGATCGTGACCGTGGACGGAGGCGTCGAGGTCGGACTGCACATTAAGCTGCCGGGCGCTCTCTCGCTCCAGGACGCGCATTCCGTCGCCTCGGAGGTCGAGGCGGCGATCTCGCGGGAGCTCCCGGCAGTTGTCGCCGTGCAAACCCATCTCGAGCCGCTGCGCGAGGAAGCGGCAGGTGAGCGAACCGCCCCGCCCGACGAGCGGGTCATCGTCTCGATCGCGCGTGAGCTCACGGGCCAGCCGCCGCGGGATGTGCGGCTCGTACGAACCGACGAGGGCCTGCTCGTGTTCGTGACGCTGCGTGTGGCTCCCGATCGCACGCTCGCCGAGGCGCACGTGCTGGCCAGCGAGGTCGAAGAACGCATCCGCCAGGAGCTGCCGGAGATCGCCGACGTGGTGGTACACACAGAGCCGTGAAACCTCGCCCCCATGAGTCGAGCTCTGGTGGTGCGCGGCCGGAGGGGACAGTGCGAGAAGCACGGCCCCGGAAAGCCTCGTGCCGCCAGATTCGACAGGTGGCGGAGCCGGGCTTCGCCCGGCGGGAGCCGCCGCCGGTCAGGAGGGCGAGGTGAGGCTGTGCATGTTCAGTCCGAAGGGACATCACCTCCAGCGGGGGTGGCCCGGCCGAATCGAGGGCGACCGCGTGATCCAGCTCGCCGCGCAGACGCTTCAGTCGTTCTTCACCGGCGGCGGGCGCGCCCGCGAGCACGCCGAGCACCGGCTGGACGAGGTGGAGCTCCTCACGCCCGTGCTGCATCCGCCCTCGGTTCGCGACTTCTACACGTTCGAGCAGCACGTGAAGGCGGCCCGGGCGCGCCGTGGGCTGGAGGTGCCGGAGGAGTGGTACCGGATCCCCGTCTTCTATTTCTCCAACCCGGCGGTGATCTACGGCCCCGAGGCGGAGATCCCGTACCCCGAAGGCACGAAGGAGCTCGACTACGAGCTCGAGGTGGCAGCGATCATCGGGGACGAGGGGAAGATCGGCGGCTTCACGATCATGAACGACTGGTCAGCACGCGATCTCCAGCGGGACGAGATGAAAGTCGGGCTGGGACCGTCAAAGGGAAAGGACTTTGCGACCAGCCTGGGCCCGATCGTCGTCACGCCGGACGAGTTCGACGGCTCCGGCGCGACGATGATCGCGAGCGTGAACGGGGAGGAACGCTCGCGGGGCGACCTTGCGGACATGCACCACTCGTGGGAGGCGATGGTGGCCCACGCGGGTCGTAACACGGCGCTCCTGCCCGGCGACGTGCTCGGCTCGGGGACGGTCGGCACCGGCTGCATCCTGGAGCACGGCGACGGCCGGTGGCTCCAGCCAGGGGATGTCGTCGAGCTGGAGGTCCAAGGGGTCGGCGTGCTGAGAAACACGGTCGGCGCCCGATCGTAAGCCCGGTCTCGCACTCGCCGCTCGAGAGCGAGGACGATCCGCGGCCGGAGCGGGCCTTTGCCCCGCGGGAGGCTCACAGACGCGAAAAACCAGTGGAGGCCGGCGTGAAAAGCCGGCTCCGTCCAGCGCCGTCCGTCAAACCGGCTGTCAAGGAGGGGGCCCCGGGGGAACCAGGGGTTCCCCCGTCCAGCCAGTAACCTTCGCCTATGCCCACGTATCAGGTGCGCGGCGACGTCCCGCGCAAGCGCCACATCCAGTTCCGTGACGACGGCACGCTCCTGACCGAGGAGGTCATGGGCCTCGAGGGGTTCGTCGGGAACGAGTCGATCCTCTACCACCTCACCTCGCCATGTCGCGTCAAGGAGCTCGGCGACTTCGAGCCGATCGAGCGTGAGGAGTGGGTGCCCGACGCCCATGCGCACCGGCACTTCAAGACGATCGGGATCCCGGAGGAGGGCGACGAGGTCTCCGGCCGCAAGCTCCTGATGTGGAACAACGACGTCGAGATCTCGCTCGTGCGGCCCGCCGACTCCATGGATTACTTCTTCCGGAACGGCGAGGGCGACGAGGTCTACTTCGTCCACGAGGGCTCCGGGACGCTGCACACGACGTTTGGGGACCTGCCCTTCAAGGAGGGCGATTACGTCGTCATCCCGCGCGGGACGACCTACCAGTTCGAACCTTCAGGCCCGCAGCGCTACCTACTCTTCGAGACGCCGGGGCTGATCGAGATCCCGAAGCGCTATCGGAACGAGTACGGGCAGCTGATGGAGCACGCGCCCTTCTACCACCGGGACATCCATCCGCCGACCGAGCTGAAGACGTACCGCGAGCGGGGCGAGTTCCAGCTGAAGATCCGTGTGCGAGACGGCTATCAGGACTACGTCATCGACTACCACCCGTTCGACGTCGTCGGCTGGGACGGCTACCTGTACCCGTGGACGTTCAACATCAACGACTTCGAGCCGATCACGGGGCGGATCCACATGCCGCCGCCGTCACATCAGACGTTCGCCGGCCCGAACTTCGTGATCTGCTCGTTCTGTCCCCGGAAGCTCGACTTCGACCCGCTGGCGATCCCGATCCCGTATCACCACTCGAACCTCCAGAGCGAGGAGATGATCTATTACGTGTCGGGCAACTTCGGCTCGCGGAAGGGGATCGAGGTCGGCTCAGTGACGCTGCATCCGTCGGGGATCCCGCACGGGCCGCATCCGGGCCTCGCGGAGAAGTCCCTCGGGATGGCGGAAACGCACGAGCTCGCGGTCATGTGCGACACGTTCCATCCGCTCAAGCTGACGACGTTCGCGAAGGCGCTCGACGACGGCCAGTACGCGTACTCGTGGTACACAGAGGACGGCGCGCCGGCCAGCTACCACGCCGACCCTGCTGGCGCGACCTCACACCTCTAGCGTTTCGGGATCCGTGGGACCGCCGTGGGTGAGCAGCAGGCGCTCGGGACGCCGCTCGAGCAGCTTTCGGACGGCTTTGCGGGCGGGCTCGATCGTCTCGCTTCGCCGTACCCAGGTCGCGGGGCACATCGCTGCACGGTCGCCGTGGCCGAGGATCGTGTCGCCGACAACGACGGCGTTGTGGCTCGGCAGCCAGTATGCGACCTCCTCGATTCTGCGCATGGGGATCGCCTCGACGCCGCCGGGCAGCTCGTCGCCCACGTCGAACGTGTTCGTGTAGCGCGTCCGCTCGCCGATCCACCCCGCCGCCGGCGCGTGGACCCAGATTGACGCGGTTTCGTAGCGCTCGAGAATCTCGGGTGCGCTGCGGACGTGCCACATGATCGTGATCAGGACCGTCGGCGGGCCATACTCCTCGACCTGTCGATCCAGCGCCGCCCAGTCCTCGACCAGGGGGTCGAAGAGGAGAAGCCTCCCGTCAGCCGCAAACGCGTAGGAAGTAACGACCTGCTCCCAGCCTGCGCCGTCCTCGAGATCCTCCGGCGCCCACTCCGGGTGGGGAGCCGTCCACCACCAGAGCTGCGGTGCAATCTCCTCCACGTCAAACGTCCAGCGCGTTCGGATCGGTCGGCCCGCCGTGCGTGAGCAGGAGCCGGGTCGCCGGGAACTTTAAGACGCGCTGCACCGACCGCCGCACCTCGTCGTAGGACTCGGACTTCCGCAGCCACCGCGCCGGCAAGAGGCGAGCACGGCCGTCGTGGCCCAGGATCGTGTCGCCGAGGACCGTCGCCTTGTGGTCCGGGAGCCAGTACGCAGCCTCGTCCATGTGGTGCATGGGTAGCGCCTCGACCCGGCCAGGGAGCTCGTCCCCTTGGACGAACGTGTTCGTGTACCGCACCCGGTTGCCGACCTTCCTCGCCGCCGGCTTGTGCGCCCAGAGGGTCGAGCCCTCATAGCGGTCGAGAATCTGCTGGGAGCTCCGCACGTGCCAGTGGATCGTGATCAAGATCGCGGGAGGCCCATGGTGCTCGACGTCCCCGTCCAGAGCTTTCCAGAACGCATCTTCCTCGCCTTCCGGTATCAGCGGATCGAACACGACGAACGCGTCGTCGGCGACGAGCGCATACGACGAGACCATCTGGCCCCAGCCCTTCCCGCCCTTGTCGGCCGCGGGTGTCCACTCCGGGTGGGGAGCGGTCCACCACCACAGCCGCGGGGCGATTTCCTGGACGTCCACGGCCAGACCGTACCCGTACGTACCGTTCGCGCCATGGCGTTTTTGGCAGTGCCGCAGCCCTTCGACTTCGAGCTCACGACGGAGCGTTTCCGTGTGTTCGGCCCCGATCTGGCGTCGCTCTGGCACGAGGGCGGCCTCTACCGTGTCGTGGACGGGCGCGAGGTGCGGATCGAGCCGGCGCCCGGCGGCGTCGAGGTCGAACCGCTGGATGACGAGATCGGAGCGTTCGTCCTACGACTGCTCGGCGCCCAGTTCGACCTCGACGCATTTCGGCCGGCCGACCCCGTGCTCGCCGATCTTGTGGTGCGCCTGCGCGGCTTTCGGCCGCCGCTCGCTCCCGATCCATTCGAAATGCTCGTCGGGGCCATCTCGGCACAGCAGATCTCGCTGCGGGCGGCGTTCGCGGTCCGGAACCGCTTCGTCGAGCGGTTCGGCGTCCGCGGCGAGCTTGCGTACGCGTTTCCGACTCCCGAGCGCATCTCGGAAGTGACTCCCGACGAGCTGAGAGCGCTCGGCTTCTCGCTTCGCAAAGCGGAATACGTGCTGGGCCTTGCCCGCTCGGAGCTCGACTTCGGCGCGCTGGCGAGCATGCCCGACGAGGAGGTCAAGACGAGGCTGGTTCAGCTGCCCGGCATCGGCGAGTGGACCGCGGACTGGTTCCTCGCCCGCCACCTGGGTCGGCCTCGGGCGTGGCCGGCAGGCGACCTTGCGCTGCGCAAGGTGGTCTCCGGCTTTTATGGTGACGGTCGCCCGCTGACCACCGAGGAGGTGCGCACGATCGGCGAACGATTCGAACCATTCCAGAACCTGAGCGCGCACTATCTGCTGACCGGTTCACGGCTGCCCGCATGAACGTCCGGCGCGAAGGCGATTCCTTCTCCGCCGAGGAGGACGGCGCGGTCGTCGGCTCGGCGCGACCGCTGCCCGACGGCGGCGTCGTGCTCGAGCTGAAGGAGCCGCGGGAGGGCGTGGCGCTGGCCCTCCTTCGGGCTGTAGCGGCTGCGCGAACCGAAGACGCCGACGCGAGCGAGGCACCCACCTCCTTCGGCTCCGTCCACCTCCAGACGGACGATCAGGGGGCCGTTGTCCAGGCGGTGACTAAGCTCGTCCCGCGCGTGTTTCGCTCTCGTACGACGATCGTCTCGCCGGCGCGGAACGGTTGGATCGCCGTCTACGACGAGGTCGCCGACCGCGATCCGCGCCAGCTCAAGCGGCTGGGCCAGGAGCTCTCCAACGCATCGGGCCTCGTTGCCTTCACGATCGGCGTCGAGGAGGGGAAGGCGGTCCACTACATCGCGCTCGAGCGCGGGCGGATCCTCGACGAGTACCTCTCCGTGCCTGATTTCCGCGGCTCGCTCCCGTCCGGCGATGCGATCGCGCTCCGCGCCAACCCGACGGTGGTCGCGCGACTGACCGGGGCCAACGCCGCGAGCGTCAGGGCCGTGGCCCGAACGGCCGCGTCACCCGACGAGTTGCCGCCGCCCGAGGAGCTCCTGCGCGAGCTCTCGGAAGTGCTGGGCCTCGAGGGGACCAGAATCCACTTCGAAGAGGCGCGCTACGTCCCTGACGCCGTGATCGTGGAGCACGAGTGAAGGTCCTCCTGCTCCACGCAATGCCGCTCGACGAGCGGATGTGGAAGCCTCAGCTCGCGGCCCTCGCCGGACAAGACGTGGAGACGCCGAACCTGTACGACCTCGGGGGAGCGTCGGTCGACAGCTGGGCCGATGCCCTACTCGCGGGCACGGACGACGACCTCGCAGTCGTCGGATCATCGATGGGTGGCTACGTCGGCCTGGCGATGGCTCGTGATGCGCCCGAGCGAGTCCGCGGGCTGCTCCTCGTCGGCTCGCGCGTGGGCGCCGACACCCCCGAGCGGCGAACCGTGCGCGACGAGCAGATCCGAACGCTCCAAGAAGAGGGGATCGATGCGTGGGCGCCAAGCGCGCCAGACCCGCCGCCCGCAGAGAGGACGGTCGACGAGCTCGTGCGCGCTGTGCAGGCGCTCCGTGACAGGTCCGATTCGACTGACTTCGCCCGAAGCTTCCAGGGGCCGCTGTGGATCGCCGTCGGCGACGAGGACCCCTTCTTGCCCGTCGAAGAGGCCCGCGAGATCATCGAAGCGACGCCGAACGGGCGCCTGGAGGTTTTCGAGGACACGGGTCACTTCCCGAGCCGCGACCGGCCCGAGCGTTTCAACGAGCTTCTGCGGGAGTTTCTGCAAGCAGCTTCTTGAGCTGCTGCGCGTTCGTGGCGGCCTGTGACACCCAGCCGCCGTCGCCGCCCGGACTGCGATTGTTGTTGTTGAAGAACGCGTAGGCGTTCTCGGCGTGAGCGGAGAGCTCCTTCAAGGGCTCGACCCACTCCCGCAGCTCGTCCTCCGAGTAGAGGTAGTCGAACCGCTCAGCGGCGCTGCGGCCGCGCACGTTCCAGGTGTCCGCGTTGCGGCCGTGGAAGCGCACGTACAGCGTCGGCGAGGTCAGGGCGAGCAGCGTCGGTGGCACGTTCTTTGCCTCGACCTTCGGCGCATCCACGACGACGAGCGACATCTCGTGCTCCTCGAGGAAGGAGAGCACCTCGGAGCGAACGTCTTCCTCGAACCAGCTCGTGTGCCGGAACTCGACCAGCATCTCGTCCTCGCCCATCTGCTCCCGCGCCCACGCGAGGTAGTCGAGCGAAAGGTCTTTGTAGACGACATAGGGCGGAAACTGGAACAGCGTCCCGCCGAGCTTGCCGACAGAGCGCAGCGGCTCGAGCGCCTCGCGGAAGCGCCGGAAGATCTCCGCGCGGAACTCCCGCGGCGGACGGTCGATGCGACCACGGTCGTCCACGGGAGCTTCGTCGCGAAGGTCCGTCGGGAGCTGATCCCTCTTCACCGGATGTCGGGTCATGACGCCGAAGGCCTTGACGTGCATGACGAAGTCGTCCGGCGTCTGCTCGGTCCAGCGCTCGGCCATCGATTCCACCGGCAGCCGGTAGTACGTGGAGTCCAACTCGACGGTGTCGAAGTGTTCGGCGTAGTACGACAGCCGCTCGCCGGCCGGCAGTCCGGGCGGGTAGAAGTACTTCGACAGCGCTTCGTCGGCCCAGGAGCACGTCCCGACCCTGATCCGTGCGGCCATGATCAGAACCTTAGAGGTCGGCTAGAGCCTGAGGCGAAATGCCCGCAGAGGGCCAGACGCACCCCCGACCGATGCTTTCGAGCAGCTCGCGGCCAGCCTCGGGGTGCAGCCGGACGCCCGCCGGCGTGGGAGACTGAAGGCCGCGAACGCCGTTCGGGGCTTCCGAACCCGAAACCGGATGGTGGCGCAGCTTCGGGCGTTCGTTCGTGAGTAGAGGGTCATGACACCTGTGGCGTCGTTGTCGCGAACGTAGCCGGCTCCGAAGCTTAGGTAGTCGGCGATGTTCGCGCTCCCGCCGGCGGACCGGCTCCCACTGGAGGAGGTTCAGCGAGCGAGCCCCGTCGTCGTGATCGACAGCGTGTACGAGGCGGTCGACACCGTGTCGCGCGGCTTGAAGACGCACGCGAAGAGGTACTTGCCCTTGCTGTCGCCGTTCCGGACCGGGAACGTCTCCGGCGCCGATCCGCGCCCGTATCGTCCACCGATCAGCGGGCCGTGCAGGGCCCGGCTTCGGCTCTGGTAGTAGCAGCTGCGCCCACTCGGGCGGAAGACCTCGATGTCGACGTTCGACGTGGGGACGACGCGCAGGCGCAGCTGGCGACGGGCCGGGACGAACACGCGATAGACGTCGACGGGATCCTCGGTCCGGTCGAGTCGCGCGCGCAGCGTCGCGCGAGCTCGGCCGGGACGGGTCAGGGCCGACGCCTCACGCTTGAGGATCCCCGCGGCCGTGACCTGGTTCATGTCGTCGTTGGGCTCGAGGGGGTCGACGGCCGGCAGCGGTTTCCGGAGAGCGGACGGAATGTCGAGGATCCCGTAGCCGGTATCCGCATCCCAGCCCGACGGGGCGACGTCGCGCGCCGAGGAACGAAGTAGGTCGGCCAGCTGTCTGATCTTCGCGCCCCTTCGGGTCGCGACCCATGCCGCGGCGGCGCTCACGAGCGAGGTCGAGAAGCTCGTTCCCTCCACCGTCGCGTAGCCGCTGGGGTAGAGGAACCTCGGAGCTGCGACCACCATCGACTCGCCGGGCGCGGCGATGTCGATGCCCATCCCCTCGTTGGAGAAGATGCTGACCTCCCCATCGGGATCGGTGGAGCCGACGGTCAGCACATGCGGCCAGATCGCCGGAACCCCGGGCGGGCTGAAGTGGAGCCGCATGTTTCCGGCAGCGGCCACAGGGAGGATCCCACCGGCGACGGCCCGGATGATCTGGTCGTGCAACGCAGGACAGATCGGCGGGCTGAACCCCCAGCTCATGTTGATGACCGTCGGACCGGCCGTGATCGCCGCCTCCATCGCCGCGAGGACGTCTGCGCAGTCCCCGGCCCCGGTGTCGGCCGAGCGGAGCGCGACGAGCGGGTAGAGGCCGGCGATGCCGACGCCGTTCACAGGCGCGCCGGCGACCGAGCTGACCATCGTGCCGTGGAAGTCGTCTCCTGGAACCATCGTGTTCTCGTTCAGGAACGTGATTGGTCGGCCGGCGAATTCGGGATGGCTCCGATCGATCCCGTCGTCGACCACGGTCATCGGGAAGCCGGCAGCCGGTGGCACCACGCGGTTAGCACCGATCTGCGGCATCCACCAAGGAGCCGGATCTTCTGGATCGCCCTGAGACGCATAGGCGCTGCGCGGACGCATCTTGCCGTTCGCGTGTGCGTACCGAAGCGCGCTGATCGCCTTCAAGCGCCGGAGGACCGACCAAGAGCCTTTTCCTGAGACCAGCCAGATGCGTTCCCCGAGTCGACGCTGGCCTCGAAGGATCGCTGGGGCGCGCGTGTCGCCCGTAACCGTGACGATCAGGTCGCGCCCCTGCTCGGCCAGCGCGAGCGATTCGGCCGTGAAAGACCCGTCAGGCGGGGGCAGGAACGGCGAGCGCTGAGACATGTCGATCCCCAGCGCGGGGCCTGCGGCTGCCAGTGCGCCGGTCGCAGCTACCGCGGCAAGCGCTCCGCGAGAGCCAGACATTCCTGGATCCTATGCGCTACCGAGAAACGGCTCGCCGCAGCACGGGGAGGACGACTCTCGTCTCTCCGATGGCCACGCGGGCGGTGCTCGGGACCAAGACCGGATAGAGCAGGCTGTCGGTTGCCCCGAGCGTGATCCGGAATCTCGAGCCCCGCCGGATCGTCGTCGTCTGGCTCGTCAGGCGAATCGTGACCCAACGCGAGTTGGCAGACAGCGTCGGCGTTTGCGCTCCGCCCTCGCCGATCACCGTCTCCTCGCCGTTCGGTGCGATCGCCGAGAGCACGGCGACGAGATGCGTCCAGCGCGTCGTCGAGGAGACCTGGGCGGCGACCAGTCCTGAACCGAACGTCTCGTTGAGGCGCTTCGACGGAGCAGCCGTGCGAATGACCCTGCTGGTAGCGTCGATCGTCCTCCGGCCGCGGAAGCGCAGCCGAAGGACGCGCCGCTGCGGCTGGCGCGCGTACTGAACCGTCTTGCCCGTCCACGGGTCGGGAGCGAGCTCGATCGGCAGACGCGTGTCGATTCCGTTCAGCTGCCCCTTCAGGAAGCGATCGAACCAAAGGCGCGTCTGGGTGAGGTAGTACGCGCGCTCAGCCGGCGGGTTGGTCGCCGGCGTGCCGCCGAGGTCGCCGAAGAAGAGTCGTTTCTTGCCTTTCAGTCGGCCGAATGCGGCGAGCGACTGATCCATGTCGAAGCCGAAGTCGCGGCGGCCCTGGATCATGAAGACAGGCGTGCGAATCTTCGCGAGGTCGTCTCGGGTCGAGCGATCTTGCGCGAACTGCCTCAGCCCGGCTTGGTTGCGGCTCAAGAGGGCGTCGTCGGCGAGGCCCGCAACCTGCGGATCCCAATGGCCTTCGGGGAGCAGGCTTCGGAAGAACGAAACGAGCCCGGCCTTGGCAAAGCCCTGCGGCAACAGCGCGTCGTAGAGGCTCGTCCAGGTTGCCACCGGGACGGCGGCGGCGAGCCGGGCTCCCGGCGCCGTCAGCAGCTTCCAGACCGATCCGCCTCCCAGCGAGAAGCCCATCGCGCCTATGCGCGTGTCGGAGACTCCGGGCCGCGCGCGAAGCCAGCCGAGCGCGGCCGCGTAGTCGGTCGTTTCCCGCGCTCCGACGAACGTGGACTGCCCGCCGGAGCTGCCGTGGCCCCGGGCGTCGACCGTCAGCACGACGTAGCGCTGCGGCGCGAAAAATTGCTCCGCGATCACGTCCATCGATGTGCGGTTCTCGCCGATCCCGTGGAGGAGCAGGACAGCCGGCCAGCCGCCGGCGGGAGCGGCGCCGTCCGGCCGGTAGAGCGTCGCCGCAAGCGAGACACCGTCGCCCATCGTGAGCGTGTGCTCGGTGCGCGTGAAGGCCTCCGCCGGTGCGGCGATCCCGAGCGCAGCCGTGACGGCTGCGAGCAGCAGAACGAAGCGACCCACGGGCGGCAAGGGTAGTCCAACTGTCGCTGCTGTCACAATCGCGCCGTGGATCCTCGGTCGATCGGCGTCTTCGATTCGGGCATGGGCGGCCTCACCGTCCTGCACGAATGCCTCGTGACCATGCCGCACGAGGACTACCTCTATCTCGGCGACGGCGCGCGCCTGCCCTACGGGCCGCGCCCGCTGCCGGAGATTCGCCGCTTCGCGTTGGAGATCGCTGCGTACCTCGAAGCCCAGGGCGTGAAGCTGATCCTCGTCGCCTGCAACGCTGCAACCTCCGCAGCGTTGCCGGAGCTCCAGGAGCAGCTCGGCGTTCCCGTCGTCGGTGTGATCACGCCGGAGGCGCATGCCGCTGTTCAGACGACGCGCAACCGGCGCATCGGCCTCATGGCGACCGAGGCCACGGTCTCCTCCGGCCGCTACGCCGAGCTCGTCCACACCCTCGATGCGGGCGTCCGCTTCTTTCCCGTTGCCTGTCCGAGGCTCGTTCCGCTGATCGAGAGCCAGAAGCCCTTCGGCGCCGAGACGACGGCCGCGGTGCGCGAGTACGCGCAGCCGCTGAAGGAGGCTGGAGCGGACACCGTGATCCTCGGGTGCACGCACTATCCGCTGATCCGGCCGATCTTCGAGCGCGTCTTCGGCCGTGACGTGACGCTCGTGTTCTCAGCCGAGGAGACCGCGCGCGAGGTGGCTGAGTCCCTGGAACGGAAGGGAATCGAGAACGCATCCGGCCGCGAGGGCAGCTACCGCTTCCTGACCACGGGCGACACCGAGCTCTTCCGGCAGCTCGGCGAACGCTTCCTGCAGCTGCCGCTCGACGGCGTCGAGCACGTCGAGATCGCCGAGCTCGAGGCGGCTGCCGCATGACGCGCGAGGACGGACGACGCACCGACGAGCTCCGTCCGCTCGCGCTCGATGTCGACTACCTGGAGCAGGCCCAGGGGTCGACGCTGATCTCCGTCGGCCGCACGCGCGTTCTCTGCACGGCGTCCATCGAGGAGGCCGTGCCGCGCTGGCTCAAGGGGGCTGGGCGCGGGTGGATGACAGCGGAGTACGGACTGCTTCCCGCGTCGACCGGCGAGCGGACGCAGCGCGAGGCCAGCTCCGGTCGCCAGAAGGGCCGGACCGTGGAGATCCAGCGGCTGATCGGACGCTCGCTACGGGCCGTGACTGACTTGGAGGCTCTTGGAGAGCGCACGCTGTGGCTCGACTGTGACGTGCTCCAGGCCGACGGCGGCACGCGCTGCGCAGCGATCTCCGGCGCGTACGTCGCGGCGCGGCGGGCGCTCGATCGTCTGGGCCTCGGCCGGGCGCTGACGGACTCCGTTGCCGCCGTGTCCGTCGGGCTCGTCGACGGCGAGGCACTGCTCGACCTCGACTACTCGGAGGACTCGCGCGCCGAGGTCGACGTCAATGTCGTCATGAGCGGGGATGGACGCCTGATCGAGGTGCAGTCGACGGCCGAGGGCGAGCGGTTCACGCGGGATCAGCTCGACGAAATGCTCGATCTCGCGGCCGTGGGCATCGAGCAGATCCTGGAAGCGCAGCGCGACGCCGTGGAAACGCCCGTTGCCTGAGCTCAGCTGGCTCGAGATCCTCCTTCGCGTCAGCCTGGCCGCCGGGTTGGGCGGCGCCATCGGCATCGAGCGCGAGCTTCGCGAGCGGGAGGCGGGACTGCGCACGCACATGCTGGTCTCTGTCGGCGCCGCCCTGTTCACGCTCGTCTCCGCCTTCGCCTGGACGGATTGGCAGTTCTCAAATGCCAGCGGCATCGTCTTCGACCCGACGCGGATCGCCGCCCAGATCGTCACGGGGATCGGCTTCCTCGGGGCGGGTGCGATCATCCGCCAAGGGCTGTCCGTCCGGGGGCTCACGACTGCGGCCACCCTCTGGGTCGTCGCGGCAATCGGGATGGCGACGGGCGCGGGCTTCTACAGCGCAGCCGTCATCACCACGATCCTCGTCCTCCTTAGCCTCTACCCGCTGCGAATTGCTGCCTTCCGGGTCTCGGAGCGGTTTCGCCCCGAGGAGGGACGTCTGGCAGTCGAGCTCTCGTCCGGCGCGACCACGGTCTCCGTGCTGCAGGCCGTCGAGGACGCCGGCGCTCAGGTCCGTGCGCTCGAGTTCGAGGAGGAGGGAGACACCCGGCGCGTGGACATGCGCGTGCGGGTCAGAAGTGGCCGAAGCGCTGCGGAGCTCCTCGATGCGCTGACCCGCACGCATGCCGTCAAGGGCGCGCGCTGGAACCCCTGAGCGCCCGGCTCGCCTCGAAGAATCCCGGCAAGCTGCGCGAGCTCCAGCGAGCTCTCAGCGGCTGGGAGATCGAGCCGCTCGAGGTCGAGGAGTACCCGCCGGAAACGGGCGAGACGTACTACGAGAACGCTCGGTCGAAGGCTGAGTTCGGCCACTCGCTGGAGCCTTCGGCGTGGGTGCTCGGCGAGGACTCCGGCCTTGAGGTCGACGGGCTGGGCGGCCGGCCGGGGGTCGAGTCGGCGCGCTTCGCTCGCGGGGAACACGTCGAACGCCTACTCACCGAGCTTGACGGCGTGGAGGACAGACGTGCGCGCTATGTCTGCGAGCTGGTCGCCGTCTCGCCTGAAGGCGAGGAGCTGCGAGGGACCGGCGTCCTCAAAGGCCGCATTATCGACGAGCCCCGGGGGACGGACGGCTTCGGTTTCGACCCGATCTTCGTGCCGGAGGGCGAGGCGCAGACGGTCGCCGAGCTGGGCGACGAGTGGAAGGCGGCCAACTCCCACCGCGCCCGGGCGGCGCAGGCGCTCAAGCGAGCCCTGGAATCGCGTCCCGATCCTCCTCGCGGCCCCGGGCGAGCCACCAATTGATCTCCGCGCCAATGACGATCACGTTCGCCATCACGTAGAGCCAGATGAGGAGGATCACCGGCGCACCCAGCGCTCGCAGGGTCAAGGCCTCCTCCCGCTGGGAGAGCGCCACATAGAGGGGCAGGACCTGGAAGCTGACCTGCAGAAGGATGCTGCCCAGCACCGCTCCAGGCAGCACTTCGCGGAAGTTGAGCTGCTCATTTGGAAGGAGGTAGTAGATCGAGAAGAGGAAGACGAAGACGGCGAGGGTGGAGATGATCAGCGAGAGCGCGTAGCTGACCCAGCGGTTGGAGATCACCCCCGGCGCTGCGTCGTGCAAGACCTCGAAGCCGATCGTGCCGATCGCGAGGCCGACGAACAGGGCGACGAGGGATCCAAGAAGGAGAATCAGCGCAAGGCCCTTGCCGTGGAGAAACGAGCGGTTCGGCCGGCCGTACACGATGTTCAGCGCCGACTCGAGCACGCTGAAGAGTGAGAGCGAGCTCCAGAGGAGAAAGACGACGCCGATAATTCCGAGCGTCGCCGCGTTGTCCCTGATGCCGTTCACGACGTCCACGATCCGCGAGATGGACGCCGACGGCAGGATCTGGTTCAGCTCGGTCACGAGGTACGTGGACTCATCGGCCCGGCCGAAGAGGCCGAGCAGCGCGAGCGCGATGAAGACGAGCGGCACCAGGGAGAGCAGCGCGAAATAGGCGATCATCGCCGCCAGATGCGGTCCGCGGTCCGCGAAGAACTTGGCGAGCGGCTTCCCCATCGCCGCAGTATGTTCCCGGACATGGACGCAGACCCCGTCGAGCAGCTCCTGCGCGTCTCGGAAGACGTCCGCGCGGTGGTCGTGTTCGAGCGTGGAGGAGAGGTCTCGGCCTCTTCGCTGCCCGAGGACGAGGCTGCCGAAGTGGCAGGGATCGCCGACGCGATGCTGGCCTATGCCGACCGGCTGCGGCCCGATCGGACTGCAGTGCGGCTGGAGGCCGCCACGCGGGAGGCCGACGTGTACGTGATGGCGATCGGT
>JBKPGE010000211.1:0-3211 GCA_046729215.1 Actinomycetota bacterium | reverse complement strand
CTTGAGGAGGATGTTCTCGACGTCCTCGCCGACATAGCCGGCCTCCGTCAGCGCCGTCGCGTCGGCGATCGCGAACGGGACGTTGAGAATCCGCGCGAGCGTCTGGGCCAGCAGTGTCTTGCCGCAACCCGTGGGCCCGAGCAGGAGGATGTTCGACTTCTGGAGCTCGACGTCCGACTCCTCCGACCCCATCTGCACCCGCTTGTAGTGGTTGTAGACGGCGACGGCGAGCGTGCGCTTCGCTTCCTCCTGGCTGACGACGTAGTCGTTGAGGACGGCGTAGATGTCCTTCGGGCGCGGGAGGTTCTCGAGGTCGAGCTGCGAGGGAGCCGTGAGCTCCTCGTCGATGATCTCGTTGCAGAGATCGATACATTCGTCGCAGATGTAGACGCCGGGACCGGCGATCAGCTTCTTGACCTGTCGCTGGCTCTTCCCGCAGAAACTGCAGAGAAGCTGCTCGTTCCCGTCGCTCGCCCTGGCCACTAGATCTCCTTCTACTCCGAAATCGCGCCGAGCACTAGTGCTTGCTCGAGTCCCGGCTGCTGATCACCTGGTCGATGATGCCGTATTCCGTTGCCTCTTGCGCGTTCATGAAGTAGTCACGGTCGGTGTCGCGTCCAACTTTCTCAAGGTCCTGCCCGGTGTGCTCGGCGAGGATCTCCTCGAGCCGGCGCTTCAGGTTCAGCGTCTCGCGGGCTCGAATCTCGATGTCTGCGGCCTGACCGCCCGGGCCCGACGGCGTCCAGACCTGGTGGATCAGGATCTTGGCGTTCGGCAGCGCCATCCGCTTCCCTTTCGCGCCACCCGCAAGCAGCAGCGCGCCCATCGACATCGCAATCCCGACGCAGATGGTCTGGACGTCGGGCTTGACGAACTGCATCGTGTCGTACACGGCCAGGCCTGCGTACACGTCTCCACCGGGCGAGTTGACGTAGACGGCGATGTCCTTGTCGGGATCCTCGGACTCGAGATGCAGCAGCTGGGCGATGATCAGGTTCGCGATCTGATCGTCAATCGGCGTGCCGAGGAAAATGATTCGTTCGTTCAGCAGGCGCGAGTAGATGTCGAAGGCGCGCTCTCCGCGCGACGTCTGCTCGATCACCATCGGGACTAGCGGGCTCATGCAGGCTCCTTGCTACCGGGGGTCCACAACTTCGAAGCGATCTCGGGTTTCTCCTTCTCTGGGGTCCAGAGCTGGTCTCGCGCGCGGGCGAGCTCCATCGGAATCCTCTTCGTCTCGGCCGCGATCCGGTCGAGCGCTCTGCGCATGCGGAGGTCCGCGCGCAGCGCGTCGTAGCGGCCGGCCTCGCGGATCTGACCGATCAGCTGCTCGGCATCCTCGTCCGCCTCTTCCGCTTCCTCGCGGATGAGCGCGTCGACGTCCTCGTCGGAGACCTCGATGCCGAGCTTGTCGGCGGCCGCCTCGAGCACGATCTCGCGCGCCAGCGACTGCCGCGCCTCCGCCTCGATGTCGGCCTGGATCTCCTGCGGAGTGCGGTTCGCGAGCTGGAGATAGGCCTCCGCGCTGATACCGCGGCGCTCGAGCGAGCGGACGAGGGCGTTCCACAGCTCGACCGAGCGCGTCTGGACGAGTCCGTCGGCGACCTCGACGTTCGTAGCTTCCACGAGCGCGTCGGCGGCAGCAGCGCGGAACTGGTTCTCGAGCTCCGCCTCGAGCTGGCTGCGAAGCCGCCCCTCGATCTCGGCGTGCAGTTCCTCGAGCGTCGAGAACTCGCTTGCCGCCTTCGCGAGGTCGTCGTCGACCGGCGGCAGCACCTTCTCCATGACCTCCTTCACGTGGGCAGTCAAGCGCGACTGCGAGCCGTCCGGCGTCCGGAATTCCACTTCACTCTCTTCGCCCGGCGCCATTCCGACGAGGCCTTCCTCGATCTCGGGAAGCAGGCGGCCGCTTCCGAGCTCGACGACGTAGTCGCGCTGGGCGTCGCCTTCGCCGGAAACGAGGTCAACGACGACCACGTCGCCCTCACGCGCGGGACGGCCCTCGACCGGGGCGAGCTCGGCGACCGTCGAGCGCAGGACCTCGAGCTCGGCCTCGATCAGCTCCTCGGGTACCTCGGGCTCCGCCGCAGGTACCTCGAGCTGCGTCCAGTCGGCGACCTCGGGTTTCGGCTGCACCGAGACGGTCGCCGTGAACTCGAACGTGTCTCTGGGCGACAACGGGAGGTCGTAGCCGTACTCGGGCGCCTCGATCGGACGGACGTTCGTGTCACGAACCGCGGCGCGGAACCAACCGCCGATGTGGCTCTCGACCGCCTCGGCGTGGAGGCGGTCGCGCCCGACCCGTGCGAGGAGCACGGGCATGGGCACCTTCCCCTGGCGGAAGCCGGGGATCTTGAGGCTGCCCGCGAGGTCCGAAGCGGCGTGGTCGATTGCGTGCTCGACATCGCCGCTCGGCACCTCGACGGTCATACGAACCTTGCTCTCTGGGAGCTCTTCGACCGTCGCCTTCACAGAACGGCCATTGTGCCAGCCGACCTTGGGGCCGGCGCAGGCCCTACAGGAGCCAGATCAGGAGCAAGATGACGAGAATCAACAGAAGTACGCCACCACCGATGTACATCTCATTCCCTCCTTTCGCTCGTGGACGCGGACGGGGGTGAGCGCGGAATACCCAGACTGCGGGCGGTTCACACCTCGGCGGGGCCGATGCGGGCGAGAGGATTTGAACCTCCAAGGGCCTTTCGGCCCAGCGGGACCTAAACCCGCCGCGTCTGCCAGTTCCGCCACGCCCGCGTGATTCAAGGATAGATGGGCACCCTCGCCTATCCTCGTCGCGGTGGTGACGGTCGATGAGGTTCGGGCGTTTGCGAGCACGCTGCCCCGCAGTACCGAGGCGCTCGTGCGCGGCCGGGTGAAGTTCAGGATCGGCCGGATCGTCTACCTGGCGTTCTCGGCCGACGGAACGGTCATGGGCTTCGCGTTCCCCAAGGCGTTTCGCGAGGCCCTCGTCGAGGCGGAGCCGGAGAAGTTCTCGCTGCCGAGGCAGTCCGACATGCGCTACCACTGGGTGCATGTCCGCCTCGCCGCGATCGACGCGGACGAAATGCGGGAGCTCGTCGAGGACGCCTGGGCATTCACGGTGCCGAAGCGCGTGGCTGAAGAATACGCCGCGTCTCAGGGCTACATCTGACCCCTCCTCGAGGCGATCGCCAAATGCATCGGCCTGGGGAAGCTTCGGAACGAAGGTGGT
>JBKPGE010000210.1:0-4233 GCA_046729215.1 Actinomycetota bacterium | reverse complement strand
AAGCCGGACCTCGTGCTCCTGGACGTGATGCTCCCCGACGGCTCGGGCTTCGACGTCTGCCGCGAGCTTCGCGCTCGGTCCCGCGTCCCGATCATCATGCTGACCGCTCGCGGCGAGGAGGCCGATCGGGTCGCCGGGCTCGCGGCGTCGGCTTCCGCTTCTCGGCTGACGACGAGGTCTGAGCGTGTCGCTTCGCACCAGGCTCCTCGCCGCATTCGCGTATGTGCTCGTCCTCGTGATCGTGGCGCTGGAGATTCCGCTCATCCTCAACGCGTCTCTCGCCGGGTGGACGCCGAGGTCAAGGCCCGGGCAGTCGCCGAGGCACACCTGGTCGCCGCGAGCGCCGCGGGGCAACGGGATGAGCCCGCCGTTCTCAGCCGGATCCTCGGAGGCCGCGTGATCGTCGTCGACTCGACTGGGCGGCTGCTGGCCGACTCGGCCGGGCTGACGACCGGCTCGTACCGCAACCGGCCCGAGATCCAAACCGCGCTCGTCCGAGGACGCATCGCACAGGGCCGTCGTTTCAGCGAGACCCTCGGGGAGTCGCTGCTCTAGACGGCGGTCCCCGTCGTCCAAGGCGACCGGCGGGGTCGGCGCCGTCCGGTCACGCAGAGCGTCGACGCGATCGATCAACGCGTCAGGCGCGACGTCCCCGGTCTGATCGGGATCGGACTCTTGGCCCTCGCGCTCGGGCTGGTCTTCGCGTGGGTTCTCGCCGGCA
This sequence comes from Actinomycetota bacterium, assembly GCA_046729215.1. Lineage (GTDB taxonomy): Bacteria > Actinomycetota > Thermoleophilia > Gaiellales > Gaiellaceae > JACDAN01. The sequence continues at coordinate 3,512 of JBKPGE010000210.1, read as the reverse complement.
CCCTTGCGCGCCTGCCGCAACGGCTTGCCGAGACCGCACGGCGCGTGGAGGCCGGCGATCTCGAAGCTCGCGCAGAGCCGGAGGGCTCGACGGAGCACCGCGAGGTCGCCCACGCCTTCAACGACATGACCGATCGCCTTGCCGCGGTGCTCGAGGCGCAGCGCGAGTTCGTCGCGAACGCCTCGCACCAGCTCCGCACGCCGCTGACGGGCCTGCGGCTTCGGCTGGAGTCGGCGTCCCTGGAAGGCGGGACCGGAGCTCGCGGCTGAGCTGGATGCCGCAGAGCGCGAGGTCGAGCACCTTGCCAGACTGCTCACGGCGCTGCTGAGGCTTGCACGTGCGGCTCAGACTGACCACGAACTGGTCGTCGACTGCCGCGGAGAGGCCTTTTTGCGAAGGCGTCCGAAGAGGACATCGCGATCACGCTCGACAACCTGATCGAGAACGCACTCAAGTACTCACCCGGAGGAGGGCAGTCACCGTCGAGTGTGGCGCAGAGGGATCGGAGGCCTACTTCGCGCCGGCCGCGCGTCGGCGGAAGGCGAGGCAGGAGCGCTGCCGTGCCCGTACGACCACGACGACCACGGCGTCGACAAGCACCGTCGGAACGGCCACTGAAGCGGGCGACGATCGTGGGCGGAATCGGGGCCGCGGCCGCTGCGGGGACGACAGCTCGAGCGGCCGAGGGCGAGGCGGCGGGGACGACGACTAGGTTCCGACGAGCTCCTTGAACGCGGGCAAGTCGCGGATCGAGTCAAAGTCCGTGTCGGTCTTGGCGAGCTCGCGGAATCGCTCCTGGTCCTCGATCGACTGCTGCAGGTGTTCGATCGCATCCCCGGCCCGTCCCAGTCGGCTCTCGGCGCAGGCCAGGTTGTAGAGCACTCCGCCGTCGTCCGGGAACTCGTCGTGCACCTTCAGCAAGGCGTCGAACGCCTTGTCGTACTCGCCCGTCCCAAAGAAGCGGAACGCCGGCGCGGAACGCTCCCAGTTCGAGGGCGTGAAGACCTCGCCGGGCGCCGCTCCGATCGCGAGGATGGTTGTCTCAGGCTCGTCGGCGACCGCCTTGCGTGTGACGCCGGGGTCGCGGACGAAGACGATCGTGCCGGGCTCGGCGGGAATCGTCTGCCCCTCGACCGTAAAGGTCGCGCGGCCCGTAAGGACGACGTAGAGCTCCTCGTGCTTTGCGGCGCCGGCGCCAAGCTCGTCGTGCTCCTGGATGACCTCCATGCCTGGGGTGTCCGCCGTCCAGGCGTTGATCCCGAACGCGTCCACGCCGAGGTGATGCCGGACCGGCGACCAGCGCGGGCTCCCCGGCAAGGGAGGGGTCTCCATCTCGGCCAGCGTCGCGACCTTGAATCTCTCGCTCACGATTGCCTCCTGAGCTCCTCGAGCACCACGGGGTCGATCGCCTCCACGCCGTCGACACGCTCCTCGAGGTTCTCTTCGCCCGCCCAACGGAACAGGGCGTCGTCCAGCTCGCCGTCGAACCCGAGGCGGGAGAGCCGTTCTCTCAGCTCGGCGTCGAGCTTGTCGTCGACCGGGAGCCACTCCTCTCTCGGGGTCTCGCCGAAGATCGCCTGGTGGAGGCCATGGATCCGGCGGAGCTCCTCGAGCGGCCGATCGTGATCATCGACGCGCAGGTCGACGAGGACATCCGAGAGGCTGGCGTAGCCGCCATCCTTCTCGACGACGAGCAGCGCCGCCGATTGCTGGCCGCGGCTATCGCCGCCTGCCGCCTGTGCAGCATCCAGGCAGTCCAATAGCCGCTCTGCGAGCGCGTTGCCGGCGGTTTGCTCGAAGGTTTCGGCGAGCGCGTTCACCGTGTCCTCCGAGACGAGGATGTTCCCCTGCGCGGCGTAGCCGTCGCCGGTTCGTCCGCCGGCCCAGTCGTGGCACTCCGATCCCGTGTAGGTCGCGGCTCGTCCGTCGCGGTCGACGACGCCGAGCTGGCGGTGCTCGCGCTCCTCATCCGCTGAAGTCAACCGCTCGACGACTGCTTCCGCCGCCAGCCCCTCGCGCAGCAGCGTGAGCCCCTGAGGGCCGTAGCGCGGGTTGGCATATGCCTGCGTGGCCACGGCTCCTACTTGCGGCTCTGCCCACGGAACCAGGGAGCCCACCGCGAGGAACTTCGACTGCGTCGCCACGCCCCACTGGCCGGCCTCGAGGTCACAGGCGGCGATCGAATAGGTCCCGTACGTCATCTTGATCAGGTCGATGTCGAGGAGCTGACGGTGGTCGGGCGGGACGAGTACGGATGACACCTCAGGACGTTTGAGCGCCTGGAGCACCGCTTCGGCGGAAGCGACGCGCACGACGACGGGCTGCCCTGCCTCGAACGCCTGGCTCAGGGCCTCGTCGTCGAGCTCGTCGAGGACGAGCGCGCCGTCGACGTCCATCTCCCCCTCGACCGCGATCTGCGGCACCTTGCGCCCGGTCGAGCCGAACCAGCGCTCGCGCATCACACCTCGACGGTCTCCCCGGGGTCGGGCGTGAGGAGCTCCACGTCGGTCAGCTCCCGCAGCTGGTCAGGCGTGCCGGTGAGGATCGGAAACGTCCCGTAGTGGCACGGAACGCAGCGCTTGACGCCCAGCAGCTCGAGCGCCACGGCTGCCTCGCGCGGGCCCATCGTGAAGTGGTCGCCGATGGGGATGATGGCGACGTCGGGCTCGTAGATCCGCCCGATCAGCTGCATATCCATGAAGACGTTCGTGTCGCCGGCGAAGTAGAGCTTCGTCCCGTTCTCGACCTCGAACACAAGACCGCAGGGCTCGCCCAGATAGATGAACTGGTTGTTCTCGAAGCCGCCGCTCGAGTGGTGCGCGTCGGTCATCGTCACCTTGATCCCGTCGCGTTCGACGGTTCCGCCTTTGTTGAAGGCCTGGGTCATGTCCTCCGGGAGACCCTGCAGCGACAGCCAGCCGCGCAGCTCGACGAGCGCCACCACCGGGCATCCGAACTGCTGCGCAAGCTGCACGGTGCTGCCGACGTGGTCGTCGTGGCCGTGGGTGAGCGCGATGAGGTCGACGCGTTCGGGCTCCTTCTCGGACTCCGGACACTTCGGATTGTCGAGGAACGGATCGATGTAGACACGCTTGCCGCCCGGTGTGTCGAAGCGAAACGCGTTGTGGCCGAGCCAGGTCAGTGCGACGTCGGGCATTGATCCTCCTTGGGTCTGGGCGGCTCGGAGCCTATCCCAGCGCGATCAGGAGGTAGGCGTCCACGGGCCCCTCCTTGCCCTTGACCCGGAGCGCGCCGAGCGGCACGGTCCGGGCGCCGTCGCCGATCGCCTGATTGGTGGCGTCGCCGATCACGACCTGGCCCGGCTCGGCGACCGTCTGGAGCCGGGAGGCCAGGTTGGTCGTGTCCCCTATGGCCGTGAAGCTCCGCTGCTCGGCGGTCCCGACGTTCCCGACGATCGCGGGTCCCGTGTTGATCCCGACGCGGAACCTCGGGCGGCCGGGCTCGCTCCTCGCGAGCTGCTCTGCGGCCTCCTGGAGCGCGAGCGCTGCCTC
>JBKPGE010000209.1:0-17067 GCA_046729215.1 Actinomycetota bacterium | reverse complement strand
TGCGCGACGAGCTGATCAGGAAATACGGGCCGGAGACGGTCCGCTCGGGTGGGCTCAAGGTCTATACGACGATTGACCGTCGCATGCAGCGCGCGGCCAACCGCGCTGTCACCGATCAGCTCTACTACGACGACGACCCGGCTTCCGCTGTCGTCGCAATCGATCCGAGGAACGGCGCGATCAAGACGATGACTTCGGTGACGCCGGGCCGCACCGGCAACCAGTTCAACCTCGCTGCACAGGCACGTCGCCAGGCGGGCTCGACGTTCAAGACCTTCGTCCTCACGCAGGCGGTCTCCGAAGGCATCAACCCCGATACGACGAGCTACCTCTCCGCGCCGCTCTACTACCAGCCGTATCCGAATCTGGAGCCGTGGGAGGTCTCCACCTACTCGCACAGCTATCTGGGCTCGACGTCGATCACGCACGCCACGCTCGCCTCGGACAACACCGTCTTCGCGCGGCTCACGCTCGACCTCGGCGCCGAGAAGGTGGGGGCGATGGCGCACCTGCTGGGGGTCCGCTCCAACCTGAAGTCTCGGGACGGCACGTACGTCCCCTCGCTCGGCCTCGGGTCGGCCTCGGTGTCTCCGCTCGACATGGCCTCGGCGTACGCGACGCTGGCGGCCGGCGGGATCTACTCGGAGCCGATGGCGATCCGCAAGGTCGTCCTTCCCGACGGAAAGGTGGACAAGGGCGCAGGCTGGGGCAAGCCGGAACGCCGACGCGTGATTGCGGACTGGATCGCCGACGAGGTCACAAAGATCCTCGAGGACAACATGCAGGAGGGCACCGGCACCGGCGCCCGTGTCTTCTTCTACCGTCCGGCCGCCGGGAAGACCGGCACGACCGACGACCACACCGACGCCTGGTTCTGCGGCTACACGCCGACGCTCTCGACGACCGTCTGGGTCGGGTATCCGCAGGCCCAGATCCCGATGGAGAACGTCCACGGGATCTCCGTGGCCGGCGGCACCTTCCCGGCGACGATCTGGAACCTCTTCATGCGCTCCACGATCGGGAACACGCCTGAGGTCGACTTCCCGGAGCCCCGCTCGGGGCCGCATTGGCAGTCGTTCTCTGAAGCGCGGTATGCGAACGAGTCCTACTACGACTACACGCCGTCGTACTCCTACTCGCCCTCCCCCTCGCCGTCGTACTCACCGTCGCCCTCCCCGTCTCCTGCGCCGGAACGTCCGCCTCCTCCGCCACCGCCTCCACCGCCTTCACCGCCGCCGCCACCTCCGCCGGTACCGCTCCCGCCGCCGCCACCTCCGCCTGAGTAGGGACTACGGCGTTCGTCTGAGGACGACGATGTCGTCCTGATCCAGCACTCGGCTCCAGTCGCCGCTCAGGATCAGTCGCGCGAGCGGAACTGCCGCCGTCGAGGACGTCGATCCGCGGTCGAGATAGGAGGGATGGCGGAGATCGACCACGACCCACTCGGCCTCGCGAACGACGGGGAAGCTGAACACCCGGCGCCGGGTCGAGAGGTGCGCTCCGAGCCCGTTCGTCGCGCTCACCGGCGCGTCTCCCGGGACGAGGGCGACCGCTCGTTCGGCGACGCGGTCGTGCGCGGAGACTCGCTCTGGGACGAGCTCCCCTGACCACAGCGGGCCGAGGAAGACAGCGCCGGCGAGAGACGCGACCAAGAGGAGCGGGATTAGCCGTGGGAAGCGGGCGGCGCCGAAAACGGCTCCGGCGACGAGGATCGCAGCAATCGGAGCGGTGTAGTGCAATCGGATCGAGGTCTGCGTCACCGTCTCGGATAGGAGATTCGCGGCGAGCTCGGGGAGGGCGGCGAGGAGCAGGAGCGGCGCGGCCAAGAAGAGCCCGACGAGGGGCAGCGAGAGCTGCAGCAGATACGTCAGGTCGCGTCCCTCGGTGAGCGCGCGGAGGAGGACGAGCGGGTCCGTCACGGCCGTCTCGAGGATCCCGAGTGGCGAGCCGCCGACGTTCTCGTAGCGTCCGTGGAACGCATTCGGCTCACCCTCGCGGAAGTGGGGCATGACGACGGCCAGGAAGAACGCTGCCACCACGACTCCGGCCACGGCGATCGCCGCGCCGGCCCGACGGCGGCCGCGCACCAGCCAGTACCAGATCCCAAGCCCGGCCACGACGAGCGCGACCTCCTCCTTGGTGAGGACGGCGAGCCCGAGAAACGGCAGGGCCGCGAGCAGTCGTTCCTCGTCGAGGTACCAGATCCCGTACAGGAGCAGCGGGCAGGCGAGCGCCACGGGATGAAAGTCGTCCAGCGCGAGCCACTGCACAGTCGGGTAGACCAGATAGGCGAGCGCAAAGAGGGCGGCGATACGTGCCGAGGCGAGGTGCTTGCGCGCGAGCCAGAAGACCGGCAGCGCGCCGAGCGCGATCGCGACGGCCTGGACGACGAGGAGCATTGCCGCGCTCGGCCAGAGCCACCAGAGCGGAGCGAGGGCGGCGAGCAGCGGATCGACGTGGGCACCGAGGCGGTTGATCTGCTCGCCGTCCAGCTCGGTGACGTCGAGCGGCCGTCTGTGTGCGGTCGACCAGACGGCCTGCACCATGTTTCCGAGATCGAAGCGGCCGGTCTCGAAGGCTCGATGTTGCTGCGTCGCCAGCGCGCCAAACCCGGCGGCATAGACGGCCATGGCGGCCCAGACCGCGCCTAAAGGGCTACGGGCGTGTCGCCAGAAGGAGGTAGCCCAACGCGCCGCGCTCGACCCCGACGAAGAGCCGGTCGAGCTGGAGGAGCGCGCCGGCGAGCGTGAGGAGCGGTCGGTGCCGGGGCTGCGGTGCGGCCGGTCCGTGCCGACCGATGTATCGCTCATAGACGTGGCGATGGTAGAGCCGGGACACGGGGAAGCCCTAGCCAACGCAACGGTGAACGCTGAGGCCGGCCGCCGAGCAGGCCTCGAGGAGAGCGGGGCGCGTGTACCGGCGCACGTGTCCGGCCCACTGGTCGCTCGGTCCATAGAGCTTCGGGTTGGCTGGGACGGACAGCGCGAGGACACCCTGGGGGCGCAGCACGCGGGCGACTTCTGTCAGCGCTCCCCGGTCGTCTTCGACGTGCTCCAGGACCTCGCCGAGGATGACGGCGTCGAAGCTCTCGTCCTCGAAGGGAAGCGAGGTGACGTCGGCCCCGACGACCTCGCCGGCCGCGCGCTCTTGGAGGACCGCGACTGCGTTCTCAGACGCGTCGGCGCTCGTCACCTCGAAGTCGAGCTCCGCAAGCTTCACCGACAGCGTTCCCTGTCCGGCGCCGGCATCGAGCACCCTCGGGCCGGGGCTGGCAGCCAGGAAGAGATCGAGCAGGAGCCGTTCGCGCAGCTCGTGGCGCGGGCCGACGAACTCTGGGGCTGTGCCCAAGGTGTGGGCGCTCACAGGAGCCTCTCCAGCAGCGATCGCCACTGTGCGCCGAGCACGTCCTCGCCGGCGCGTTTCCGGTAGACGGCGCGCCCGCCTTCGGCAATGTGGCGCGCAAGGTCCGAGTCTGCCGAAAGCCGCCGGATCGCGTCGGCGAGCGCCTGGGGATTCCCGGGAGGAACGAGCAGTGCGCTTTCCTCGTGAATCAGCAGCTCGCGCGCCGCAGGGGTGGCGGCGGTGATGAGCGCGACGCCGCAGGCGAGCGCCTGAAACGCCTTGTTCGGGATCACCCGCCGAGCCTTGTCGGAGGTGCCGAAGATCCCGAGGGCACAACCGGCCCGATGCAGCACCGGGGGAAGCCGCTCGTACTCCACCCAGCGCGTCCATTCGACGTTCGGCGGCCTCAATTCGACTAGCCGGTCGAGCTGTCCCTGGCCGATGATCCGGAGCCTCAGGTCGGGGGCGAGCCGAGCCGCCTCGAGGATCGTCTCGAGGCCGTGAAGCGGGATCAGCTTCCCGACGAAGACGGCCGTGAACGGGTCTTCGGCCGCCCAGCCTGGCCGAAAGACCCGCTCCTCCGCGCCGACGAAGCAGACAGCGAGCCGTTCCGGCGGGAGGTCGGCGAGCTGCGCGAAAAAGTCGGCCTGCGCCTGGGTGTCCGCAACGACGAGATCGGCGGCGCGAAGGGCGCGCCGGTCGACGGCGGTAAGGACGCGGGCCGCAAGCGAGCCGGGCCGGAAGCGGCCGCGATCCGCCACGAACGTGTCCGAGAGGGACACAAGGGGGTTGAAGACGATCGGCCGCCCGTTCGCGGCGCGGCGGGCAGCGGGCAGATCGAAGTGGCCGGGGTAACCGACGATCAGGGCGTCTGCATCGGCGGCCGTTCTGCGAAGCAGCCGCAACTCTGCGCGCGCGAGGCGGAAGGCAGTGGCGGGCCCCGCCGACCAGTTCTCGTCACCCCCTTCCCAGACCGGCTCGTGCTGCTCGGCGACGTCGACCCCGTCCCGCCGCAGCGACGAGATCACCTGGGCGTTGCGCGGATAGCGGCGCTCGTAGGTTCCGAAGTAAAGGACTCGCACCCCGACCTAGCGCGAGACCGGCTCATGCGCCCTCGCCGCGAGCACCTCATCGACGTGGGGGTCGTCCACGGCGCGTTCCTCGTGGTGGCTCGTGATCAGCTCGCTGAGGAGCCCGAGCGAGAAGAACTGCAGCCCGACGACGACGAGGAGCACGCCGAGGGTGAGCAGGGGACGGTGCCCGATCGCCTCGCCCGAGAACTTGAGCACCGTGAGATAGACGAGCAGCACGGTTCCGATCGCCCCCAGCGCCAGCCCGAGCCCGCCGAAGAGGTGGAGCGGTCGGTGCCGGTAGCGGCCCATGAACCAGACGGTCATGAAGTCGAGGAAGCCGCGCAGGTAGCGCTCGACGCCATAGCGGGAGCGGCCGTGCTCGCGCGGTCGGTGGTTGACGGGCAGCTCAGCGACGCGATAGCCGCGGTCGTGGGCCAGCACCGGGAGGAAGCGATGCAGCTCGCCGTAGATCCGTAGGTTTCGCACCACGTCGGCCCGGTAGGCCTTCAGACCGCAGTTCAGGTCGTGCAGCCGCAGGCCTGACACGCGTCCGACAACGCCGTTGAAGATGCGGGAGAGGAATCGGCGCGTGAGCGGATCGCGCCGTTGCGCCTTCCAGCCGGAGACGAGATCGAACCCCTCGTCGAGCTTGGCGAGGAGCCGCGGGATTTCCGCAGGGTCGTCCTGGAGGTCCGCGTCGATCGTCACGACGACATCGCCCTCGGCGTGCCGGAAACCGGCGGCCAGCGCCGCGGCCTTGCCGAAGTTCCGGCGGAGGCGCACGACGGCGACGTTCGGGGCGCCGGAATGAATTCGGGTCAGCGCTGCGAAGGAGCCGTCGGCCGAGCCGTCGTCGACAAAGACGGCTTCCCAGGGACGGCCGAGCGGCTCGAGGGCGGCGCGAAGCTCCTCGTAGAGCGGCTCGAGGCTCCGTTCCTCGTCGTGGACCGGGACGACGACGGAGATCACGCCAGTAGCTTATGCACGTAGTGGCGGAGCTTTTGTCGCTCGAGGAGGCCCAGCGTCGGATTCTCGAACGCGTCGTTCCGCTTCCCAGCGAGGACGTGGCGCTCAGGGACGCCGCAGGTCGAGTGACGACCGCCGATGTCGAATCCCGCGTCGACCTGCCGCCGTTCGACTCGTCGGCCATGGACGGCTTTGCGTTGCGCGCCGGCGACACGCCTGGGCGGCTGCCTGTCGTCGAGCGCATCGCGGCCGGACGGCCCGCGCGGCGCCCGCTGGCCCCCGGCGAGGCCATGGCGATTGCGACGGGAGGCATGGTTCCAGAGGGAGCCGATGCCGTCATCCCCATCGAGTATGTTGTCGAACATGACAACGACATCGAGATTGCAGAGCGGGTCGAGGCAGGGGCCGATATCCGTCCGCGGGGAGGCGACGTCCGCGCCGGGGAAGTCGTCGTTCCGAGTGGGATGCGGCTCGGCCCCGCTCAGCTCGGCGCGCTCGCCGCCGCCGGCGTCCCCGACATTGCTGCCGCGAAGCGGCCGCGGGCCACCGTTCTCGCGACGGGCACGGAGCTTCGGCCTCCAGGAGCCGAGCTCCAGCTCGGCCAGGTCTACGAGGCGAACGGTGTTCTGCTGGAGGCGCAGCTGGTGTCCGCCGGGGCGGAGGTCGAACGGCTCGAGCCCGTTGCGGACGACGAGGCTGCGCATCGAGCCGCCCTGGAGGCGGGACTTCACGGTGACGTGCTCGTCTCGTCGGGCGGCGTTTCCGTGGGGCCACATGACCTCGTTCGCTCGGTCGGCGGCGAGCTCGGGGTCGAGGAGGTCCTGTGGGGAATCGCCGTTAAGCCGGGTAAGCCGCTCTGGTTTGGCGTGCGCGAGCGGACGCTCGTCTTCGGGTTGCCCGGGAACCCGGTCTCGGCGCTCGTCTGCTTCGAGCTGTTCGTGCGCCCGGCTGTCCTCGCGCTGCAAGGCGTCGCGGAGCCACTCCCGCGCTTCGAGCCGGGGAGGCTCGCACGAAGCGTTCGTCCCAACCCGGCGCGGACAGAGCTCGTGCGTGCGCGGTCGCGGATCGTTGACGGAGAGGTCGAGCTCGAGGCGGTGACCGGTCAGGAGTCGCACATGATCGCCCGCGCTGCGGGCGCGGACACGCTCGTCCTTGTTCCGGCCGGCGACGAGGAGCTGGCCGCGGGGGCGTCGGTCAGCTACCTGCGGCTCGCTTGAGCGCGTCCTGCCGGCGCCGAGGCCCAAGCGCGAGCAGGAGCAGCCGGCGGATCACCTCCCGAATGGGACCGCGCGGGGGTCGCTCGCGCGCGCTCGGATACGGCGCGTAGCGTCCGAAGCTGACGGCTACGAGCTGACCGGCGGCGGCGAGCCAGGCGAGCCCGATCAGGAGCGAGGGGATCGGCACATACCCGACGGCGATGAGCCGCAGCAGGTACCAAGGCGCGTTCGTCCCGAGATCGAAGCGCCAGGCGAACGAGCCGAGGAGGAGGAGCGGTCCAACCAGGCCGAGGGAGAGCACCCCGGCGCGGACCCAGAGGCGGTGATAGCGCACCTGCGGCAGCCAGAGCCAGGCGTGCAGCGACGGCAACACGAAGATCAAGGCGAAGGGATTGGTGGCGACGACGAGCAGAGCGACCACGCCGAGCACGAGCAATGCGGCTGTCTGGCCCGCGAGCTCCTCCTCGGGCCGCACTCGGCGCCTAGGCAATAGCCGCTCGCGGGCGACGAGCCAACCGACCAGGGCGAGCGCCCCCAGGACACCGAGGGCCAGGAGCGGCCAACCGGCAGTGAACCGGGTGTCGGGTGACGGCGGCACCGATTCGCCCTTCCCCCAGGCGCCGAGAAGCGCGAGGACGCCGAAGACGGCCCCGACCCAGAGCCAGAATCCGAGCCGGCTTCGGTAGCTGCGCAGGGCGGGCGCGAGCGGGATGCGGCGTCTGCGGCAGCGGGCGAAGAGATCGACAGCGGCGAGGAGGAACGGCAGGAGCGCCATGATCAGCACGAGCTTGATCGCCCAGCCGCGAATGACTCTCGGCCCGAGGTAGATGTACGTCGCCGTCGAGCCAGGCAGCGCCACGCCTTCGTCCAGGGACCCGAGCACGCCTTCGGCGGCGCCCCCGGCTTGCCCGATGTGTCGTCGGGTCAGCGCGTCGAGCGTGTCCGTTTCGGGTCGCGGCGGCCGTTCGTCCGCCGTTGTCAGCGTCACGGTTGGCACTCCACGGCCGATGAACGGCCCCTGTTCGTAGAAGCTGAACGGAAAGGCGAGGTCGATCAGCTGGCCGAGCGAGCTCGTTCGCCTGGGCTCGGCGCCGGTTCGCTGCTGGACATGCCCGGCTGCGGTTTGAACGAACACCGGATCGGGCGAGCGCGGCCTGTTGGCGGCGATATCCAGGCGGATCGCCCGCTGTCCTCCGATCGCGTCGAGATTCAGGGCAGCCTCGAGCCGTGTCCGATACGGCGAGCGCTCCAGAAAGCGCTTGGCTCCGAGACCACCGAATGCGCCGGCGTCGGAGGAGAGAAAGACGAGCGTGTGCGCGGGGCTTACGGCCGTCGTCGCTCGCCCGGCCGTCGGTGACGCGCGAAGCCCGTAACCGCGTGCGAGCTCGAGCAGCGCACCCGTTCCGGAAGCGTTGTCGTTTGCGCCAGGGCCGATCCCTGCGTTGTCTCTATGGGCAACCACGACAAGCGTCTGGCCGGACCGGCCGGGAACGACGGCATAGACGTTCTCGAGTGGCACAAGGCCAAGCCCGACGATCGACGCCTCGAACCGGTCGCGTTGCACGCGGAACCCGTACGAGCGAAACCGTTGAGCGACCCAGTCAGCGGCCTCATCCGCCTTCTCGGATCCTGGTGCCCGATTGGGGAACTGAATCGCGAGCTCGCGTGCCGTGTCCACGGCGGCGAGCTGGTCGAACGAAGGCGGAAGGGTAGGGGCCGGCAGCTCGCCGGGCCGGGCTACCGTGAACGCCGTGATCAGGAGGGGGATCGCGACCAGCAGCGCGGTGCCGCGATACGTGCGTCCGCTAAGCGGTCGCTCGAGCGAGCCGCGCCGCGGCCGCCTCGGCTCAGATGTGGGCCGAAAGGCCACCATTTCGCCGGGCTATAGTAGGGAGGGCCGGTCGCCTACGCGTTACGCCCGGCGGTGATGCGTCCCGTGCCCGAGTCCTCGACCATTCTCCTCGTCGACGACGAGGACTCCATTCAGAAGGTTCTCTCCTATCCGCTCGAGCGCGACGGATTCCGCGTCCTTGCGGCCCGCGACGGCGAGGAAGCGCTCGCCAAGTTTGCGTCCGAGCCGGTCGATCTGGTCGTGCTCGACCTCATGCTGCCGAAGCTGGACGGCCTGGAGGTCTGCAAGCGCATCCGGTCTCAGAGCACCGTCCCGATCATCATGCTCACCGCTCGCGACGACGAGCTCGACAAGGTGCTGGGGCTCGAGCTCGGCGCGGACGACTACATCACGAAGCCGTTCTCGATCCGCGAGTTCAGAAGCCGGGTGCGTGCGCTCCTGAGACGCGCTTCGCTGCCCTCGCAGCACGACCTGAGCCGCGCGGAGACGATCGAGGCGGACGGCCTCCGGATCGACCCGATGCGCCGGTCGGTCGAGGTACACGGCAAGCCGATCCAGCTGACCTACGTGGAGTTCGAGCTCCTGCGAACGCTTGCGGCGAATCCCGGCCGCGTGTTCGGCCGGCGCCGCCTGCTCGAGTCGCTGTGGGGCGACTCGGCCTACCGCGAGCCGCGGACGATCGACGTCCATGTGCGTCACCTGCGCGAGAAGCTGGAGCCCGATCCGAGCGAGCCCGAGTTCATCCTGACGGTCCGCGGGGCGGGCTACCGCTTTCGGGACACGTGAAGCGCTTCCACACCGTCGGTGTAAAGCTGACGCTCGCGCTGGCGGGCCTCGTCGCCGGCGCGCTTGCAATCGTCTATCTCGCCGTCGTACCGACGCTAAAGGACCGGCTGATCGACAGCCGGCTGGATCAGCTCGAGCAGGTCGCGCCGCAGGTGATCACGAGCATCGAGGCGGGCACGTCGGGCGGGGCGATCCCGCTCAACCTGATCCTTTCCAGCGAAGGCCAACAGCGGGGCGTCAGGCTCACTGTCCTGGACTATCTCGACCAAACGCCGGTCTACCTCAGGGTGGTCGGTGACTCGCTCCAACTCGGGCAAACGCTCGTGAACGACCCGATTGCGCAGCGAGCGGCCGAGCACCACCAGATCGAGCGAGGCGTCGTCAAGCGGAACGGCACCAGCTTCGGCGAGGCCGCTTATCCATGGGGCAACCGCATCCTGCTCGTCTCCGCCCCAGTTGAGGACGCCCTCGACACGGTAGGGCTCGTCGAGCGGAGGCTGCTGCTTGCCGGCCTGATCGCGCTGGCCGCCGCCGCTCTAGTCGGTTTCGCGCTTGCGCGCATCTTTTCCCGCCGAATCAGGCGACTCGAGCGCGCTGCCGATCGCATCGCGGGGGGAAGCTTCGACGAGCCCGTCGTCGACGGCGGAGCGGACGAGCTCGGAGAGCTCGCAGGCGCATTCGACGACATGCGGAAGCGGCTTGCCGCGCTCGAGCATGCACGTCGGGAGTTCATTGCGAACGCTTCGCACGAGCTGCGGACCCCGATCTTCGCGCTCGGCGGTCACATCGAGCTGCTCACCGACGAAGAGGTCGACGATCGGATGCGGCGCGAGTTCCTCGAAGAGATGCGCGTCCAGGTCGTGCGTCTCACGAAGCTGGCGACGGACCTGCTCGACCTCTCGCGCCTCGATGCCGGTCGGCTGCGGGTCGAGTTGGCGCCGGTCGACCTCGGGGAGGTCGCTGGCTCTCTGGCTGGAGAATTCGGCGGAGTCGGGCGCGGCAGCGACCACATCCTCCTCGCCGGCGGCGACGAGCCCGTCCTCGCTCGCGCCGACGAAGAGCGGGTCCGCCAGATCGGTCGCATCCTGCTGGAGAACGCGATCGTCCATACCCCGGCCGGGACGGAAGTCCACGTCGGCGCCGACGGCGGCGCCGAGACCGTGACGCTGCACGTGGAGGACAACGGCCCCGGTATCGGGCCGGAACACCAGGCACACGTCTTCGAACGCTTCTATCGTGCCGAAGGTGCCCTCGCGGCCGGTAGCGGCCTTGGACTGGCGATCGCCGCCGAGCTGGCGGCCGTGATGGGCGGCGAGATCGACCTCGAGTCGCGCCCTGGACGCACAGTGTTCACGCTTCGCTTGCCGAGAATGCAGGTTCCCAGCGTCGAGCGCGTGCCGGCGCTGACGCGCTGAACAGCGTTTTCCCGTGAAAACGCGTTCGGAAGGTGCGTGGCTACAGTGAGCCTGCTCGTGCGTCCTCCGGCCGTCGCTGCTCTCGCCGTCGCCGCCGCTCTCCTCGGTGGTGTCCTGGCCCTCGTCCTCGGCAAGGCGACCGGGCTCTCCGATGGTACGACAGACACGGTCTTCATCTCCGGGAGCGGCACTGCACTGCCCGTCGAGCGCCGCATTCCGGAACCCCGGGCCAAGCCGGTGCTCGGAAGCTCTTTCGATCCCGCCGCGATCTACCGCGCACGCCGCCACGGCGTCGTCACCGTCTACTCCTTTTATGACGGCCGGGCGGCCGATGAGCATGCGGCCCAGGGCTCGGGCTTCGTGATCTCGAAGCGGGGCGACATCCTCACGAGCACTCACGTCGTCACCACGGCCGGCGAGAGCCCAACCGAGCCTCCGGCCGCGGCGAGCCGCATCTTCGTCGCCTTCGACGACAACGATCGGGTGTCGGCGAAGCTCGTGGGCTGGGACATTTACGACGACGTGGCCGTTCTTCGCGTCGACTCCAAGGCGCACAGCCTCGATCCCGTCCCGCTTGGGGACTCGGACCGCGTTGCGGTGGGCGCCCCTGTCGCTGCGATGGGCAGCCCCTTCGGCAACGCGAACTCGCTGGCGGTCGGGATCGTCTCGGCAACACATCGCTCGATCGACTCGTTGACCTCCCGATACACCGTCAGTGACGCAATCCAGACCGACGCCCCGATCACGCACGGAAACTCGGGCGGCCCCCTCTTCGATGCCCGAGGCCGCGTGATCGGCATGAACGCGCAGATTCGAAGTGACTCGGGGCAGACGGAGGGCGTCGGCTTCGCCATCCCGATCAACGCCGCCAAGCACTCCTTCGAGCAGCTCGACCGGAACGGACGCGTCGTGTACGCGTATGTCGGCGTCAACGCGGAGGATCTGACGCCGACCATCGCCCGGCGGGTCGGCTACCCGGTGACGCGCGGCGCGGTTATCGCGTGCATCGTCCCGGACAGCCCCGGGTCCGACGCCGGTCTTCGTGGTGGGAACGAGACCCGCTCGCTCAACGGCCTCGATTTTCGTGTCGGTGGCGACGTTGTTGTCAAGATCGCAAACGAGCCTGTTCAGGATGCAGACGACCTCGTGCGGGCAGTGGGCCGGCTGGTGCCGGGGCAGGTCGCGCTCTTCACGGTGCTCCGTGAGGGGCGCCGCATGGTCGTGCCGGTCCAGCTCGGTCAACGGCCGAGCAAGCCTCGCCTCAAGTGCTAGCAGCGTTTAGGGCGCCGGCGCTGCGGAGATAGTCCGACAGGGAATCGGAGCGGGTTCCGGGCCGAGTCCTGCTAGAACCTCACGAAAGCGACGGCATGTCATCGAGTTCCCCGGCACCGGCTGTCAACGGCGGCGAACGAATCGTCCGGCTGACGATTCCGGCCAAGGCCGAATACATCATGCTGGTCCGCCTCGCGCTCAGCGGGCTTTCGCACTTCCGGCGCTTCCCGGACGAGACGCTCGGCGATCTCAAGCTCGCGGTGACCGAGGCATGCTCGAACTCCGTCAGGCACGCATACCGCGACGGCCGCGAAGGATCGGTCGAGGTCGTCTACGAGCTTCATACCGACCGGCTCATCGTCGAGGTGGCCGACGACGGCGAGGGTTTCGCGTTCGCCGAACCGCCTTCGGTGGCGGAACAGATGCTCGACGAGGGCGGCCTCGGCATCGCGATCATCCGCGAGCTAGCGGACGAGCTCGAGCTCGGGCCCGGAATGAACGGGAAGGGTTCTCGCCTCCGGTTCGTAAAGTTCATCGAGAACTCGCGTTAAACCCCGGTATCCTCGCTCGCGCCCTCGGTCGGAGACCCCTGATGCTCTCGCTCGTCAACGTCGGAACCAAGGTGCTCGGCGAGTACTCGACACTCCTGGGCCGTGGCCTCATGGCTGAGATCCAGCGACTCGCCGAGCCGATCGCAGGGTCACGCGTCCTGCACCTCTCGGCGACGGCGTTCGGGGGCGGTGTCGCGGAGATCAACTACACGCTCGTCCCGCTAATGCGCAGCGCGGGGCTCGAAGCCGAGTGGCGGATCATCCACGGTCAGGAAGAGTTCTTCAACGTCACGAAGAAGATCCACAACGCGTTGCAAGGCAGCCCCGTCGGCCTGACTGCCGAGGAGCAGCAGATCTTCCACCAGTACAACGCGTCGAACGCCGCGGAGCTCGACGACTCCGACTACGACTTCGTCATCATCCACGACCCACAGCCGGCCGCGGTCATCGACCACTTCTCCGACTCCCGCGCCGCGTGGATCTGGCGTTGCCACATCGACCTCTCGGAGCCGAACCAGGAGGTGCTCGGGTTTCTCCTTCCGTCGCTCTCTCGCTACGACGCGGCCATCTTCCACCGCCCGGAGTACGTCCCTGACGCGGAGGAACTCCCGCAAGCGTTCATCTGGCCGCCCGCCATCGATCCACTGACGCCGAAGAACATGGCTCTTTCGGCCGAGGATGCCGCGTACATCGTCGATCAGTTCGGGATCGACGTCGAACGTCCGCTGATCACACAGGTCTCGCGCTTCGACCCGTGGAAGGACCCGCTGGGCGTGATCGAGGCCTTCCGGCTGACGCGCGAGGAGTATCCGGACCTGCAGCTCGCGCTCGTCGGCTCGATGGCCCACGACGACCCGGAGGGGTGGGAGTACTACAACCAGACCGTCGACTACGCGGCGGCCGACCCCGACATCTTCATCCTCTCGAACTTGAACAACATCGGCGCGATCGAGGTGAACGCGTTCCAGGTCCACTCGCGGGCGGTGCTCCAGAAGTCGATCAAGGAGGGCTTTGGCCTGACCGTCACCGAAGGGCTCTGGAAGGCGCGGCCGACGGTGGCTGGCAACGTCGGGGGCATTCCCGCACAGATCCAGGACGGGGAAACCGGCTGGCTCGTCGATTCCGTCGAGGAGTGCGCCGCGGCGTGCAAGGAGATCCTGGCGGACCCGGTGGCTGCGGCCGCGCGTGGCCGCCGGGGCAAGGAGTACGTCCGCCAGCACTTCCTCATGCCTCGGTTGCTGCGCGACTGGCTCGCGCTCTTCAACCGCCTGGCGGGGAACGACACGGGCGAGACCCAGCTCGTAACTGCGACGACGCCGGCTGCCTGAGCGGCCTCACGGCCGCCCGCGGACCCTGGGGTAGGGTCCGCGGGCGATGAGTGCACGCCGGAAGCTCATCGTCGTTTCCAACCGCCCGCCCGTCACGTTTCGGACGCAGGAGGACGGCGAACGCCTCCCCCGTCGCGGCGGCGGCGGCCTCGTGACGGCTCTCCGGAGCCTCGTTGCACTGCACGACGTCACCTGGATCGCGAGCGCGATGAGCGAGGAAGACCGTGCCGTCGCCGACGAGGCCGGCGGCGAGCCGATCGACGAGACCGCCCGAGACGGCTCCTTGTACCGGCTGCGCTTCGTGGTGCACGAGGAGGCGCAGTACGACTGGTTCTACAACGTCGTCTCGAACCCGACGCTTTGGTTCCTGCAGCACTACTTGTGGGACCTGGCGCACTCGCCGAATCTCGACCGCGGGCTGCATCTCGCGTGGGAGGAGGGCTACGTCGCGGTCAACGCCAATTTCGCGGATGCGGTCGTCGCCGAGCTCGAGGCTCAGCCCGACGCAGCCGTCCTCTTCCACGACTACCACCTGTACCTGGCGCCGCGTTTCGTTCGGACGCGCAGGCCTGAGGCGGCGCTGTCGCACTTCGTCCACATCCCCTGGCCGGAGCCCGACTACTGGCGTGTGCTGCCGGAAGCCATTCGCGTCGCCCTCCACGATGGGCTGCTTGCCAACGACGTCGTCGGGTTCCACACCGATCGCTGGCGCCAGAACTTCATGCGCTCGTGCGTCGACGTCGTCGGGGCCGAGGGGAACTTTATTGATTGCACCGCGGAGTACGACGGCCGCCGGGTCTTCGCGACCTGCCATCCCATCTCCGTCGATCCAGGTGAGTTCGACGAGCTTTCGACCTCTCCAGAGGTGCTCGAGCGCGAGGAGCAGCTCATCGGCTCGAGACCCGAGCACCTGATCCTGCGCGTCGATCGCACCGACCCCTCGAAGAACATCGTTCGTGGGTTCCGCGCTTTCGAGCGCTTGCTCGAGGACAACCCCGAGCTGCACGGGCGTGTCGGCATGCTTGCGCTCCTCGACCCGACCAGGCAGGACATCCCCGAGTACTCGGAGTATCTGGCCGCGATCCAGCGGACGGCTCGTGCCGTCAACGACCACTTCCAGAGCGAGCAGTGGACGCCGATCGAGGTCCGGATCGAGGACAACTTCCTCGAGGCCGTGGCGGCCTACAAGCAGTACGACGTCCTGCTCGTGAACGCCATCTTCGATGGGCTCAACCTGATCGCCAAGGAGGCGCCGCTCGTGAACGAGCGCGACGGAGTGCTCATCCTCTCGGAGAACGCGGGCGCGCACGAGGAGCTCGCCGAGTGGGCGGTGACCGTCAACCCGTTCGACATCGCCGGGCAAGCCGAGGCCATTCGGCTGGCGCTGGAGATGCCTGCGGAAGAACGGCACCGGCGACTGGACTCGCTGCGTGCGTATGTCCGCGAGCATGATCTCGAGCAATGGGTCGAGGCGCAGCTTGCCGATCTCGACCGAGTGCTGGCCCACGCCCGCGCCGGACCATGAGCGACTTTTCCCACCTGGACGCCGAGGGTGGCGTTCGGATGGTCGATGTCGGCGGCAAGCCCCTTTCACGGAGGCGCGCGCGCGCGCGTGCGACGCTCGCGATGGCCCCGGAGACCGCAGCTCGTCTGCGGGATCTCCCCAAGGGTGATGCGCTGACGACCGCGCAGATCGCCGGCGTGATGGCGGCGAAGCGGACGAGCGACCTCATTCCGCTCTGCCATCCGCTCCCGTTGTCGTCGATCGACGTGCATGTTGCCATTGTAGAAAACGGAGCGGACATCACTTCGACGGTCGAGACGACCGCCCAAACCGGGGTCGAGATGGAGGCGCTCGTCGCTGCCAGCGTGGCCGCGCTCACCGTCTACGACATGGCGAAGGCGGTTGACGACACGATGTTCGTGACGGACGTGCGACTACTCGAGAAAACCAAGGAGCCGGCGTGACCACTGCGGTGCTGACGATCTCGGACGGCGTTGCACACGGCGTGCGCGAGGACGAGAGCGGCGCTGTGCTCGAAGAGCTCCTCACCGCTGACGGCTACGACGTCGTCCGTCGGGTCGTCGCGGATGAGCGGACGGAGATTGCCGAAGCGATCGAAGAGCTCTCCGACGAGTGCTCGCTGGTCCTGACGACTGGTGGCACCGGGGTGGCGCCGAGGGACGTTACGCCGGAGGCGACCGCCTCGGTCCTGGAGCGCCAGGTCCCTGGGATCGCCGAGGCGGTGCGCGCGGACGCTCTGGCGAAGACTCCTCACGCGCTCCTGTCCCGGGGCGTCGCCGGCGTACGCGGGTCGTCGCTCGTCGTCAACCTGCCCGGCTCGCCGGGAGGGTGTCGCGACGGATTCGCGGTGCTGCGGCCGGCGCTCGTCCACGCGCTGAAGCTCCTTGCCGGCGAGCAGGGCGGGCACCAGCAGACGTGATCGCGTCGGCGACCCGCTATCCGCGCCGCTTTGCGTCGCTGGTCAAGATCGAGCACACCGTCTTTGCCCTCCCGTTTGCGTACGTCGGGGCGCTGCTCGCCGTTGACGGAATTCCATCGGGCCGCGATCTCCTGTGGATCACCGTCGCGATGGTTGGGGCCCGGTCGCTTGCGATGGGGCTGAACCGGCTCATCGACGCTCAGATCGACGCCGCCAATCCGCGTACTGCGCAGCGTGAGCTCCCACGGGGGATGCTCCTCCCCTGGCAGGTCGTGCTCTTCTGCCTCGGATCGCTGGCGGTCTTTCTCATTGCCGTCTGGCAGCTCGACCCGATCGTGCGGTGGCTGTGGCCGATTCCGGTCGTCGGCTTCGTCGTTTACCCCTATCTGAAGCGCGCGACGTGGCTTTCGCACCTGTGGCTCGGCGCGGTGGACGGGCTCGCGCCGGTCGGAGCGTGGGTCGCCGTCACCGGCGAGCTTCCCTGGGAGGCGTGGATGCTCGGCGGGGCAGTCGCGTGCTGGGTCGCAGGTTTCGACCTCTTCTACGCGCTCTTGGACGTCGACTTCGATCGCAACGCCGGGCTGCACTCGTGGGCGACGAAGTTCGGCGAGCGCGCGACGTTCCGCGGCGCTCGCGCGCTGCACGCAGCGACGGTTGCCCTGCTCCTTGCTGCCGGGCTCGGGCTGCCGGTCGGAGTCGGCTACTGGGCCGGCGTGGCCGCCGTCGCGCTGCTCCTCGTCTACGAGCATTCGCTTGTGCGTCCCGGCGATCTACGCCGTCTGGACGCCGCGTTTTTCACAGTCAACGGCGTGATCAGCCTC
>JBKPGE010000208.1:0-17148 GCA_046729215.1 Actinomycetota bacterium | reverse complement strand
CTGGACTCGGATGCTCGCGTCGACGACGTCTTCGTCAACCCGGAACGTAGGCTCGAAAACTGTCCGTAGCGGCGTCTATGCTCAGGCCTCTGAGGGTCGTCGAGCAGCCGCTGCATCGCGCACTCGGCCTTACGGACGAGGAGCTCGACCGTATCTGCGAGTTGCTCGAGCGCGACCCGAACCACTTCGAGCTCGCCGTCTTCTCGCTCCTCTGGTCGGAGCACTGCGGCTACAAGCACTCGGCGCCGCTCCTGAAGCGGCTTCCTTCGCAGGGCGAGCGCGTGCTCCAGGGGCCCGGGGAGAACGCCGGCGTGCTCGATCTCGGCGACGGCGAGGCTGTCGCGTTCAAGGTCGAGAGCCACAATCATCCGTCGGCGGTCGAGCCGTTCCAGGGCGCGGCGACCGGCGTCGGCGGGATCCTGCGCGACGTGATCGCGATGGGCGCGAGGCCGATCGCCCTCCTCGACTGCCTGCGCTTCGCGGAGCCGGACTGGATGTTCGAGCGCGCCGTCGCGGGCATCGGGCACTACGGAAACTGCGTCGGCGTGCCGACCGTCGGCGGCGAGGCGGTCTTCGACGACGGCTATGCCGGCAACTGCCTCGTCAACGCGATGTGCGTCGGGCTCCTTCCGCGTGAGCGCGTGTTGCGATCGACAGCGACGGCGGTTGGCAGTTCGGTGCTGTTGTACGGGGCGACGACCGGGCGGGACGGGATCGGCGGAGCCAGCGTTCTGGCCAGCCAGGAGCTCGGCGAGGAGGACTCGGACAAGCGGCCGAGCGTCCAGATCGGCGATCCCTTCACCGGCAAGAAGCTGATCGAGGCGAGCCAGGAGCTCGTCGAGCAGGGACTCGTCGAGTCGCTCCAGGACTGCGGCGCCGCCGGACTCGCCTCGGCGCTGGCCGAGATGGCCCGCGACGGTGCGGGCGTGGATGTCGAGCTCGACCTCGTGCCGTTGCGCGAGGAGGGCCTCGAGCCGTGGGAGATCATGATCTCCGAGAGCCAGGAGCGAATGGTCTGCGTGACGTCGCGTCCCGAAGACGTCACAGCGGTTTGCCGCAAGTGGGAGCTGAACCACGCCGTGATCGGCGAGGTCACAGCGACGGGGGATCTGCGCGCCTTCCACGACGGTGAGCTCGTCGGCGACATTCCCGCGCGGCTGCTGACGGATGAGTGTCCGCGCTACATGGTCCCGACGGCGCCGCGGGACGTCGCGGTCGCGTCGCCGCCGCTGGAGCCCAATCTGCGGAGCCGGGAGTGGATCTACGAACGCTATGACCAGCTCGTCGGATCGCGGACGGTCCGGCGTCCGGGGCTCGATGCCGCGGTACTGCGGTTGACCCCGTCCTTTCGGGGCCTGGCGGTGTCGCTGGACGGCCCGCCGCTCGGGGAGCGCGACCCGTTCCGCGCAGGGGCGCTCGCCGTCCTCGACGCGGCGCGCAACGTCGCCTGCTGTGGCGGCGAGCCGATCGGGCTCACGGACTGCCTGAACTTCGGGAGCCCGGAAAAGCCCGAGATCGCGTGGGAGCTCGAGCAGGCGATCGAGGGAATCGCACAGGCAGCCGAGGCGCTCGGGATCCCGGTCGTGTCCGGAAACGTCTCGCTCTACAACGACACCGACGGGCACTCGATCCCACCGACGCCGGTCGTGGGCTGCGTCGGCCTCGTCCCCGACGTCCGGCGCGTGCCGCGAGGCTGGCGCCGAGGGGACAAGGTGAGCGTGGTCCGGAGCCCAAGTAACAACTTGTTACTTGGGGAAACGGAGCTCGGGTTGGAGGCTGAGTTGATCCAGCGAGTTTGGCCGGCGGCTGCAGAGCTTTCGCTCGTCCACGACGTCTCCGACGGCGGGCTCGAGACGGCCCTCGCCGAGATGGCCGAATGGAGCGGTGTCAGCGCACAGGTGGACGTCTCTGATCCTGACAGTGTTCGCTTCGTCCTTGCCGGCAACCACGTCGCGGACTTCGCCGAGGAGGTGGGCCAGGTCTAGATGTGCGGCGTCTTCGGCATCCGAGCACCCGAGCGCGATGTCGCGCGCGTCGCCTACTTCGGCCTCTTCGCGCTCCAGCATCGCGGGCAGGAGTCGGCCGGGATCGCCGTCTCGGACGCGGGCCGGCTTACGGTGCTTCGGGACATGGGCCTCGTCGCGCAGGTGTTCTCCGAGCAGACGCTCCACGGGCTCCAGGGCGACATCGCGATCGGGCACACCCGCTACTCAACGACAGGCTCGACGCAGTGGGCGAACGCGCAACCGCTCGTCCACCACGGCGCCGCCCGCGTGGTCGCGCTCGGCCACAACGGCAATCTGACGAATGCCGAGGCGCTGAAGGAGCAGCTGGCCGACCAGGGCGTCCGCCTCGCCTCCACCTCGGACTCCGAGCTGATCGCCGCGTTGATCGCGAACGATCCAGCCCCGCTCCCCGAAGCCCTCGGCACCACGCTGCGCCGGCTCGAAGGCGCCACGACCGCGGTCGCGCTCGCCGAGGGGAAGCTCATTGGCTTCCGTGACCCGAACGGCTTTCGGCCGCTCGTCCTCGGCCGCCTCGGAGAGGACTGGGTGCTCGCCTCCGAAACGTGCGCACTCGATCTCGTCGGCGCGGAGTTCGAGCGCGAAGTCGAGCCCGGCGAGCTGGTCGTGATCGACGGAAAGGTCGAGTCTCACCAGGTCGAGCCTGCGGTTCGCTCGCTCTGCCTGTTCGAGTTCATCTACCTCGCCCGCCCCGACTCCCGCCTCGCCGACGAGGAGATCCACACCGCCCGGGTTCGGATGGGCCAGGCCCTGGCGGAGGAGGCTCCCGTCGACGCCGACCTCGTCATGCCGGTGCCCGACTCGGGGACGCCGGCCGCGATCGGCTTCGCTCGCGCTTCCGGCATCCCGTTCACGGAAGGGCTGATCAAGAACCGGTACGTCGGCCGGACGTTCATCCAGCCCGACCAGGGGCTTCGCGAGCAGGGGATCAAGCTCAAGTTCAACCCGCTCGACGAGGTCGCGGGGAAGCGGGTCGTGGTCGTCGACGATTCGATCGTCCGCGGAACGACGATGCGTCAGCTCGTCGCCGTGCTCCGTGAAGCCGGCGCGACGGAGGTGCACGTTCGCGTGTCGTCACCGCCGATCGTCTCGCCCTGCTTCTACGGGATCGACTTCGGCGACGACCGCCAGCTGGTCGCGGCCGGCCAGACCGTCGAGGAAACCCGTCGCCAGATCGGGGCGACGTCCCTCGCCCATCTCTCACTTGAGGGCGTGCAGCGCGCGACCAGCCGACCGGGGTCGGAGTTCTGCCGCGCGTGCTTCACCAGGGAGTATCCGACCCGCGTTCCCGCGGGCCGGACACTCGCCAAGTTCAGGTTCGAGCCGGCCGGGGTCTAGATGTTGCGCCGGCAGAGCCGGCGCAACCTCTTCTGGTCGGCGCCGACGAGTCGGCGGCTTGGACTACTGCTCGAGCACGCGGCTCGCCTTGGCGTTCCCGCGCGAGTGGTTGTTCGCGATCGTCGTGAGCAGGAAGAACTGGAACCACGACGAGGCGTCGAGTGAGTCGGAAATCCAGGCTACGAGCCAGGCGACGATCAGCGCGACCAGGTATAGAGCGAACTCGGCATTCCCTGGGATCGGAAGCCGAGCGACGTCGACCGTCACACCGCCGCCGCCGTAGCTGCGGGCACCCGTCGTCTGCGTCTGGGTCGGCTCGTCGGGAGGAAGTGTCGACACGGGTATCTCCTTTCTTCAGGCTGCTTGGCCGGGAACGTGCAGGATCTCGAGCTTCAAGCCGTCGGGGTCGTAGAAGAACACCGCGTAATACCCCGGTTGGTACGTGTATTCCTGCGGCCCGCTCTCGATCTCGATCTCCTGCTGGCGCAGCCACTGTGCCCGCTCGTCGACCAGTCCGCGTGAATAAGCCTCGAAGGCGAGGTGATGAAGGCCGATTCGGTACCGGTCGAAGCCGCCCGGCGTCTCCGACTGGGCCGTGCGGAGACCGACGGATGCGAAGGTGCCCGGGCCCCAGAGGTACCAGATCGTCTCGCCCCGTTCACCTTCCACCTCCGAGAGGCCGTGCCAGCCCAAAGGGCCGAGAAGATCGCGGTAGAACGGCAGGCTGCGCTCGATCGACGAGACGACTAGGTCGACATGGTGGACTCCACTCGAGCGCATGTGGCGTGACGCACGAGTTCAGCCTGTGCCCTCCAGCTCCTTCCCGCGGCCGTAGCGGACCGCCCGGCGCACGGAGCGCGGATCGAGGCCCTCCTCCAGGAGCCGCTGCCGGAGCTCGCCCTCTGCGGCGAGCTTGAGGAACAGCCAGGCGAGGGCGCCGATCGTGATCAGGGAGCCCTCGACCATCATGATCGTCCCGGCGATGCCCTGGTCTTCCATCGCGGTGACTCCGTGATGCGTGCCGCCGACGTCGTAGGTGTCGTAGACCACCGTGCCGGACCAGATGAAGACGTTTCCAAGCACGGTCGCGATGAGCCGGACTGCGACGACGTAGCCGAACTTCGCGGCGGTTCCGAACCACTCGGGGCCCGGCAGGACCTCCACGACGGCAGCCCACATCGATACACCTGCGGAGAAGAAGCAGATGTGCTCGAGCGCGTGCACGGCGCCGTGGTTGAGCGCGCCTTCGTAGAGGAGCGGGAGATGCCAGAGGTAGAGGTTCACCGCCCACAGCGGCAGCGCAACCAGCGGATGTGCGAGGACGCGGAGGCGCGAGAACAGGTCGACGTTGAGGAGAGGCCTGAGCAAGGGGCCAGTCAGGCCGATAACGAAGGCCAGCGCAGCGAGGTCGCCGATGATGACGTGCTGCGTCATGTGAACCCAAAAGAGCTCGTCCTCGAGCGGCATCAGCGCGGCGCCGGCGAGCAGCACGAGCGAAAGCCCGAAGGAGGCCTGGCGCCACCACGGCACTGGAGCGCCGCGGTTCTGCAGCGTCCGTGTGCGCCGCCAGTACATGACCGCGACCACCGCGATCGGGAGCAGCTGCAGGAGACTTGTCATTCGTCCCGTTTAGAGTCCATGTGCTCTGGTGGAGGGTAGGACGTACGAGGCCGCGGGCGTTTCGTTGGCCGCAGCGGAAGCAGTCGTCGGGCGGCTCCGCTCGGCCGTCGAGTCGACCGGCGCACGCGGCTTCGGAGGCTTCGCGGGGCTGCATCCGCTCGACGATCACCGCCTGCTGGCGGCATCGACGGACAGCGTCGGAACGAAGCTGATCCTCGCCCGGCAGCGGGGACAGCTTCGCGCCTGCGGCGCCGACCTCGCTGCGCACTGCATCAACGACGTGCTCACCACCGGTGCGCAGCCGCTCGTGCTCCTGGACTACGTCGCCGCGAATCGCATCATTTTGGAGCAGGTGGTGGAGGTGGTCGAGGGGGCAGCGGAGGTGTGTCGCGCGGCGGGGGTCGCGCTCGTCGGAGGCGAGACGGCCGAGCTCCCGGGCATCTACCAGGAAAACGAGCTCGACTTCGCGGGGACGTGCGTCGGAGTCGTCGAGCGCGACGAGCTCATCGACGGCTCGGCGATCCGCGAGGGCGACGCCGTGATCGGCTTTCCGTCGGTCGGCGTGCACGCCAACGGTTTCACGCTCGTCCGTCGCATCCTGGAGGAGGAGGACTACGACGGCGAAGATCTGCTCGCGCCGACTCGTCTCTACCTGGACAGCGTGCGTGGGCTTCCGGAGGTGCACGGACTGGCACATGTCACCGGGGGCGGAATCGCCGGCAACCTCGAGCGGATCGTGCCGCCCGGGTTGCGGCCGGAGGTCGAGTGGGATGCATGGGCGCGACCGCCGGTCTTCGATTGGCTTGCCCGCCACGTCGAGGAGGAGGAGCTCCGGCGGGTCTTCAACCTCGGAATCGGGTACTGCGCCGTCGTTCCCGATCCGGGCGACGGGCTCGTGATCGGCCGGATCGCTCGGGCGTGATCGGCGTCCTGGTAAGCGGCGAAGGGACGAACCTGCAGGCGCTTATCGACGCCGGGCTTCCAATCGCGGGCGTGGCGTCGAACAAGCGTGGCGTTCGGGCGCTGGAGCGAGCGGAGGCGGCCGGAATCGAGACGGGCGTCTTCGAGGCAGAGGACTATGAGAGCCGCGAGGCGCGGGACGAGGCGCTCGCGCGGTGGTTGGAGGAACGAGGGGTCACGCTGGTGGTCTGCGCGGGGTACATGCACCTCTTCCGGAAACCGTTCTTCGACCACTACGCGGGGCGGGTCGTCAACACCCACCCTGCCCCGCTCCCGGAGTTTCCCGGCGCACATCCGATCGAGGACGTTCTCGCGGCCGGCGTCCCCGAGACGGCGGCGACGATTCACTATGTCGACGAGGGGATCGACACGGGGCCGGTAATCGTCTCCGAGCGGGTGCCGGTGCTGGACGGCGACACGGTCGAGACGCTGCGCGCACGTGTACAGGCCGTCGAGCATCGGCTGTTTCCGAAGACCGTCCGGGAGCTCATCAGCTGATCCGCCGCGCGCTCCTGTCGGTCTGGGACAAGGCCGGTCTCGTCGAGTTCGCGCGCGGCCTCGAGGAGCTCGACGTCCTGCTGGTCGCGAGCGGCGGGACCGCCGAGCAGCTGGCCGAAAACGGCATCGAGGCGACGCTGGTCGAGGACCTGACGGAGATCCCGGAAATGCTCGGAGGGCGCGTGAAGACCCTCCACCCGCGGATCCATGCCGCCATCCTCGCCCGGCCTGACCACCCCGAGGACGTGGCCGCCCTGCGGAAGTACGGGATCATCCCGTTCGACCTCGTCTGTGTCGGTCTCTATCCGTTCGCGCAGGTCGCAGGTCGGTACGGCGTCAAGGAGGAGGACGCCGTCGAGATGATCGACATCGGCGGCCCATCGATGCTGCGGAGCGCGGCCAAGAACTACGCACACGTCGTCCCCGTATGTCGGCCCGAGCGCTACGGACAGGTGTTGGAGGAGCTCCGCACGAGTGGCGACGTCTCGGAGGAGACCAGACGCGAGCTCGCCGCGGAGGCATTCGCGACGACCGCGGCCTACGAGGCGGCGATCTCGTCGTGGTTTCTCGGCCGTGAGCCGTTTCCCGACCGCTTCATCCCGAGCTTTTGGAAGGTGTCCGAACTGGCTTACGGCGAGAACCCGCACCAGCGGGCCGCCTACTACGCGGAGGAGGGGGCGCGACGGCATTTGCTCTCACGGGTCGAGCAGATCCATGGCCGGCAGCTCTCGTTCAACAACCTCAACGACCTGTCGTCGGCTCGCCTGCTGCTCGGTGAGTTCCAGCTGCCGGCGTGCGTGATCGTCAAACACTCGAACCCGTCCGGCGTCGGCGTGGCTGCGTCGATCGAGGAGGCGTTCGCGAGGGCGCACGACGCTGATCCGGTGTCCGCATATGGGATGGTGCTCGCGCTCAACCGGCCGGTCAGCGCCGAGCTCGGGGAGCACCTCGCCGGCAAGTTCATAGACGTCGTGATTGCCCCGGAGTACGAGGAGGAAGCGCTCGAGGCGCTGCGGCGCAAGCCGGCGACTCGAATCCTCGTCGACCGGGAGCGGCGCAGGGGTGATGTCGCGGAGCGCGAGTACAGGCGCGTGATCGGCGGCCTGCTCGTGCAGGACGGAGATCGCGAGGTCGATGATCGGGCCGGAATGGAGATCGTCTGCGGCGAGGCGACTGAGGCGGTCTGGGGCGACCTTCTTTTCGCATGGCGCGTCTGCAAGCACGTGACCTCGAACGCGATCGTGATTGCGAAGGACCTGCAGACCATCGGCATCGGCGGCGGGCAGACGAGCCGGGTCGATTCGGTTCGGATCGCAATGGAGAAGGCGCGGGAGCACGGTCACGACCCTCGCGGCTCGGTGCTGGCGTCAGATGCGCTGATCCCGTTTGCGGATGGACCCGAGCTGGCGCTCGAGGCCGGCGTCGCTGCGTTGATCCAGCCGGGCGGGGCGAAGCGCGACGAGGAAGTGGTCGCAGCGGTCCGTGAAGCGGGCGCCGCGATGGTCTTCACCCACCGTCGCCACTTCCGGCACTGACCGAAGCGCAGCTCCGAGCTGGGGTCGGACCCCGTCGCGGGACCGTGACCTAAGCTTCGCCCCTAATGGCGCGGGAGTATCCGACAGCGCTCGACCTTGTCGGCCACACGCCCATCGTGCGGCTTCAGAAGATCGGGCGCGAGCTCGACGCCGAGCTTCTGGTCAAGCTGGAGTACCTGAATCCGGGCGGGTCGCTGAAAGATCGGATCGGCGTGCCGCTCATCGAGGCGGCCGAGCGCGACGGCAAGCTCAAACCCGGGGGGACGATCGTGGAGCCCACCTCGGGCAACACCGGCGTCGGCCTCGCCATCGCCGCCGCAATCAAGAACTACCGCTGCATTTTCGTGATGCCCGACAAGATGAGCCAGGAGAAGATCGCGCTGCTCCGGGCGTACGGCGCCGAGGTGGTCATCTGCCCAACGGCCGTCGAGGCTGACTCACCCGAGAGCTACTACTCCGTCTCCGACCGCCTCGCCGAGGAGATTCCGGGCGCATTCAAGCCCGACCAGTACTCGAACATGGCCAATCCGGAAGCGCATTACGAGCAGACGGGCCCTGAGATCTGGGAGCAGACGGACCGCGAGATCGACGCCGTCGTCATTTCGGTCGGCACCGGAGGAACGATCTCGGGCGCCGGCCGCTATCTCAAGGAGCGCAACCCCGACATCCTCATCGTCGGCGCCGACCCCGAGGGTTCCGTCTATACGGCCCTCGAGGAGTCAGACGTCCACCCGTACCTCGTCGAGGGCATCGGCAAGGACACCTGGCCCAGGACAATGGCCCGCGACATCGTCGACGAGTGGATCCGTGTTTCTGACCGCGACTCATTCCTGATGGCCCGCCGCCTCGCCCGAGAGGAAGGGCTTCTGGCCGGCGGCTCTGGCGGCACCTCCGTTTCGGCCATGCTCGAGGTCGCCAAGGAGCTCGAGCCCGGCGCGCGCATCCTCACGATGATCCCCGACAGCGGCCGCAACTATCTCTCGAAGTTCTACGACGACAACTGGATGCTCGACCACGGCTTCCTCGAGCGCCACATCCCCGCACCGACGGTCGAGCAGGTGCTCCGCTCGAAGGCGACCGAGGAGCCCGACATACCAGAGCTGATCACGATCGGGTCGCACGAGAAAGTCGGCGAGGCGATCAACCTGATGCAGCGCTACTCGATCTCGCAGCTGCCCGTGATCAGGGACGGCGAGGTGGAGTCACTCGCCGACGTCATCGGAGCGCTCCATGACCGAGACCTTCTCGACCGGGTCTTCAAGAACCCCGACGCCTTGCACGAGGACGTCGCGGCGGCGATGCAGCCACCGCTGGCTGCAATCGACGTCCGGGATCCGCTCGACGACGTCTTCTCGACACTCACTGGGCGAACGAACGCCGTCGTCGTCTCCCGCGACGGCCGGCCGGTCGGCGTGCTGACCCGCACCGACCTGCTCGAGTTCCTCGCGCACAACCGTTAGTGCGCGTCGCCCTGTTCTCGGACGTCCACGGCAACGGCGTCTCGTTCCGCGCGATGCTCGCCGACCTCGGCGAGCAGGACGTCGACCGCGTCGTCTGCCTCGGCGACCACGCGCAGGGCGGGCCGCAGCCGGCCGAATGCCTCGAGCTCCTGCGCGAGCTCGACTGTCCGGCAGTCATGGGCAACTCGGACCACTTCCTGCTCACGCTCGATCCGGGCGCGGAAGAGTTCACAGAGGCGCAGATCGAGAACGCGAAGTGGTCACAAGCGCAGCTCTCGGAGGATCTCCGGGCATTCCACCGCGGCTTTCAGCCGACCATCGAGCTCGACCTCGGCGCAGGCCGCACGCTGCTCGCGTTCCACGCGACTCCGCGCTCGCGTGACGAGATCGTCAGCCCATGGATGGACGAGGAGGACTTCCGCAGGCCGTTCGAAGGGCTCGAGGCATCCGTCTTCGCGGGCGGGCATACGCACCAGCAGTGGGCGCGGCGGCTCGGCGACGCGTACTACGTCAACCCGGGAAGCGTCGGTCTCCCGGTCGACCACCACCAGTCGGCGAGGCCGCCGCGTGCCGAGGTCCGCGCCGAGTACGCGATCCTCGCGGTCGATGGCGCCGGTGTCGACGTCGAGTTCCGGCGCATCCCCTTCGACGTCGCCGAGCTCGTCCGCGCAGTCGAGACAAGTGGGATGCCGGACCCGGAGAACGCCGCCGGGCCGTGGCGTCATCTCGGGACGCCGACGTAGCGGAAGCCGAGTCCCGGCACTTCCTCGCCGTCCACCGGGTAGGAACGCCACTCGAAGAACCGCTCCTCGAAGCGCTCGTCGAGCTCCGTGCGCATCACCCCGTAGCCGTGCAGGCCAGCGTGCTCCTCAGCCCAGTCAGACGTCATCGGCTCGAGTCGGTCCCACGCATGCTCGTTGAGGATCAGCGGGCCGCGGAGCATTCCGGCGAGCTTGTCGAGCACGCCGCCGAGGTCCTCGACGTGGTGCAGTGCCAGGCTCGCGACGACCGCGTCGAACGAGCCGGGGTCTTGGAAGTCCTCGATCGTCGTCCGCCGGAAGATCGGGCCGTCCGGGGCCTCCGGATCGATCGCGACGATGTCGTAGCCTTTCGCCGCTAGCGCTCGCGCCACCTCGCCCTTGCCGCAGCCCACCTCGAGCACCCGAGCCGAAGCCGGCGGCAATTGCGAGAGTACGAACTCGGTGAGCTCCACGGATCTCAGCCTCGCACAGGCTCGGCGAATCGGCGTTCGCGCGCAGCTCCTCGACGGTTCCGCGACGGACATCCTCTCGACGGTCCGGCGGCTGGGCTTTCTTCAGCTCGACCCGATCTCCGTCGTTGCCCCGCCGCAGCAACTCGTGCTGTGGAGCCGGCTCGGCGCGTTCGACCTTGCCGAGCTCGAGCGGCTCCTTTGGGAAGAGCGGAAGCTCTTCGAGTGGAACGCGTTCATCTGGCCCATCGAAGACCTTCCCCTGATTCGAGCGCGAATGCGCGAGCGCTGGGACCACTACAAATGGCAGCGCTGGGCGAAGGAGTTCCTTAAGGAGCAAGCAGGGCTCCGGAGGTACGTGCTCCGTGAGCTCGAGCGGCGCGGCCCGCTGCTCTCGCGGGAGCTCGAGCATGCGGAGGCTCGTGCGGACGAGCGCTACGTCTGGTGGGGGACGCGCGCCCAGCTGACCTGGATGCTGGCGCTCCTGCACCGCCGCGGCAACATCGCCATCGCCGGTCGCCGTGGTGGCCAGCGTCTGTGGGATCTCGCCGAGCGCTGGTACCCAGAGACGGAGACAGTGCCGCTGGCCGAAGCACGGCAAGCCCTGGAGGAGAAGCGCTTTCGCGCACTCGGCGTGAAGCTCGACAAGGGGCGGTTGGTCGCCCATCCCGACGCCGACGACCGGCCTCTGCCGCCCCGCATCACCTTCCTCTCCCCGTTCGACCGCCTCATCCACGACCGCGCACGGGCGCAGGCGCTGTGGGGCTTTCGGTATCGGCTGGAGATGTACGTCCCGCCGGCGAAACGTGAGTACGGCTACTACGTGTTGCCGATTCTCCGAGGCGACCGACTCATCGGCCGGATCGACCTCGTCTTCGACCGTAAGAGCGGGGTGCTGCGCACGAACAACGTCTGGTGGGAGGACGGCGGACGTCCGGTCTCGCTCGACCGCCCTCTGCGCAGCCTCGCACGGTTCGTCGGCGCCGATAGCATCGAGGCCTGATGGATTTCGAGACGCGCGCGATCCATGATGGCCAGGATCCCGATCCCGCGACGGGGTCGGTCACAGTGCCGATCTACCAGACCTCGACCTACGTGCAGGAGGCCGTCGGCGTCCACAAGGGGTACGACTACGCCCGCGTCTCCAACCCGACCCGGACGGCGCTCCAGCTCTGCCTGGCTTCGCTGGAGGGCGCCGAGCACGGAGTGGCGTACAGCTCGGGCATGGCCGCGGTCACGACGATCATGCATCTCGTCAGTCCCGGTGACCGGGTCGTCTGCGTGAACGATGTCTACGGGGGCGTATACCGGCTCCTCTCGCAGGTCTACGCGCCGAAGGGATACGAGTCCGAGTTTCTCTCCGCGGAAACGATCAACGAGTCGCTACGGGAGCATCTCGACGAGCGCACGCGACTCGTGTGGCTCGAAACGCCGACGAACCCGCTCCTCAACATCGTTGACATTCGCGCCGCGGCCGCGGCGGCACACGAGTTCGGGGCGCTGGTCGTCGTCGACAACACCTTCGCGACGCCGTATTTCCAGCGGCCACTCGAGCTGGGCGCCGACATCGTCGTCCACTCGTTGACGAAGTACCTCGGCGGGCACTCCGACCTCGTCGGCGGCTTCGTCGCGACGAGCGACCCGACGGTGGCGGAGCGGCTCTACTTCCTGCAGAAGTCCCTCGGGGCCGTCCCCAGCCCGTTCGACTGCTGGCTCGTCCTTCGCGGACTGAAGACGCTGGCGGTTCGGATGCGGCAGCACACCGAGAATGCAAAGCAAATCGCCGAGTACCTCTCGACGCACCAGGCCGTCGAGTCGGTGCTCTACCCGGGTTTGCCCGGGCATCCCGGCCACGAGATCGCGAAGCGTCAGATGGACGACTTCGGCGGCATGATCTCCATCCTCGTCGAGTCGGAGGAGGCGGCGGTCGACCTCGTCGCCAGGACAAAGGTCTGGCTGCTCGCCGAGAGCCTCGGCGGAGTCGAGAGCCTCATCGAGCACCCTGCCCAGATGACGCACGCCTCCACCGCGGAGTCGACGTTCGCGGCGCCGCGGAACCTCGTGCGGCTCTCGGTCGGAATCGAGTCCGTCGGCGATCTGATCGAAGATCTCGAGCAGGCCCTCGTCCGCTCGCCGAGCGCGTCCGTGTCGAGCTGATCTCCGCGTAGCGAACCCGCCGTTCGGGACGTGCCCAGGGGCCTGGCCCCTAGACGTGGCTCGACCGGTCAGGCTGGGCGGACGACGAACGGCGTCGCGCCGCTAAGGCAAGGGCAAACTCCGCCGTTCGGGACAGGTCCAGGGGCCTGGCCCCTGGACCCGGCTTGGGCGGTGCGTCGGAACCAAGGTTCTCGGGACGGTGTAGAGGAAGAGATGAAGCGTCTCCTCTTTGCCCTCTCGATCGCCGCCCTCGCGCTTCCCGCGACTGCGCTCGGCAAGGGACCGTCCGAAGCCGCCATCGACATCCCAGGCGGCCCGGCGATCAGGTTCACGGGCTACGGCGAGTCCAGCGGCACGTCGCTCGGCGACCTCACCCAGCAGGCGGGCTTCTTCGAGGCTGCCTTCGGGCAGGCGCCGGATGCGATGCTCCCGAGCCGTCCGAAGGGCGACCTCGGTCCGAGGTACACGATCACCTACACCGTGCCGACGGGTACCAGGGTCTCGGACAGGATTCGCCAGGAGCTGTATCCCTACGCCGCCACCGGGCCAGTGACCTACATGCAGCCGGGTCAGAGGCTCTTCGGCGAGGAGACCCCAGGCGGTTGGTTCCACGCGGATCGGCGGCTCAAGGACCTGCTCGTCTTCGCCGGTCTGCCGGCCGCGGCGCCTGCCGCTCGCTCGCACGGCCGGTCGTTCCCAATCGAGCTCGCCGTCCTTGCGGCGCTCGCACTCGGGCTCTCGCTGGCGACGGCTCTCGTCATCCGCCGTCGCTCGGCGGCAAGAATTGCCGGATCGCCGAGCTGATCGACCTCCACCACCGCGGCGTCGAGCGCGTCATCGGCTGCTACCTCGTCGAGACCGACGACGGGCCGGCGCTCTTCGACTGCGGCCCGACGACCTGTGCTCCGCGGCTGAACGAGGAGCTCGCCCGTCTCCGCCTCGCGCTCTCAGAGATCCGCCACCTGCTCCTCAGCCACATCCACCTCGATCACGCCGGCGCCGCCGGCGTGCTCGTCCGGGAACACCCAACGCTGCAGGTCCACGTCTCCGCAATCGGCGCGCCGCACCTCATCGACCCCACCAGGCTCGAGCGGAGCGCGCGACGCCTCTATGGCGACTCGTTCGACGACCTTTGGGGCGAGCTCGCGCCGATTCCGGAAGCGAACGTCCACACGGTCGGCGACAACACGCTCGGCCTGGAGACCTTCCCCAGCCCCGGCCACGCAAGTCACCACGTTTCCTACCTCAGCGCCGACGGCACCCTCTACGCCGGCGACGCGGCCGGAGTAAGGATCCAGCCCGACAACTACGTCGCCCCGCCCACGCCGCCGCCGGAATTCGACCTCGCCGCCTGGGATCAGACGGTCGATGAGCTCGAGCGCCGCGCCCCACAGCGCCTAGCCCTGATCCACTTCGGAATCGCCGATGACGTCGAGCCGCACCTAGAGCAGCTCCGCGCTCGCCTGCACTCCTGGACGTCCAGGGTCCGCCAAGGCGCACCGGAAGAAGAGTTCATCCGCCAAGCCGCCGACGAACGTGCAACAACGAGCCGTCACGCAGACATCGGCGAGCTGGCGATGCCGCTCTGGCAGTCCTACGCGGGCATTCGGCGCTACGTAGACAAGGAAGCCGAGGCGGCGACGACCGCCTCGCGGTAAGCGGCGACGTAGTCGTCGACCATCCGCTCGGGCGAGAACCGCTCTTCGACGTAGCGGCGGCACTCCAAAGGATCGAGCGCGTCCGACTGCTCGAGCGCGTCCGCCATCTCGCGGTAGCCGTCGACGATGATCCCCGAACGGCCGTTCTCGATGACCTCCGGCACGGCGCCCCGGTTCGTGGCGATCACCGGCGTGCCGCACGCCATCGACTCGATCATGACCAGCCCAAACGGCTCCTCCCAGTCGATCGGGAACAGCGTTGCCCGGGCGTCCTGCAGGAGCTCGACCTTCATTCCGTGCGGAACCTCTCCCAGGTACTCGATCCCGTGGATCCCGAGATGCGGCTCCACGAATTCCGCGAAGTAGGCTCGCTCCTTCGGCTCCTGCATCTTCCCGGCGATCTTCAGCGGCAGCTCGCGCTCCATTGCGACCGCGATCGCCCGATGGCACCCCTTGTCGGCGCTCATGCGGCCCAGGAACAGGAGGTACTCGCCCATGTGCGGCTTGCACGGGTAGACCGAAAGATCGAGGGCGTTGGGGCAGTTGGCGAGCCAGGGCAGGTCCGGCTTCGGCCGCCGCTGGTTGATCGACAGGGAGATCAGGTGAAGGTTGGGGACGAGCCCCGCGAGTAGCTCGTAGATGTCTCCCGGCTCTCCGTCCATCGGGCCGTGGACGGTGTGGACGACCGGCGTATCCACGAGCCCGGAGAGAACGACCCCCGACATGCCGGTGTGGTCATTGATGACATCGAACTCGTCGGCGCCCGTATAGCACGCCAGGGCGTGGCGAAGCTCCCAGTGCGAGCGACCGATCCACTGGCTCGGCGCCTCCTCGTAGACGTACATGAGCTTCGCCTTCGTCTTCGAGTCGCCGGAGGCGAAGAGCGTCACATCGTGGCCGGCCTCGACGAGGCCATCGGCCAGAAGCGACACGATCCATTCGATGCCGCCGTAACCGGACGGCGGCACCGGAAACCACACCGGGCTCACGATCGCGACCCGCAGCGGGTCGCGGTTCATCGCCGCAGCTCCCATGTTCGAACGTGTCGACCGGTCATTTCAAACGGCCGCACGGGCAGAGCCCGCACGGCCTGATCGAGACACCGCGAGCGGTGTCTCGTCATGCCGGCGTCACCCGGACCTCCCCGTCGTCGAGCCGGACCTCCCACTGGCGGTCGAAGGCGCGCACACCCGACAGTCTGAGGGATCCGGCCCACGCAGGGAGCTCTGTCGGTGCGACCGTCTCGAGCGTGTTCTGCACCCGGTCCGGAACAAGCCCGAGCAGGAGCTGAAGCAGCAGCACGGGCGTACCGGCCGCCCAGGCCTGCGGAGTGGCGGCCGTGGGGTAGGCGATCGGGAACCGCGTCTCGGTCCGCGGCAGACCGGCGAAGACCTCGGGGAGCTGGTAGTCGAAGTGGCGGCCGGCGGTCAGCATCTGGCGAATGATGCGGTGCGCCTCCGGCCAGCGCCCGGAGCGCGCGAGCCCCCAGGCGATCAGCGAGTTGTCGTGTGGCCAGACCGTTCCGTTGTGGTAGGCGAGCGGGTTGAAGCCACGATCGCCCGACGACATCGTCCGAACGCCCCAGCCCGTCCAGAGCCCGTCTCCCATGAGCTGGTCGACGATCGCGTCGACGCGCTCGGTGGGCACGATTCCGCTCCACAGCAGGTGCCCGATGTTGGAACAGAGAGAGTCCACGGGATTCTTCTCTCCGTCGAGCGCCAGCGCGTAATAGCCGTTGCGCTCCGAGACCCAGAAGCGCTCATTGAACCGTTCGCGGAGCTCGTCCGCTTCGCGCTCCAGCCGCACGGCGAGCTCGCGGTCGCGCCACACCTCGCGCGCCAGCTCGGCCGTACGCCGCTTCGCGTCGTAGACGTACCCCTGCACTTCGCAGGGCGCGATCGGCGGGTCCGCGATGCGCCCATCGGAGAAGCGCTGGGAGTCGTGCGAGTCCTTCCAGGACTGGTTGTCGAGCCCGCGGCGGCTCCGCTTCTTGAACTCGACCATGCCGTCGCCGTCGAGGTCGCCGCGTGTGGAGATCCACTCGAGTGCGGCGATGGCGCTGTCGCGAAAGTCATGCACGAGCGCCGTGTCGTCTGTCCAGCGCCAGATCTCAGACAGCAGGATGAGGTAGAGGGGCGTCGCGTCGACGGTCCCGTAGTAGGCGCCGTGCCACCGGCGCGCGGCCTTGCCGCTTCGCACCTCGTGCACGATCTTGCCCGGCTCGGCGTCCCGCGTCGGGTCGTCCACCTGGGACTGAAGCTGTCTGAGTGCCTGAAGCGCCGTCACTGCGAGCTCCGGGCCGAAGAGCAGCGTCTGGAGGCTGGCGATGATCGTGTCGCGGCCGAACACCGTCATGAACCACGGCATACCGGCCGCGGGCAGCTTCCCCATGCCGTCGTCCGAACGGAGCCGGAGCGAGGCGAGGTCCGCCACCGACTGGTTGAAGGCGTGGTGGAGCGGGTCCCAGCTTGCGCGCAGCTGGGGCAGGCGCAGCTGCCACGACGCGAGCGACTCCTGGACGTGGGCGAGCTCCTCGCCGAAGCGGTGCTCGACGTCCGGCCACTCGGGGTGGAACCCGTCGGTCGACACGGTCGACGGCGTGACGCCCACGCTGACGGCCCACTCGTCACGCGGGTCGAGCTCGACGCGCCACCGGAGCATCCCGCCGTCGACCTCCCCGGCTTGCGA
>JBKPGE010000207.1:0-3131 GCA_046729215.1 Actinomycetota bacterium | reverse complement strand
ACGGCTCAGCTGAACAAGGCCAAGGCGTTCATGGCCAAGGTCAAGAACCCGAACAAGAACATCACGCTGTACATGAACAACGCGCCAGCCCACACCAAGATCGCGACCGCCGTGCAGGCCTTCTGGACGAAGCTCGGCCTGGACGTCACGCTCAGGGTCCTGGAGTGGAAGCAGTACCTCCAGTTCCTCGGACCTCCGCCGAACTCAGACGTCGACGTGTACCGCCTGGGTTGGGTCTACGACTTCCCGGATGCGTACAACGGTCTGGTTCTCTGGGAGTGCGCTTCCGGGAACAACAACACGAACTGGTGCAACAAGAAGTTCGACGGCCTGATCGACAAGGCCACGTTGACGCCGAACAACGCGGCGCGTGCGAAGGTCTACCAGCAGGCTGAGGACATCCTCACCGGCCCGAAGGGTCAGCTGCCCGTCATGCCGATCTACTGGTACACCTTCCAAGCATTGGTGAAGAGCAACGTCAAGGGCTTCTTCATCGACCCGACCGGCCAGTGGGACTTCACGAAGGTCTCGGTTAGCTAGCACGTCAGCGAAAAAAGGGTAGGGCGCACCGCGCGCCCTGCCCTTCTTTCATCGAGGAGATTCGGCCGAAATAGGCTCCACTCCGGAGATCAGGCGCTCGACTCCGCGGGAGGCGGCGGTTACTCCGTCCAAATGCCCACGCGTGCGTAGCCGAAACCGTTGCATGGATTGGGGAGAGCCGATCGTTTTGGGGGAGCCGCAAGCCCTTTACCTCGGCTCGCTCAACCAGTTGATAAACGCAGTTCTTTAGCGCCTCGACTAGCCCCGCAAGCCAGAAGCCGGGCTCACCCGACAGCGGATTTGTCACCAGCCACTGACCTCCTCGGCAGCCCGCTCGGCCCACTCGATTCTCGCCCTGAGAACCCGGATTCCCGCGTCGACCGTCAGTGCGCTCGCCCGCTCAGACGGCGTCGTCACCTCCTCCTCGGCGAACCGTTCGAGCACGCCCAGTTGCTCCCGGTATCCGTCGGCCTCACGCCGAAAGAACTCCCCCGCCTGGGCGCGGTCGACCAGATAGACGAAGAACGTTCGCAGCAAGGTCTCGTTCCGGGTGCCGCGACTGGGCTCGACCTCGGTGATCCACCGGCGCAGTTCAGCGACGCCCTCTTCAGTGGCCTCGTATTTCTTGGCGCCGCGCGGCCCGCTCCCGGTCTGGCGAATGAAGCCGGCTTCGAGGAGCCGCGCCAGCTCCGGGTAGATCTGGCCGTGGACGGCGTGCCAGACGAAGTTCACGGAGCGATCGAACGCCCTCGCGAGCTCGTAGCCCGTCTTTGGCCCCTCGCGTGCGAGCAGCCCGACCAGCCCCATCCTGAGTGACATATCAGATTTGACAGGACAACGTTGACATGATGGAGTGTCGCACGTGCGTCGGACGCTGTCGATTGCCACACTGGTCTCGCTGATCGCCGTCCTTCTCGGGACGGGGACCGCGCCGCAGGATGCGAACGCCCACTACTGTGCGAAGGCCGGTGAGATCCGCTTTCGCGCCGCGGATCGCACGCGGCTCGCCGGCCACCGCTTCGGCCGAGGCACAACGGCTGTCGTCTTCGCGCACGAGCGCCGCGGCGGGGCGTGCGACTGGATCCCGTACGCGCGTCGGCTGGCGCGGCTCGGCTACCTGACGATCGCCTTCGACTTCCGCGGCTACGGCGCCTCGCAGCGAAGCACGAAGTCGCGCTTTCCCGCCGACGTGATCGCCGCGGCGAAGCTCAGTCGCTCGCTCGGGGCGAAGAAGGTCGTGCTCGTCGGGGCGTCGATGGGCGGCACAGCCGTGTTGGTCGCGGCCGCCAATGCCCGCCCGGCAGTCGACGGCGTCGTCGCGGTGTCGGCCCCCGGCATCTACGGCGACATGAACGGCGTCGCCGCCGTGCCCAAGCTGGTAATGCCTGTCCTCTATCTCGCGGGTGACAAGGACGAGGCGTTCGCCGACGAATCGCGCACGCTCTACGCCGCAACCGGTTCGGCCGTCAAGACGCTGGAGATCATGGATAGCTCGAGCCATGGCGTGAGGCTCGCGTCAGAGCCCGGTCCGCGGTCACTGATCGAGCGCTTCGTCGCCTCGCGCTGACCACGTAGCCGATTGCCGATGGGATGACACCGAGAGACCCGAGCCTGCCCTACCCGTAGCGCTTTGCCAGCGCCGACACGCGCAGGTGCGGGTGGCCCCCCGGCTGGTGACCCGCCCGACTGCTCAGTCCAGGCCCACGAGGCGATGTGCTCGCGGTGTTGGTGACGTCCGACGGATCCTGGAGCGTGGGATGCTCGCGTCCCACGCGCGTGACCACAACCGGGGCTCTCGGCACGCTCGTAGGCTCAGGGCCGGTCGTTCGAGCGCCGACGGGGCGTGGGAAGGGCCGCGTCCTTCGATCCACGCCACTCGGAGACGGACGGTAAGCGACGAACGAGCCAGGTGCGGCCGTCGCGCTCCTCGAGCGTGGTCGGCGCAGCTTCGATCACGGCGCGGCGCTGCTCGGCGAGCCGGGCGTAGATCCCGGCCTCGAGCCTGTAGCCGTTACGCCTCGGAGGAGACGGTCTGCGGCTCGGTGTCGGCTCGGGGACCCTCCTCGTCGTCGTCGAGGGCGACTTCTGGCGCGTGTATGCGTTGCTCGCGTCGACGCGCAACACGCTTCTCTTCCCAAGCCCGGCCCTGCTCGCGTCTGCAATCCCGACACACGGCCGCCCCTTGCCGAATTGGTCGGCAGGTTTCTCGGGTTCGCACGTCCGGCAGACCTTCGTCGACGGCGTTGCGCCGTTCGTGGAGGGTGGGACCTCCCGAAGGTCCAACCCGGCATGGTCGCCGGCGCCGTTCAACTGCTCGCGGACAAGTTGGCGAACGACCTGCTCGACGAGCTCGGAGATAGGGGCGACGCAGCTCGTCTCGGATGATCCGCTCGAGCTCCGCCAGCGCTGCCACGCTTTGAGTCTACGACCGCTGGCGTTGAGATCGGGCCGGGCGGCGGTCGAACGCCAAGCGCTTCCTCCGCCCGACCTGCTCGAACGGCTTCGCTCGGCCTCCTAGAACAGCGTCATCGCCAGGAAGAAGAGGAGCACGGCCTCGTTGACGATCCAGGAGTTCGCCTTCATCCACTCCC
>JBKPGE010000206.1:0-5053 GCA_046729215.1 Actinomycetota bacterium | reverse complement strand
CATCCGGACGTCGGTGACGTTCAGCACCTGCGAGACGAAGTACGGGAGCATCGAAAGGCTGAGATACCCGTGCGCGACGGTCGTCCCAAACGGGCCCTGTGCAGCCATGTCCGGGTCGACGTGGATCCACTGGTGGTCGTGCGTGGCCTCGGCGAACAGGTCGATCTGCTTCTGGTCGATCGTCTCCCAGTCGCTCGCCCCGAGGTCGCGCTCTTCGGAGCTTTCGAGCTCCGCCAGGGTCAGCTTGGTCGTCAAGCGGTCGCCTCCTCCAGGACCCGCGACCGCAGCGCCTTGCGGTCGACCTTCCCGACCGGGGTCAGCGGCAGCGAGGGGACGACGTGCACCTCCCGCGGGTACTTGTAGCCGCCGATTCGCTCCTTGCTGAAGGCGACGAGCGCGTCGGCATCGGCCTCGTGGCCCGACCGCAGCTCTACGAATGCGACCACCTCCTCGCCGTGGACGTCGTCCGGGCGGCCGACGACGCCGGCCGCAGCCACCGCCGGATGTTCGAGGAGCGCCTCCTCGACATCGCGCGGGAAAACGTTGAAGCCGCCGCGGATGATCAGATCCTTCTTGCGGTCGACGACGTAGATGTACCCGTCGTCGTCGAGGCGGCCCAGGTCGCCGGTGTAGAGCCAGCCGTCCCTGATCGTCTCTGCGGTCAGCTCCGGCGCGCCCCAGTACCCGAGCATGACCGAGGGCGAGCGGACGCAGATCTCGCCAACGTCCCCCTCGCCGTCGATGCGCACCTCCACGCCGGGGGCCGCCTTGCCGACAGAGCCGAGGCGAGCCTGCCCGGGTGGCGTCGACGAGACCAGGGCCGCAGTTTCCGTCAGCCCGTAACCCTCGCGAATCTCGACCTGCGGTAGGCGTCGCAGCACCTCCTCGGCGGTCTCCGGCGGAAGCGGCGCGCCGCCCGAGACGATGTAGCGGAGCTCAGAGAGGTCGTACTCCTCGATTGGCAGGGCCAGCAGCAGCTGGAGCATCGACGGGACGACGGCGGTGATCTGCGTCCGGTGCTCCTGGGCGAGCTCGAGGAACCGCTGCGGGTCGAACCAGCGCATGAGCACAGTCGGGTGCTGCTCTTCGGCATGCAGCGCGACGACGGTGACAAGCAGCCCGTAGGCGTGCGAGAGCGGCAGGGCCAGTAGTCCGCGGACGATGTGCGGGAGGTGCCCGGACTGGTGGCCCGCCTTGCCCGCGAACCAGAGGTTTTCGTGAGAGAGGAGAACGCCTTTGGCGCGTCCCGTCGTTCCGCCGGTGTAGAGCAGAGCTGCGGGGTCGGAGGGCGCGCGCGCGACGATCTCACCTGGATCGCACTCTTCGAGCCACGAGAACGCGTCGGTCGTCACGACCGTCGCGCCGTTCGCTGCTTCGCGGGCGTTATCCGCGAGCTCCGGGCTCGCGAGGATGACGTCGGCGCCGGAGTCGGAGACGATGTG
Organism: Actinomycetota bacterium; assembly: GCA_046729215.1. Classification (GTDB taxonomy): domain Bacteria; phylum Actinomycetota; class Thermoleophilia; order Gaiellales; family Gaiellaceae; genus JACDAN01. The sequence goes on along the minus strand of JBKPGE010000206.1, from coordinate 3,611 downwards.
GGCCAGCTCGGCCGGTGGAAGCAGGAAGATTGCCGGGGTTGCGACGGCTCCCGCCCGCCAGATCGCCTCGTACGCGATGCCGACTTCCGGGCAGTTCGCCATCAGGACGACGACGCGGCCGCCCGGCTCGACGCCGAGCCGTCGCAGGCCTTCCGCGAGTCGCGTCGCGCGGTCGAAGAGAACGCCCGAGCGCAGGAGCTCGCCGTCGAACCACAGCGAGTCGTAGTCGCCGAGGCGATCGAACGCCTCCTCGGAGGCCCGGGCGAGGTGAAGCTCAGACAACGCGCATCGACTGGCCGCCCGCCTTCGCCATCATCGCGACCATCCCCTCGGGCGCCGTACCGTCCGGGAACCGTTCCTTCAGCTGGGCGAGGAGCTCGTCCGCGTCCCACCGGCCGTCGAAGGCCAGCAGCTCACCGGCTTCCCACGGCCGCAGCACGTTGACGGCGCCGCCCCAGACGAAGAAGCACTGGCCGGTGATGTCCTGCGCGTCGTCGGCGGCCAGCGCGACGACCAGCGGGGACATGTTCCCGGGGTCCAGTGGATCGAAGCCGTCCTCCGGAACGGGCAGATCACCGAACGTCTCTTCCGTCATTCGTGTGCGAGCGTTCGGCGCGACGCAGTTGACCGTCACGCCGTAACGCTGCAGCTCCTGCGCCGCGATGAGGGTGAAGCCGGCGATCGCCGCCTTGGCGGCGCCGTAGTTCGCCTGGCCGACGTTTCCGAAGACGCCCGACGGACTGGACGTGTTGATCACCCGCGCGTGAAGCGTCTCCCCGCCTTTGGCCAGCTCCCGCCAGTAGGCGGCGGCATGGCGCGTCGGCCCGAAGTGACCTTTGAGGTGGACAGCGATGACGGCGTCCCACTCGTCCTCCGTCATGTTCACGAGCATCCGATCGCGAAGGATTCCGGCGTTGTTGACGAGGATGTCGAGCCGTCCGTACCGGTCGATCGCGCGCCGAACCATGCTCTCGGCGGCCGAGAAGTCGGAGACGTCGTCGTAGTTCGCGACCGCCTCGCCGCCCGCCGCAACGATCTCGTTCACGACTGACTGCGCAGGAGTCGAATCCTGCCCCTCGCCGGCGAGCGACCCGCCGAGATCGTTGACGACGACCTGCGCGCCTGCCCGTGCGAGGGCCAGCGCGTGCTCGCGGCCGATCCCCCGTCCGGCGCCGGTCACGAGCGCCACCTTCCCATCGAGGCTCGGCATACGAGAGGATCGTACGGTGTTCGAAGGGAGCCAGGTGCAGAACGCGATCTATGTGTCCGGCGAGTCGCCGTGGCCGATCGCGCCCGAGGAGTGGGAGGCGCGCGCGGCCGAGGCGCTCGACCCGGGGCCGTTCGACTACATCGCCGGGGGTGCCGGAACCGAGTCGACGATGCGCGCGAACCTCGAGGCGTTCGCGCACCGGCGGCTACGGCCGCGGATGCTGACGGGAAACAGCGAGCGGGACATCTCGGTGGAGATCCTCGGGACGACATCTCCCGCACCGTTCTTGCTCGCACCCATCGGGGTTCTGTCGATCGCACATCCCGAGGGTGAGCTCGCTGTGGCACGGGCGGCCACGTCTACAGGTGTCCCGATCGTGCTCTCGAGCGCGGCGTCGCACTCCATCGAGGAGGTGGCGGAGATCGATCCGCCGCGCTGGTTCCAGCTCTACTGGGTGAACGATCGCGAGGTGACCGTCAGCCTGGTCAAGCGCGCGGAGGCGGCCGGCTACAGCGCGCTGGTGGTGACGGCCGACACGCTCTCCCTCGGCTGGCGGGATCGCGACCTCCGCAAGGCGTACCTCCCATTCCTCGGCGGCGAAGGCTGCGCGCAGTTCTTCTCGGATCCGGTGTTCCGCAGCCGGCTCGAGCAACCGCCGGAGGAGGACAAGCTCGCGGCGTCCGCGCGCATGCTCAGCATGTTTCCGAACCTCGAGCTGAGCTGGGACGACCTGGCCTGGCTGAGGGAGCAGACGCAGATGCCGCTGCTAGTGAAGGGCATTCTCACCGGCGAGGACGCAGAGCGGGCGCGAGGCTGCGGGGCCGACGGCATCGTCGTCTCCAATCACGGCGGTCGCCAGGTCGACGGCGCAGTCGCCGCGCTCGACGCGCTCGTGGAGGTGCGCGAGGCGGTAGGGCCCGACACCACCTTGCTGATGGACAGCGGGATCCGCCGCGGCGCCGACGTCTTGAAGGCGCTCGCGCTCGGGGCCGACGCGGTCCTGCTGGGTCGGCCGTATGCCTACGGGCTCGCCGTCGGCGGCCAGGAGGGCGTGGAGGCTGTCATTCGACACCTGATGGCGGAAACCGACATCACGCTCGCGCTGGCCGGCGGCACTCGGGCGACCGACCTCGACTCGTCATGGATCGCGGCGTCGTCCTGAGGGAGCTCGAGCGGTTCGGCGTCGAGGAGATCGACCTCGACGAACCGGGGCCGGGCGAGGCGCGAGTGAGGCTCGAGGCCACGGGCGTCTGCCATTCGGACTTGCATGTCGTGCGAACAGGGTTCAACCATCCGCTGCCGGTGTTGTTGGGACACGAGGGTGCCGGCGTGGTGGAGGCCGTTGGCGAGGGCGTCGGGCACATTGCGCCGGGCGACCGCGTCGTCATCGGCTGGCGATCGCCTTGCGGCGAGTGTCGCTGGTGCCGACGAGGCGCGACGTATCTGTGCCGGACTCCCGCGATGGCGCCCAAGCGGGTTCATACATTGGACGGGGAGGATCTGCTCGGCGTCTTCCGCGCCGGGACCTTCGCGACGCGGACCGTCGTGCATGGCGCGGCGCTCGTTCCTCTGGAGGTCGAGCTTCCGATGGAGCAGGCCTGCCTGCTGGGCTGCGCCATCGCTACGGGCGTTTGCTCGGTGCTGAAGACGGCTGCGGTCTGGGAAGGCGCTCGTGTTGCTGTGATCGGCTGCGGCGCCGTGGGGCTCTCGGTCATCCAGGGTGCGCAGATCGCGGGAGCCGAGGAGATCTACGCGCTCGACCTCGACGAGCGGAAGCTGGAGGCGGCGACGCGCTTCGGCGCAACGCACACGGGCGAGGGCGAGCGGCTCGACTTCGTCTTCGACGTGGTCGGCCGGCCTGAGACGGTTGCCCTCGGGATCCGTATGCTCGGCCACGCCGGCACGCTGGTCTACATCGGGCTGCCGCAGCCTGGGGCTGAGGCTGCGCTGCCGTTGGACTACGCGTTCGACCGCCGGCTTCGCATCCTCGTGTCGCACGGAGGCGACCACGTCCCGGCCGAGGACTTTCCGATGCTCGCGCAGCTCGCGGTCGAAGGCCGGCTCGACCTGGCCGGGATGGTCACGAAGCGAATCGGGCTCGACGACGTTGGCCAGGCCTTCGAGGACATGGAGGCGGGCGACGTGATCCGCTCGGTCGTGGTGCCGTGAGGATCCCGCCACCGGTCGCCGAGCTGCTCGGAATCGACGTCGTCGAATCGGGCGCTGGAACCTGCACGATGCGGCTCGAGGCCGGCGACCAGCACTCCAATCCGATGGGAACGATCCACGGCGGAATCCTCTGCGACCTCGCCGACGCCGCTATGGGCATGGCGTTCTTCTCGACTCTCGAAGAGGGTGAGTCGTTCACGACGCTCGAGCTGAAGATCAACTACCTCCGCCC
>JBKPGE010000205.1:0-3307 GCA_046729215.1 Actinomycetota bacterium | reverse complement strand
GAGCGGGCCCAGCTCATCGCGCAGCGCCTCGGGGAGTGGAAGTCGGCCGCGAACGTGTTCTGAGCACCGACCGCGTAGCGTGAACGATCGGGTCTGCCTCGATCGCCCGTCGCGAGATCGATCGTCTAAACACGCTGTCTGGGCGACCTACCTGCGCTCTCCCTCTGAGGCCTCAGAGATGGCCTCGACGAGCTCGCCGGTCTTCTTCTCGTTCTCGCTGCGGGCGATGTCGGCCTGGGCAACGATGCCGACAAGCCTTCCGTTCTCGACAACGGGCAGCCGCCGAACTTGGTGGCGGGCCATGAGTTGGAGCGCCTCTTCGAGGTCTTTGTCGGGCTCAACACTGATGAGGTCCCGAGAGTAGACGTCTCCGACCGACGTCGTCTTAGGGTCTGCCGCCTCGGCGACCACTCTCGTCGTGATGTCTCGGTCCGTGATCATCCCGACAAGCGTCTCGTCGTCGGTTATCGGGAGCGAGCCGATGTGCCCCTCTCGCATCAGTCGCGCGGCCTCGACCACCGACGCCGATGCGCCGATCGAGCGGGGATCCTTGGTCATCGCGTCGCGAACGCTCTTCGCCATCGTGCCTCCTCTCCTCTTCGTGTGCGATCGTAGCCTTGTTGCTCTCAGATCGTGAGAGAGGAGGGGGCGAGAAACGCCGGCGTCAGCCCGAGGAGCTTGAGACGCCGGCGCCGGCAGTGGCTGACGCTTAAGGAGGCGGCCGGGCGCCCGCCAGCGAACGGCGTCGTGGGTGCTCACGAGCACCTCATTCCGGCCAGTCAAGCTGCGCGTCGGGCACGCCGCACCGTCGAGCGTGCGCCTCAGCTTCGGCGCGCCCGCCCTCGTCGCCGCGGCGATAGCGAAAGACACGGCCGGCGAAGACGACAAACGTCTCGTCACGCGAGCGAAAGTCGACGTACCAACCTTTGTCGTCGAGTACATCGGCAAGAGCGCTCGCCAGCTGTGGTGCGTCGTGATCGTCGATCTGGAACTCGATCAATGTCCAGCGCGATGGCATGCCGGCCGCTTGCTGCTCTGGCGAGAGCCGCTCCGGGCCGCCGCGTCTGATCTGGGGCACTGTCAACGAAATGCCATCGAGCGCTGCACCGAAGCGGATGCTCTCTCCGATAATCGTGCCGCTGGCCATCACGACCTCCTCCACCCTTTTGTCGTTTCGACGAAAAACGATCCCATACGCCCTGTCCGCTCACGCGGCGAGTGTGACTCGGTGAGCGCGACTCGCTACGGACGATCGCCGGCGCGCTTCGCGGGCGCGCGCAGGACGTCCGCCTGCCGGGCGCCGTCAAGGACGGCGGGCGTTGGCTCCTCGACGCGCGCGAGCTCGACAAAGCGCTGGTTGCCGGACGTTTTGCGGACGTCGCCGGCGGAACGCGACCGCTGAGCGCGAGCGAGGAAGCGGCCGTTAGCAGGGAGAACGAGAGACGGGAGCGCGACGGGACTCGAACCCGCGACCTCCGGCGTGACAGGCCGGTCATGCCTCTTCCGGGTTGCCCGGGGATCGGCGGGGATTACCGCCGTGAGCAGGTCTTCCGGCTCGAGCGTTGCGGGGATTCGCGGGCCTGTGCGGAGGTCGCGGGGACCTCCTGCGGGATGAGCGCGGGATGCGTCGTTGTCGCTTCTGCAAACGAAGGCAGGTGGGTCGACTCGACTGCGGCGAGAGGGTTGGTCTCGCGCGGCGTCCCGCAAGACCATGGTGGCGGACGCTAACATGCCTTGACAGCTATATAACCCGGTAGGTATGATGATGACAATGTCGACGTTCGCAACCGTGGCTGAGCCGACGCGTCGCCGCATCCTCGATCTGCTGCGCGAGCGCGCCCGCTCGGTGGGAGAGCTTGTCGGGGAGCTCGGGCTGAGTCAGCCGGGTGTGTCCAAGCACCTCCGAGTCCTCCGTGAAGCGGGCCTTGTTGGGGTCCGTCGAGACGCGCAGCGGCGCTGGTATGAGCTTCGCACCGAGCCGCTCCGCGAGCTCGACGACTGGCTCGAGCCTTATCGGGTGTTCTGGAGCGAGCGCCTCGATGACCTCGAACGACATCTCGACAAAGGAGAGAACGATGACGGCGAACCTTCAGCAGGCTGACGGAACCCTCGAACGGGTCGGCGGCCGTGACCTCATCCGCTTCGAGCGGCGGCTGTCTCACCCGGTCGAGCGCGTATGGCGCGCGATCACCGAGCCAGAAGAGATCGTCCAGTGGCTTGGGGAGGCGAAGCTGGAGCCGGTCGAGGGGGGAACGGTCTTCTTGCGCTGGCTGAACACGCCCAAGCGGTCCGAGACCCGGGGAACGGTGACCGTCTTCGACCCGCCGCGTGCGCTCGAGCTCGACACGGACACCCACGGGATCCTCCGCTGGGAGCTGAAGGCAGACGGCGAGGCCTGCACCCTGATCTTCACCGCCTCCTATCCGGAGAAGGATCTCGAAACGCGACTGAGCCTCCTCTCCGGCTGGCACATCCATCTCGACCACCTGGCGGACGCGCTCGAGGGGCGTCCGCAGGACTGGCCGCGCTGGATGGACGAGCAGAGGCCACGCTGGCAGGAGCACCACGACCACTACGCGGCGCGCTTCGCGGAATGACCGCCTGCCGCGTCGCGACACGCGTCTACGCGCTGGCGGACCTGAAACGAGCACTGGAGGAGACCACGATGGAGAAGCCGTCGTTCGTCCACACGACCTACATTCACACCACTCCCGAGCAGCTCTGGCAGGCGCTGACAGACCCGGCCTTCACGCGTCGCTACTGGGGGGCGACTCTCGAGTCAGAATGGCAGTGCGGGTCGACCTATCGCTGGCTGCAGAACGGCGCGACGATTGCCGACTCCGACCAGGTCGTGCTCGAGTCCGAACCGTATCGGCGACTGTCCTACAGCTGGCACACCTTTACGTCCGAGTGGGCCAAGGCCACAGGATTCGGCGAGGACTACCGCGCGAAAGCCGCCAGTGAGCCGCGATCCAAAGTGGCCTTCGACATCGAGCCCATCGGAGAAACGGTCAGGCTGACCGTCATGCACGACGGCTTCGAACCCGGCAGCGCCATCCTCGACGGCATCAGCAAGGGATGGCCACGCATCCTGTCCGATCTCAAGACCCTGCTCGAGACCGGCGACCCTCCCGTCGTCCTACGACCCTAACGTTGGATAGGTGCGGTGCGCCGCCCCGGACACAGATCAACTGAAGAGGGAGTGACATTTCAGGGAGCGGCTTGCGGTGGCGCAGGAGCGGTTGCCGCGGCCGCCGATGCCGGCCGCTCGAGTGCGAGGCGCGATCCGGCGCTACCGCTCGAGCGG
>JBKPGE010000204.1:0-16097 GCA_046729215.1 Actinomycetota bacterium | reverse complement strand
GTGGAGGCGATCGTCGCCTTCGCCGAAGAGCTCGGGAAGACGCCGGCGCTCGCGAACGACTTCCCCGGCTTTGTGTCCAACCGCATCCTGATGCCGTTCATCAACGAGGCGGTATGGGCGCTTCACGACGGGGTGGCGGAGGCCGAGGCGATCGACACGATCGCGAAGCTCGGGTTCGCGCACCCGATGGGCCCGTTGGCGCTCGCCGACCTCATCGGCCTGGACACCTGCGTGGCGATCATGGAGGTGCTGCGCGAGGGCTTCGGCGATGACAAGTACGCGCCGTGCCCGCTCCTGCGCGAGCATGTCGAGGCGGGCCGCCTGGGCCGGAAGTCGGGCGAGGGCTTCTACCGCTACGACTGATCGCGTTCCCGTCGGAGCTCGAGCGTCTGCCGCAGGGCGGGAAGCTGACCAAGATCCTTCGGCCGGCCTGCAGCCTCCTTCATGCGGATGATGTCCTCGAGCGAGGCGACGAGCACGTCTTGACCCCACAGTTCCACAGAGACGGCTGATCGCTTCAAGTCCTCGTATCCAGCGGTGCCGGAGGGAACGAAAAGCAGATCGATGTCGCCGCTCGGCGTTTTCAGTGTCCAGCTTTCGACGCTGCCGAGGAAGCGCGGTTCGATCGGGAACTCGATGCCGGACGAATCGTCTGGGAGCCGCAGTCGCGCATCGAGGTCCTTCAAAGCCTTGGCCAGGCGGTCGAGGTTCCCGGGCTCGCGCGCTGGGCTGATGTCGAGGTCCTGAGTGATGAGAGGGCCGCCATGTGCAATCGCCGCGACAGCGCCGATGACGACGAATTCGACGTGTCGCTTGACCAGCGCCGTGAGGATGCGATCCGGCTCGAGGCGATTACGCGACTCCACGGATCTCTCCAAAAACTGCTTCTCGTTCGAGTGCGTCCTCGATTCGACCTTGTGGTGTGAGCTTGAGCAGGCGTTCGATGTACGGCACGTAGGAGTCGTCGTAGTTGGCTAGCCCGTACGTCAACTCGAGCCCACAGGCGCGGATCAGCTTGCGCAGCGTCTCGAGGCTCGGTTCAACCCGACCACTTTCCCAGCGAGCGATCTGCGACTGTGGACGGCCGACGCGCTGACCTAGCTCCTTCTGGGTGAGCCCTGCCCGAAGACGCGCCTCGCGTAAGAGGTCTGCACTGATCATTTCTGTTATAAGAACAATAGCTGTTCTGCTCTACAGAGCCGCTCGTATACTCGCTCGGCCATGGACTTCGCCCTCAGCGACGACCAGCGGGAGATTCAGGCGCTCACGCGTGACTTCGCGCAGGCCGAGATCGAGCCGAACGCATCGCAATGGGACCGCGACCACCACTTCCCCCGCGAGCTCTACGGCAAGCTCGCCGAGCTCGGGCTCATGGGCGCCTGCGTGCCCGAGGAGTACGGCGGTGCGGGAGCCGATTTCCTCTCGTACATCCTCGTCCTCGAGGAGCTCTCGCGCGCCGATGCGGGCGTCGGCGTCACCGTCGCGGTGCACACGAGCGCCTGCACGCTTCCGATCCTCGACTTCGGCACGGACGAGCAGCGGGCGCGCTTCGTTCCGCCCCTGGCGCGCGGCGAGGGCATCGGCGCCTTCGCGCTGACCGAGCCGGAGGCCGGCTCCGACGCCGGCGCGCTGCGCACGCTCGCCCAGCCGACGGGCGGCGGCTGGACGATCACCGGCTCGAAGCAGTGGATCACGAACGGCGCACACGCTTCGACGTTTCTCCTCTTCGCCCGAACCGATCCCGACACGCCGGGCCCGAAGGGCGTCTCGACGTTCATCCTCGACGCCGACCACGTCACGATCACGCGCGAGGAGGAGAAGCTCGGGCTCAACTCGTCGGTGACGAACGACATCGCGGTCGAGGGGGTCGAGATCGGACGCGACCGGCTCCTGCACGAAGAAGAGAAGGGCTTCACCGTTGCGATGGCGACGCTGGACGGCGGGCGGATCGGCATCGCCGCCCAGGCGCTGGGCATCGCGCAGGCCGCCTACGACGTCGCCCGCGAGTACGCGAAGGAGCGGCGGACGTTCGGCAAGCGGCTCGCCGAGCACCAGGCGATCCAGTGGAAGCTCGCCGACATGGCCACGGAGATCGATGCCGCCCGGTTGCTCGTCTACCGCGCTGCGTGGCTCAAGGATCAGGGGCGCTCGCACACGGAGGAAGGCGCGAAGGCCAAGCTCTTCGCCTCGGAGACGGCGCGTCGGCAGACCGCGGAGGCGATCCAGATCCTCGGCGGCTACGGGTACACGAAGGAGTTCCCCGTCGAGCGCTACTACCGCGACGCGAAGATCACGGAGATCTACGAGGGTACGAGCGAGATCCAGAGGCTCGTGATCGCGCGCTCGGTGCTCGACCTGAAGAGGCGCGAGCTGGCCGCCGGCTAGTGGCGGATCGAGAGCTCGAGACGTATCTCACCCTGATCCTCGCCGATCAGCATCCGGCGCTGGCGGCTGCTCACGACGAGCTCTATCCCGAGCGCATACCGGAACGGATCCCGCTCTCGATCACCCTGCTCTACCCGTTCGCATCGACAACCGAGGTCGACCAGCACCACGAGGCGCTCGGCTCGTTCTTCGCTTCGCACCCGCCGTTCGACCTCGAGCTCGCAAGGCTCGCCCAATGGGAGGAGAGCGGCGCGGTCTATGCAGTCCCCGAGCCCGAGCAGCCGTTGCGGGACGTGATGCGCGCCCTCTGGCGCCTCTATCCTCAGTTCCCGCCGTATGGCGCGGCGGGGAGCGACCCCCCGCCGCACGCTTCGCTTACGTTGTCGGGCGGCGAGGATCGCGCTGCAACGCTCGAGCGGGTGGAGCGCCGGCTCGAGGGGCTCTTGCCGGCGAAGTTCCACATCGCCGAGGTTGCGCTCATGGAAGAGGAAGAACGCGACCGAATGCGCGTGCGCGAGACGTTCCGGCTCGGCAAGTAAACGGCCACGCTGGCAAAGCCGCCATGGCCTCTTCTGGTCGGCGCCGCCGAGTCGGCGCCTAAGCTTCTCTCCATGCCGCGCAAAGCCGACGAGCCGGTTCGCCTGACTCGCATCTACACACGCGGTGGCGACCGCGGCGAGACGAGTCTCGGCGAGGGCAGCCGCGTGTCGAAGCTCGACTGCCGGATCGCGGCGTTCGGGACCGTGGACGAGCTCAACTCGCATGTCGGCGTGGTGCTGGCCGGCGATCTTCCTGAGGAGATCCGGACGGTGCTCGCGCGCGTCCAGAACGAGCTCTTCGACCTCGGCGCCGACGTCAGCGTCCCGTTCGACCCCGACGACGGACGACTGCGAGTCGCGCAGGAGCAGATCGACCGCCTGGAGGCCGACTGCGACCGCTTCAACGCCGATCTCTCGGAGCTCAAGAGTTTCGTGCTTCCAGGAGGCACTGAAACCGCCGCTCGGCTGCACGTCGCCCGGGCGATCTGCCGCCGCGCCGAGCTGGTGGTCCTCGATGCGGCCGAGCAAGTCGACCTGAACCCGCTCGTCGCCCTCTACCTCAACCGCCTCTCAGATCTCCTCTTCATCCTCGCCCGCACCGCGAACCGCGGCGGGGACGAGCCGCTCTGGACGCCTGGCAGCTCCTCCTAGCGTTCCTCGCCTCGTTCGCGGCCGGGTATCTCGGCTCGGCGGTCGGCCTCGTCCTCGGCACGCTTCGGCTTCCGGCGATCCTGCTGCTCTCGGGAGACGCGGCCGCTGGAGCCGGCACGAACATCGGCATCAGCGCAGCATCGGCGGCGTCCGGCGGCTACCGGCATGCCCGCGCCGGCCGGGTCGACTGGCGTGTGGTCGCTTGGATGGGGCCGCCGTCGGTGGTCGGGGCCGTCGCCGGCGCGCTGCTGACGGACGAGCTCCCGACCCGGCTGCTCCTCGCCCTGATCGCCGCGATCTTGGCTTGGAACGGCTTCGATCTCCTCGCTCGGCCGATCCACGGCCGACCCTCGGAGAAGCCGAGGCTCACTCCCGCCGTTCTCTTCGGCTTCGTGATCGGCGTGCTCGGCGGCGCGGTGGGGGTGATTCTCGGAACGCTGCGGATGCCCGCCTTGCTCCGCGGCGTCGGGCTCACCGCTCACCGCGCGGTCGGGACGAACCTCGTGATCGGCTTCGCGCTCGGCCTCTTCGCATTTGCGACACATGCGCTGCTCGGCGAGATCGAGTGGGCTCTCCTCCTCGCAGGAATTGCCGGGGCGCTTCCGGGTGGGTGGCTCGGCGCGAGCCTCACGGCGCGGCTCTCCGAGGCGACGCTACGACGCGCGATCGGCGTCGCGCTGATCGCGATCGCCGTCGCCTTTCTCGTCGAGGTCGTGGTCGGCTAGGGCTCAGGCGGCGGAGATGGAGCCCCAGGAGTACGTCTTGATCGACACGCTTGTGCCGTTCGTCTCGCTGCGGAACCGCGTTGTTGGCCTGCGCGCTCGAGAAGAGGATGTAGTACTCGAAGCTGTAGGTCGTATTCGCGGCGAGCTCCAGGTTGAGACCTGATGCGGACTGCAGCGTGGTCGTCGTCGCCCCGGACGCTGAAATCGGTCGAGTTGGCGCGGGCGGAGCTCCGCTCCGGCGAGCCCTGCGCGATCGCCACGAGAAGGGCGCCGGCGAGAGCCGCGGCCACGATGGCGCCGCCGACGACAAGCCGGATTCGCCTGGCCTTCCCTCATGTGAAGCCTTATCGGCGCCGGGCCAGAAACACTTAGCCCACTTGCGTCACTGCAAATGGCCCAGACAGGTCTGGCTGCCGCCTTTGTGGTGCCGATAGCGTCGACGGCCAGAGGTGAACCGATGATGAGCTACGAGACCTACGTCCGCTTCTGCCCCGACTGCGGCTATACCGAGGAGTCAGGCGACCAAGACTTCCTCTTCATGGTCCGCGAGTGCCCGGCCTGCGCGCTGCTCGGGCCGATCATGTACCGGCCTCCGATCTTCGGCGAGCAGCCGGGCCGCGCATACGATCGTCCGCCGCGGCCTCTCTGGGATTCAGCAGCCGCCTAGGTAGGGGCTCCGCTGAGGCCCGATCGCCAATCGGGCTCATACAATTGCCGGAATGGCAACGACGGAAGACCGCCGCGGCGCTCTGAGCGGCATCGCCGAATGGCGGCGAGCGCTCTACGACGCCACGCCCGAACGCCAGGGCGAGCTCTTCTCCACGATCTCCGGGGTCGAGATCGACCCGCTCTACTCGGTCGAATCGGTCGACATCGACAAAGAGCGGGACCTCGGCTTCCCCGGCGTCTATCCGTTCACGCGCGGCGTCTACCCGTCGATGTATCGCGGGAAGCTCTGGACGATGCGGCAGTTCGCCGGCTTCGGCACCGCCGAGGAGACGAACGAGCGCTTCCGATACCTACTCGAGCACGGGCAGACGGGGCTCTCGACCGCCTTCGACATGCCCTCGCTGATGGGCTACGACTCCGACCACCCGCGATCGCTCGGTGAGGTCGGCCGCGAGGGGGTCGCCATCGACTCGCTCGAGGACATGGAGACGCTGTTCTCGGGCATCCCGCTCGGCGATGTCTCGACCTCCATGACGATCAACTGCACGGCGCCGATCGCGCTGGCCTTCTACGTCGGCGTCGCGGAGAACCAGGGCGTCCCTCGCTCTGAGCTCCGCGGGACGATCCAGACGGACATCCTCAAGGAATACATCGCCCAGAAGGAGTGGATCTACCCGCCCGAGCCGTCCATGCGGCTCGTGACGGACATGATCGAGTTCTGCGCCGAGGAGATGCCCAAGTGGCATCCGATCTCGATCTCCGGCTACCACATCCGCGAGGCGGGCTCGAACGCCGTCCAGGAGCTCGCCTTCACGCTCATGAACGGCTTCACCTACGTGGAGGCGGGCATCGAGCGGGGGCTGGACGTCGACGACTTCGCGCCGCGGCTCTCTTTCTTCTTCAACGCGCACATCGACTTCTTCGAGGAGATCGCCAAGTACCGCGCTGCGCGGAGGATCTGGGCCCGCGAGCTGCGCGAGCGCTACGAAGCGAAGAATCCGCGCTCGTGGCTGATGCGGTTCCACACGCAGACCGCAGGCGTCTCCCTGACGGCGCAGCAGCCCGAGGTGAATATCGTCCGTACAGCGCTCGAGGCGCTCTCGGCGGTGCTCGGGGGAACGCAGTCACTCCACACGAACTCGTTCGACGAGGCGCTCGCGTTGCCGACCGAGAACGCGGTCCGCCTTGCGCTTCGCACGCAGCAGGTGATCGCGCACGAGACCGGCGTGGTCAACACGATCGATCCCCTCGGCGGCTCGTACTTCGTCGAGGACCTCACGAACCGACTCGAGGCGGAGGCGTACGACTACTTCGATCGGATCCGCGCCCTCGGTGGAGTCGTCCCTGCGATCAAGGAGAACTTCTTCCAGCGGGAGATCGCCGACGCGTCGTTCCGCTACCAGTCCGAGCTCGAGGCCAAGCAGCGGGTGATCGTCGGCGTCAACCGGTACCAGGCCGCCGGGGAGCCGGAGCTCGAGATCCTGCGCATCGATCCGGCGCTCGAGAACAAGCAGATCGCGCGGGTTCGCTCGCTGCGCGAGCGGCGGGACTCGGCCGCGGCCGAAGCGGCTCTCGACCGGCTCAAGCAAGGGGCCGCCGGAGACGCCAACCTGATGCCGCTCTTCATCGAGTGCGCCCATGCGGGCGTGACGATGGGGGAGATGTGCGACGCGCTCAGGGAGATCTGGGGCGTCTGGCGCGAGACGCCGGTCTTCTAGACGGCGACCTTCTGACCGTCGTGGACCTGCTCGAACGCCGGATCGAGCGGACGCTCCTTGGGGCGGTGCGTGAGGAGTAGCCGCTTCGCCCCGGACGCCTGGAAGGCAGCGTCGGCCTCTACCGCTGCGAGGTGCCCACGCGTTCCGCCCTCTGGGTAAGGCTGGTCCAGCGTGGCCTCGCACAGGAAGAGATCCGCGTCGCGCGCGAGCTCGGCGAGGCTGCCGTTCGGTCCACTATCGCCCGAATATGCCAGCGACTTCCCATTGGCGGAGACGCGGAAGCCAAACGCCAAGAGGTCGTAATGGAGCACCTTCCGCGGCGTGACCCGCATGCCCGCCGTCTCGAATTCCTCGCCGTCGGCGTACTCGGAGGCCTGGAACGCGTTTTCGAACATGTCGGGGAAGCCGAGGCGCCCGCCGATCTCGCTGAGCACCTTACGGCCGCCGGGCGGGAGCCAAAGCTCGGGCTCCGGCAGATCAGACGCAGGCCCGAAGGACTGTGCCCACACCCAGGGGACGAGATCGCCCCAGTGGTCGAGATGGAAGTGGGTGATGCAGATCGCGTCGACCCGCGGCCAGTCCTCGTGCTCGCGGAGCTTGGCGAGGACGCCGGCGCCGCAGTCGAGCAGGACGCGGCCCGGAGGCCCTTGGACGAGGTACCCGGATTGGGCGCCGCCGGGGTTGGGCCACGCCGGCGAGCAGCCGATCACGGTGAGTTCCATGTGCGCCATAGTTTGTCCCATCCCGGGAAGAGCCAGAGGAGGTTCTTCCCGAAGTGGCCCATTCCTATACTCACGGCGTGGCAGCGAAGATCAGGGTGGTGATTGCGAAGCCCGGCCTCGACGGGCATGACCGGGGGGCGAAGATCATCGCCAGGGCCCTGCGCGACGCCGGCATGGAGGTCATCTACACCGGCCTCCATCAGACGCCTGAGCAGATCGTCGAGACCGCGATCCAGGAGGATGCGGATGCTGTCGGGATCTCGATTCTCTCCGGCGCGCACATGACGCTCGTGCCAAAGATCGTCGAGGGACTGAAGGAGAACGGCGCCGACGACGTCCTCGTCGTCGTCGGCGGCACGATCCCGAAGCAGGATTCGGACGAGCTCAAGCGGCTCGGCGTCGCCGAGATCTTCACGCCCGGAGCGCCGATGGGCGAGATCGTCGAGTTCCTGCGCGAAAAGGTTCCCGTCAGCTGATCGAGGTCAGCCGCGAGGGACCCGTCGCGGTCGTCAAGGTCGACCGCCCCGAGGCACTGAACGCCCTCGATCTCGAGACGCTGACGGCGCTGCGCGACCGGCTCGGCGAGCTGGCCCGCGACGTCGAGACCCGCGTGGTCGTTCTGACCGGCGCCGGCGACCGGGCGTTCATCGCGGGCGCGGACATCGCGTACATGAGCGGCCTCGACGTCGATGAGGCGAGGGCCTGGGGCGACCTTGGCCATGAGGTGGCCCGATTGCTCGAGACGATGCCTCAGCCGACGATCGCGGCGATCAACGGATTCGCGCTCGGCGGCGGCTGCGAGCTCGCGCTTGCCTGCGATCTTCGCTATGCGTCTTCACGCGCAAAGCTCGGCCAGCCCGAGATCAACCTCGGAATCATCCCCGGGTGGGGAGGGACGCAGCGTCTCGCGCGGGCGACGACTCTGGGTTTCGCGAAGGAGCTGATCCTCACTGGCCGCACCGTCGACGCCGACGAGGCCCTCGAGCGGGGCCTCGTCAACGCCGTCACGGAGCCCGAGGAGCTCCTGCCGCGGGCACTGGAAGTGGCCCTACAACTCGCGGCGAAAAGCCCGCTCGCGCTCGAGGCGGCGAAGCAAGCTGTCAACCGAGCGCTGGGCGGCGATCACGCCGAGAATCTGGCGCGCGAAGCCGATCGCTTCGGAGAGCTCTTCGCAAGCGAGGACGCGAAGGAAGGCCTCACCGCGTTCACCGAGAAGCGCGAGCCCCGGTTCACGGGTCGCTAGCGCGGCCCGTGGACCCTTAAGGCCGCCGCGCGGCAAAGCACACGCGCGGCCCCTTCCGGTCGGCGCTGCCGTGTCGGCGCCTTACGGGCCGGTAGAGCCGCTGAGAAGGATCCGCTCGGCGGTGATCGCGCCGGGCTTGCCGAGCTGCGCGTCGAGCGTCACCGGCATGTTCTCCGTCCAGACCGTGGCGCGCTCCTTGCCGAGGACGGCGCCGACGGTGCGCTCGATCAGCGTGTAGGGCTCGACCGCAAGCGAGACGAGGCGGCTGATACCGCCGAGCTTCAAGCCGGTCGTGCGAACCCCGAGGCTCGACACCTGAACCTCGAGCGCGTCCGTTTGCCGATCGAGCACGTTGCCCTTCAGCCAGAGTGAGGTTTGACCCGGCCGCGGAGCTGCGAAGAGCAACCGCCACGCGCGGTTCAGCGCCGTGAAGGGGCTCACGGCCGCGCCGTCGTTGGGATGGAGCTCGAAGTGGAGGTGGGGATGGATTCCGTTCGCATCGCCGGAATCCCCGACGAATCCGATCGGCTCGCCCGCCACGACTCGGGCGCCGCTCTTCAAACCCGGCGCAAACGCGATCCCGGGAGCGCAGCGGCCGCGGTTGTCGTTCGTCATGCCCAGGTCGTTGTTCAAGTGGATGTAGATGTACGTGGTGCCGCTGTCTGCGTACAGGTAGAGCATGCAGCCCGCGCGCGCGGACGTGATGTGGAACTTGACGCGCCCGGCCTCCGCGGCAAGCGCAAGGGCTTTCCGCGGCGCAACGATGTCGATCCCCTCGTGTGATCCCTGTGGCCTCGGGTCGCCGAAGTCGTTCGAGTACTGAAACTTTCCGAGGACCGGGAAGATGATCCGCTTGCCGGTGATCGGCTCCTTCTTCCCCGCCGGCTTGCGCTTGGGCGCCGTGCCCGGATCCGGGATAGCCGCCGCCTGCCCGGCCAGAAGACCGAGGGTCGCGACAAGGAGAATCGCTCGGGCTGTCGTCCGGTGGCCGCTCATGTGCTGGGACCCTTCGCTCCGGTTCGCGCTCGAAGCGCAAGACCCTAGCAGAGTCCTCGGCGCAAACCAGGCGCGGCGGCCGATTAGAGTTCTCTCCCCGTGAAGATCGCCGTCTGTGTCAAACACGTGCCCGAGGGCACGACTCACGCGCGAATCGATCCCAATACGAGGCGGCTCGACCGCTCCGGCGAAGGTGCGATCAACCCCTTCGACACGCACGCGGTCGAGGAGGCGTTGAGGATCAAGGATGCTCAAGGCGGCGAGGTTCTCATCGTCTCCATGGGCCCGCAGAGCGCGCAGGACAGCGTCCGGAAGGCGCTCGCGATGGGCGCAGACGCTGCGCTTCTGGTCACGGACGACGCGGCTGCGGGCTCCGATCTCGTGGGCACCACCAACGTGCTTGCGGCGGCGCTCGAGCCAGAGGACGCCGACCTCATCCTCTTCGGACAGCAGGCCGGCGACTCCGACGGCGCCGTCCTCTGGGCCGCAGTAGCCGACCGGCTCCGGCGCGCGGTCATCTCGCAGGTTGCGGAGCTCACGGTTGGTGACGGAAAGGTGACCGGAAAGCGCCAAACGGAATTTGGCTACGACACGATCGAGGCGCCACTGCCCGCGGTCGTCGCCGTCTCCGACGCGATCAACGAGCCTCGCTACCCGTCGCTCAAGGGGATCATGGGCGCTCGCTCCAAGCCGCAGCGCACGGCCTCCGTCTCCGAGCTCGGAGTCGACGGGGGAGGGGTCGGCGAATCAGGCTCCAAGACCGTCGTCCAAGCGCTCAACGACCCGCCGCCGCGGGGCGACACGGTCAAGATCGAGGACGACGGAAGCGCCGCCGAGAAGATCGTCGAGTACCTCGCGGAGAAGAAAGTCCTCTAGTGGCGACCCTGGTCTTTCTCGAGCACCACGAGGGCGAGCTGCTCAAGCCAGCACTCGGCGTTCTCTCGAAGGCTGCCGAGCTGGGCGGAGACGTGGCCGGCGTGGTCCTCGGCTCCGGGGTCCGGGATGTGGCGGCCACGGCGGGCGTATACGGCGCCTCGAAGGTCTTTGTCGCCGACAGGCCCGAGCTCGAGAAGCCATTGCCGCAGCCGCGCGTCGATGCGCTGGCCGGCCTCGTCCGCGACCAGGGCTTCGACACGGTTCTCTTTGCCGCCTCGGTGCTGTCGGCGGACGTCGCCGCCGGACTGTCGGCGCGGCTCGGTGCCGGGCTCAACTGGGATCTGACCGATCTCGTGCAGCAGGACGGAACCCTGATCGGAAAGCGACCCGCGCTCGGCGACACGGTCTACGTCGACGTCGGCTGGAACGGCGAGCCGCGGCTGGCGCTGATCCGCGCAGGAACCTTCGACCCGAAGGAGTCCGGCGGCGAGGCCGAGGTCGAGGACTTCGACGTGGGCTTCGAGGACTTCTCTCTCGGGGCGACGATGGTCGAGCAGGCCCATGCCGAGAGCGAGGGGCCGTCGATCGAGGAGGCCGATGTGATCGTCGCAGGCGGCCGTGGCCTGGGCTCCCCGGACAACTTCAAGCTGGTGGAGGAGCTAGCCCAAGCGCTCGGCGGCGCGGTGGCTGCCACGCGGGCGGTCGTCGACGCAGGGTGGTACCCGTACGCGACTCAGGTGGGACAGACCGGGAAGACGGTCTCGCCGAAGCTCTACGTCGCCTGCGGGATCTCCGGGGCGATCCAGCACAAGGTCGGCATGCAGAGCTCAGGCGTCATCGTCGCGATCAACAAGGATCCCAATGCGCCGATCTTCGATTTCTGTGATCTGGGAGTGGTCGGCGACCTGCACGAGATCGTTCCGAAGCTGGCCGAGCTCGTCCGCCGGAGGAAATCCTGAAACGCTACGCGTCCTAGGATCACGCAGCATGCGTTCCAGGAGTGACAACCGCATCGCCGCGTGAGACCGGCCGACTTTCCTCGTCCCTTCGACCCGGCTGAGTTCATCGCCGCGCCGAGCGACCCGCCGGAGGAGCGAATCGATGTCGGCGTGCTGATCGTCGGTGCAGGGCCCGCAGGGCTCGCTTGCGCGATCCGGCTCGGGCAGCTTCTCGAGGAGTCGCCGGAGATGTCCGAGCGCCTCGGTGAGGTGCCCGTTGCCGTTCTGGAGAAGGGCAAGGGTGTCGGCGCGCACATCGTCTCGGGCGCGGTTGTCAATCCACGCGGGCTGCGGCGTTTGTATGGCGGCCGCGGACTGCGGATCGAAGACATCCCGTCCTACGGCGCCGTCGACCACGAGAGCGTCTACTACCTGACCAACCGGTCCGCTCTGCGGATCCCGACGCCGCCGACGATGAGCAACGACGGGAACTTCGTCGCGTCGCTCTCGCAGCTCTCGCGGTGGCTCGCGGAGCAGGCCGAGGCGGGCGGCGCAGCGATTCTCCCCGAGACCGCGGCCGAGAAGCTGCTCGTCACCGGGGCGAGGACGGTGGGCGTGCGCACCGGCGACAAGGGCCGCGGCAAGGACGGCGAGCCGCTCGGGAACTTCGAGCCCGGCTCCGACGTCACGGCGAAGGTGACGGTGCTCGCCGAGGGAACCCAGGGGCACCTGACGGGGGTCGCGCTCGACCACTTCGGGCTCGCCGGCGAGAACCCGCAGGTGTGGGCGCTGGGCGTGAAGGAGGTCTGGAAGGTCGCACGCCCGCTCGATCGAGTCATTCACACGATGGGGTGGCCCCTGCGCGGCGGCCGCAGGTACCGCGAGTTCGGCGGCTCGTTCATCTACCCGATGGGCGACGACATGCTCACGATCGGAATGGTCGTCGGGCTCGATTACCGTGACGTCGAGCTCTCCGTCCACGACCTGCTCCAGGAGCTGAAGACGCACCGGTTCGTCCGTCGCATGCTCGAGGGCGGCGAGCGGATCGGGTGGGGCGCGAAGACGATCCCGGAGGGCGGCTTCGTGGCGCTGCCGCGGCGCCTCCATGCACCCGGGCTTCTCCTGACCGGCGACGGTGCCGGCTTCGTCAACGTGCCGGCGCTGAAGGGGATCCACTACGCGATCGAGTCCGGCCGGCTCGCCGCCGAGGCTGCCTACGCGGCCTTGCAGCCCGGACGGACACCCTGGACGCCGGGTGCGCTGGCGTCCTATGACGACTCGGTAAGGGCGTCGTTCATCCACAAGGATCTCGAGCAGGTTCGGAACATGCGGCAGGCGTTCGCGCACGGCTTCCTAATGGGCGGCGCGATGGCCGGGGCGATGACGATGAGCTTCGGGAAGTTCCCGCCGACGAACATGGCCACCCATCCTGATGCCGCGGTGCGCCTGATCCGGACGAAGCGCTCGGCTCACTACCCGGCGCCGGACGGGGAGCTGACCTTCGACAAGCTGTCGTCCGTCTATCTCTCCGGGAACAAGACGCGCGACGACGCCCCCAACCACATCCGCGTTCGGACCGACGTTCCCGAGGGGATGGGGCGGCTCTGGGAGCGCATGTGCCCGGCGCAGGTCTACGAAGTCGCGGAGGACGGCGGCGCGACGACCGTCGAGGTGACGCCGTCGAACTGCGTCCAGTGCGGCGCGATCACCGCGAAGGGCGGACGCCTGACCCCGCCAGAGGGCGGCTCGGGCCCCGAGTACACCCTCACCTGAGGTGGAGACGGTCGAGATCGCGGGCTTTCCCTCGCCGCTTGCGTGGGAGCCCGATCCCGTGGGCTGGATCGCGACCGAGGACACGCTTGCCGTCGAGGCCGGCCCCAAGACCGATGTCTTCGTCGATCCGGGCGACCGCACCGCGATCCTCAACGCCCCGCGCCTGCTCGGAGAGGTCGAGGGCGACTACTCGCTCTCGGCCCGCGTGACCGTCGCCTTCCGGTCGGACTACGACGCCGGCGTTCTGCTCGTCTGGGCCAACGAGAGATTGTGGGCGAAGCTTTGCTTCGAGCTCTCGCTGCAGCACGAGCCGATGGTCGTCTCCGTCGTAACGCGCGACGTCTCGGACGACTGCAACTCGTTCACGGTCGACGGGGACGCCGTGAGCCTGCGGGTGGCTCGGCTCGGGCAGGCATTCGCGTTCCACGCTTCCACCAATGCCGAGACCTGGCGCCTGGTGCGGTACTTCGCTCTCGAGCCTGGTATCGATCCGCGCATCGGCTTCCTCGCGCAATCCCCGCGCGGAGCCGGCTGTTCGGTGCAGTTCGAGGACATCTCGTTTCTGGCCGGCCGGCTCGCCGAGATTCGCAGCGGTGCCTGACGCCGTCACGCTCGACGACGTCCGTGCTGCGCGCGAGACGATCGGCAGCGATCTGCACCGCACACCGATATTCAGCTCGGCGACGCTCGGGCCGCGCGTGTTCCTCAAGGCCGAGCTCTTCCAGCGCACCGGCTCCTTCAAGCCCCGCGGCGTCCTGAACAACCTGCGCTCGCTGAGCGAGGAGGAGCGAGCCCGCGGGCTGATCAGCGTCTCCGCCGGAAACCACGCGCAAGCCGTCGCCTACTGCGCCCGGCTCGAAGGGCTCGATGCGTTACTCGTCATGTGGGCGACGGCAAGCCCGGCGAAGATCGAAGCGACGCGCGGGTACGGCGCCGATGTGGACCTCGAGGCAGCCGGGCCCGAGACAGTCTTCGAGCGGCTCGAGGAGCTGCACACGCAGACCGGTCGTAGCTTCATCCACCCGTTCGACGACCCGTTCGTGATCGCCGGTCAGGGGACCGTCGGGCTCGAGATCGCCGAGGACGTACCCGACGTGGACGTTGTCGTCGTGCCGGTCGGAGGCGGCGGGCTCATCGCCGGAATCGCGACCGCGCTGCCGAATGCCCGCATCGTCGGCGTTGAGCCGCGCAGCTCGAACGCGCTCTCGGCGGCGCTCGCCGCGGGCGAGCCGGTCCCGGTCGAGCCGAAATCGATCGCCGACGGGCTGAACGCGCCCTTCGCCGGCCGCCTACCACTAGACATCGCAAGAGCGCGTGGCCTCGACACCGTGCTCGTTGATGAGCAGGAGATCGAGGCCGGAATGCGCTTCGTCTACGGGCGGGCGAAGCTCGCCTGTGAGCCGGCCGGAGCGGCTGCTGTGGCTGCATTGCTTGTCGGCAAAGTCGCTCTGGAAGAGGGAGAGACGGTCGTCGCCGTCGTCTCCGGAGGCAACGTTTCGGGAAACATAGCTACTGCTATCCTGGGCCAGCTGTGAAGCCCGACATCCATCCCGAATATGTGACCGCCACCGTTCGCTGCTCCTGCGGCAACGAGTTCGTGACGCGCTCGACGAAGCCCGAGCTGCACGTCGAGATCTGCTCGAACTGCCACCCCTTCTACACGGGTAAGCAGAAGCTGATGGACACGGGCGGGCGTGTCGAGCGCTTCCAGCGCCGCCTCGAGCGTGCCGGCGGCGCGCGTCGGGGCTAGCCCTAAGCTAAGAGCATGAGCGCTCCAATCGGGGGTCAGGCCGTCCTCGAGGGCGTCATGATGCGCGGCCCCTCGAACTGGTCGCTCGCGGTCCGCAAGCCCGACGGAGACATCGCTCAGGTCAACAAGGAGATCAACTCGGTGATGGCCCGGCATCGGATCTTCCGGCTCCCGGTCATCCGCGGAATCATCGCGCTCGGCGAGTCGCTCGCGATCGGTTTCCGCGCTCTTGCGATCTCGGCCAACTACGCGGCGCAGGAGGAGGGAGACGACGACGAGGTCGCGACCGAGATCGGCCGCGGCGCGATCATCTTCGCTTTCGTCATCGCGATCGGCTTCGCGCTCCTGCTCTTCAAGGTCACTCCGGCGCTGCTCACCAGCTGGCTGCCGATCGAGACGACCGGTCTCTTCGTCGTCGTCGAAGGCTTGATCCGAGTCGCGCTCTTCATCGCCTACCTCGTCTTGATCTCGTTCCTGCCCGATCTCAAGCGCGTCTTTCAGTACCACGCGGCCGAGCACAAGGCGATCAACGCCTACGAGGCCGGCGAGGAGCTGGAGCCGGACCGTGTCCAGCGTTACAGCCTCATTCATCCCCGGTGCGGGACGGCGTTCCTGCTCTGGGTCATGGTGATCGCGATCTTCGTCTTCGCGTTCTTCGGGCAGCCCGTCTGGTACTGGCTGATCGCGAGCCGGATCCTGCTTCTCCCTGTGATCGCGGGCATCGCCTATGAGCTGATCCGGTTCGCGGGGAGGCACACCGACAACCGGATCCTCATGACGCTGCTGGCGCCCGGCCTTTGGCTTCAGCGGCTGACGACGCGCGAGCCGACGCTCGACCAGCTGGAAGTCTCGATCCGCGCGCTGAAGGACGTCCTCCGGCGCGAAGGCCGCCTCGACCCTGCCGAGCGCAAGGTCGAAGTCATGGCCTAGAGAGCATGGGGGAACCATGTTCTCCCCATGAACCCCCTTCGTCAGAGGTTCTTGTGAATGTCAGCGGGCCAGGCGCGGCCGGGCCCGCTTGACTTTCGGGCTGACACTACCCTTAGCTCATGGCTGGGATCGAACAGCTGGTCGAGGAACTCGAGCGCTCGTATGCGGATGCGCAGGAGCGT
>JBKPGE010000203.1:0-13652 GCA_046729215.1 Actinomycetota bacterium | reverse complement strand
GAGCTGCCGGCGTTCGGCTACGGCCTGACGAATGCGGCGCCGCGGACGACGTCCGGCTCCGGGGATCTGCGTCGCGGCGACTTTGCCGGCGCTGAGGAGCGGCTCGCCGCGCTTGCGGAGGAGCTGAGGCCGGGTTGGATCGCCTTCGTGGGCAAGGAGGCGTTCCGAGGAGTCTTCAACGAGCGGCCCGAGCTCGGCGCGCAGGAACGGCGGCTCGGCGACACCGGGCTCTTCGTCCTCCCGTCCACGTCGCCTGCGAACGCGGTCGTGCCCTATGCCGAGCGGCTCCGCTGGTTTCGGGCGCTCCGCGAGGTGTCCGTCGGCTAGCCGGTCCAGCGGTTCGTGATCGGTGTGCGGCGGTCGCGGCCGAAGGCCTTCGGTCGCAGCTTCACGCCTGGGGGAGCCTGGCGGCGCTTGTACTCGGCTCGGTCGATCAGCGCGATCGCGCGCTCGACGACCTCCGGCTCGAATCCGTCCGTCAGGTCGTCGCGTGAGCGATCGTCTTCGACGTACGCCTCGAGCACCCGGTCGAGAGCGGGGTACGGAGGCAGCGAGTCCTCGTCGAGCTGGTTGTCTCGGAGCTCTGCGCTCGGCGCCCGATCGATGATCGACTCCGGGATCAGCTCTCGGCCGGCCTGCTCGTTCAGGTGCCGCGAGAGCCGGAAGACGTCGGTCTTGAACACGTCCTTGAGGAGCGCGAATCCTCCGGCCATGTCGCCGTAGAGCGTGGCGTACCCGACTGAGAGCTCCGACTTGTTGCCGGTCGCAACCACGAGCCAGCCGAACTTGTTGGAGAGCGCCATCAGAAGCACTCCGCGGATGCGGGCCTGGAGGTTTTCCTCCGTGATGTCCCGCTTGCGGCCCTCGAACGTGCCGGCAAGCGTCTGCTCGAAGCCCTCGAAGATCGGGTCGATCGGCAGCTCGAGGAAGCTCGTGCCGAGATTCTCCGCAAGCGCCTTCGCGTCGCGACGGGTTTCCTCCGACGAGTAACGAGACGGCATCGAGACCGCGTGCACCCGATCGGCGCCGAGCGCCTCGACCGCCAATGCGAGCGTCAGCGCCGAGTCGATGCCGCCGGAAACCCCGACGACGATCTCGGCGAAGCCGTTCTTCTCGACGTAGTCGCGTAGGCCGAGCTCGAGCGCGAGCCGCATCTGCTCGAGGTCGTCGAGCGGCTCGGCCACCAGGGGCTCCACAGGCTTCTGAGACGCCCTCGGTTCGCCGAGATCGACGAGCGGCGGGTCGGGAACCTCGCGCTCCCGCGCCAGCGCACGGCGGCGGGTGTCGACGAGCCGTCGCGCGATCGCAGTCGTGACGTCGATGTCCACGACGAGGAGAGCCTCCTCGAACGCCGGCGCGCGGGCGACGACCTCGCCCTCCTCGTCGATGACGAGGCTGTGCCCGTCGAAGATCAGCTCGTCCTGCCCGCCGACGGCGTTGACGAGCACCACCCAGCAGGCGTTGTCGCGCGCTCGCGTCACGAGCATCTCCTCGCGCTCCTGTCCCTTGCCGACGTGGAACGGCGAGGCAGAGATGTTCGCGATGACATGGGCGCCGGCGAGCGCCAGATCCGTCGCGGGCGGCCCCGGCTGCCAAATGTCCTCGCAGACGGTCGGCCCGATCAGCGCCTCGCCGATCTTCAGGAGCAGCAGTTGCCTGCCGGGCTGGAAGTAGCGCACCTCGTCGAAAACCCCGTAGTTGGGAAGGAACCGCTTCGGGTAGATCGCGCGGACCTCGCCGCCGGCGAGAACCGCGCACGCGTTGAAGAGGTCGCGCTCGAGCCACGGGAAGCCGACGAGCGCGGCAATGTCCTCCGTCTCGCCGGCGATCCGATCGACGCTGCGCCGCGCCTGCCGCAGAAACTCGGGCCGGAAGAGGAGGTCCTCCGGCGGGTAGCCGGTAACCGCAAGCTCGGGAAAGAGGACCAGATCGGCACCGGCGTCGCGCGCCTCTCGCACCCGGCCCACGATCCGCGCGGCGTTTCCGTCCAGATCGCCGACGACGGTGTTGATCTGAGCAAGCGCAAGCCTCATAGTTTTCGCCTCACAGTCGAAAACATAGTCTACTCATCATGGAGCTCGTCATCGACCGGAAGTTTCGCGGTCCCGCCGAATCGGCGAACGGCGGCTACACATGCGGGCTGCTCGCGTCCTTCATGCACGGGCCCGCCGAGGTCACCCTCCGCCTGCCGCCGCCGCTCGAGCGCCCGCTGGAGGTGGACACCGAAGGCCCACTCGAGCTGCGGGACGGCGACGAGCTCGTCGCGGCGGCGGCACCGGCCGAGCTCGACCTCGACGTCCCGGACCCCATCTCCTTCGACGAAGCGGCCGCGGCCGCGCTGCCACAAGGCGACCGCGACAGCGTCTTCCCGGAATGCTTCGTCTGCGGCTGGATGCGGGACGACGGGCTGCGGGTCTACGCCGGCCCGGTCGAGGGTCGCGAGCTCGTCGCGGCGACGTGGCTGCCGCATGAGGAAGTGATCTCCTCCGAGTTCGTCTGGGCAGCGCTCGACTGCCCCGGCGCGTACGCCGTCGAGTTCGGCCAGCGGGGCAATCCGGTCCTCGGCCGCCTCGCGGCGCACGTCGAGCACTTGCCGCATCCGGGCGAACGTTGCGTCGTGCTGGGCTGGCCGCTCGGTGAGGACGGACGGAAGCGCTACGCGGGCACCGCTCTCTTCGGCGAGGACGGCCGCCTGCTCGGCTCCGCCCGCGCTACGTGGATCGTCCCGAAGAGCTAAGCGCTCAGCGTTGCAACCGGATCGCGTTGAGATCGTTCTCGACGATCTCGTCGGCGCGGCGGATCAGATCCTCGATGTCGTCGTGCTCGGCATGGATGTAGCGGCCCGTCAGCTTGTCGGCCCGTCCTGACGCGAGGACGCGAACGAGCCGAGGCGCAAGCTCCGGCGGCGTCCAGGGCGCGTCGTCCGGGAAAGCGTCGCCGGTCATCTCCGTCTGGACGAGCCCCGGACTGATCGGGAAGACCGGGATGCCGTCCGGCTGGAGCTCCTGCGCGAGCGTCTCGCCGAAGCGGTTGACGGCAGCCTTGCTCGAGCCGTATGCCACCGAGCGCGACCCCGGCAGGTACGCGGCGCCACTCGCCGTGATGACGATCCGGCCGCGACCACGCTCGATCATCCCCGGGATGACGGCGCGGCAACAGAGGAAGACGCCGAGGACGTTCACCTCATGGGTGTGCCACCACCGGACCGGATCGGCCTCCCACGTCGCCTCTCTCGGTCCGCTGATACCGGCGTTGGCCACGAGCAGGTCGATCGGGCCCAACGTGCGCTCCACCTCCGCGACCATCGCCTCCGCGTCGCCCGGCGACGAGACGTCCGCGACGACAGGCAGCCCGTCGATCTCGCGCGCGACCTCCTCGACTTGCTCTCGAGTCCGCGCGGCGGCGGCGACGCTCATCCCCGCTGCGGCCAGCTCCCGCGCGATGCCGGCGCCGATCCCCCGCCCACCGCCCGTGACGAGCGCAACCCCCCTCAGCGAATCAGCCAACGACCCGTCCGATCTCATCGAGCGCCTCCGGATTCTCCAACGAGGAGAGATCACCTGGATCCGTGCCGACAGCCTTTGCCCGCACCGCCCGCCGCATGATCTTGGCGCTGCGCGTCTTGGGCAGCGCGTTCACAAAGACGACGCGATCGGGCCGGAACGCTTTGCCGAGCTCACGGGCAACGAGCTCGCCCACCTCGGCGGCGAGGCCGTCCCCCGCCTCCACACCGGGCGCCGGGACGCAGAAGATCCAAGCGACCTCGCCCTTGACCTCGTGCGGGATTCCGACCGCCGCCGCCTCCAGCACGCCCGGATGCTCTACTGCCGCAGACTCCAGCTCGGCCGGCCCGATCCGCTTCCCCGCGATGTTCAGCGTGTCGTCGGAGCGCCCGTGGAGGAACCAGTAGCCGTCCTCGTCCACCGAGGCCCAGTCCCCATGGGTCCAGACTCCGGGGAACCGGCGCCAGTAGGTCTCCAGGTAGCGCTCAGGATCCCGCCAGAATCCGCGCGTCATCCCCGGGAAGGGCTTACGGCAGACCAGCTCCCCGACCTCGCCTGAAGCGACCACCGACCGGCCTTCCGCGTCAACGACGTCCATGGCCATGCCTAGCGCCGGCCCCCCGAGCGAGCACGCCTTGATCGGGATGGCGGGAGTGGGCGAGAGGAAGCACGCGCCAACCTCGGTCCCGCCCGAGCAGTTGATGATCGGAGCGCGGCCGCCGCCGACCCGCTCGAAGAGCCAGCGATACGGCTCGGGATTCCACGGCTCGCCGGTTGTGACGATGACCCGCAGCGACGTGAGGTCGGCCTCGGGATCCCCGTGTGGAATGAGCGCCCGGATCAGGGTCGGCGACGCGCCGAGGATCGATGCCCGCTCGCGCTCGAGCAGGCGCCAAAGCCGGTCGGCCGGCCAGTCCGGCGCTCCTTCGGCAAAGACCAGCGTCGTCCCGAGCGCTCCGCCGCCCACCACCGTCCACGGCCCCATGATCCAGCCCATGTCCGTGGAGAAGTGGATGACGTCGTCCGGCTTCGCGTCAGCCTGGTAGCAGACCTCCCGGGTGATCGAGACGAGAAAGCCGCCCTGGACGTGGAGGACACCCTTCGGTCGCCCCGTGGTCCCGGAGGTATAGGTCAGAAGGTAGGGATGCTCTGAATCCACCAGCAGCGGTTCCAGCTCGCCCGGCGACTCGTCGGCCTCCTCGTCCCAAAACACATCTCGCCCTGCTCGCATCGGCACGTCTTCCTGCCCGAGGCGTCGCCAGACGATCACATGCTCGAGCGCCGGCGCTGCGGCGGCCGCCTCGTCCGCGATCGCTTTCATCGGCAGCTCCCGGCCGCGTCGGAGCGATCCGTCGGCTGTGATCAGCACCTTCGCCTCGGAGTCCTGGAGGCGCGCCGCCGCTGCAGGCGCGGCGAAGCCGGAGAAGATCGGAACCTGAACGGCGCCGATGTGCGCGCACGCGTGGGACGCGATTGCGACCTCCGGCGACATCGGCAGGAACAGCGCGACACGATCGCCGGGCTCGACGCCCAGCCGTACCAACGCCTCCGCCAGCCGCGTCACGGCGTCCGAGAGTTGGGCGTAGGTGAACGTCGCCGCCGTGCCGTCCTCGCCCTCCCAGACCGCGGCTTCAGACTCGGCGCGCTCGCCGCGTGCCCACCGGTGGACGCAGTTCCACGCGAGGTTCAGCTTGCCGCCGACGAACCAGGTCGCCCACTCGGGCCCGTGCGAGACGGCTACGACCTGCTCCCACCCTTGTGAGAACTCCAGGCCCATGTCCTCGATCACCGCCGGCCAGAACCAGTCCGGCTCCTCTTGCGAGCGCCGCACGAGCTCCCAGTAGTCCTCGATGCCGTGACGGCGCATGAGCCGAACCACGTTTGCGCGCTCCAGCACCTCCGGGCTCGGTGTCCAGATCGGCTCGGTCAGCGCGCGCCCTCGACGTGGAAGTCCGGCAGCCAGTCGAGCCACTTCGGGAGGTACCAGTTCCAGTCCCCGAGGAGCTTCATCGCCGCCGGCAGCAGGACGCACCGGATGAGGGTGGCGTCGATCAGCAGCGAGACGGCGACGCCGAAGCCCATCTGCTGGAACATGACGAGGTCGCCGACGGCGAAGCCGCCGAACACTGCGATGATGATCAGCGCGGCGCCGGTGATCAGCCTCGCCGTCGAGCCGATTCCATGCGCAACGGCGGAGTCGTTGTCCACATACCTCAGGTAGCGCTCGCGGATCCTTCTCACCAGGAACACGTGGTAGTCCATCGAGAGCCCGAAGAGGACCGCAAACAGGAAGAGAGGCACCCACGCCTCGAGGAAGTCCACCTGCTGGAAGCCAAGGAGCTCGTTTCCCACCCCTTTCTCGAAGACCAGGATCAGGATGCCGTACGCGGCGCTGACGGAGAGCAGGTTCAGCAGGATGGCCGTGGTGGCGACGACGATCGAACGGAAGGCGACGGTGAGCAGGATGAACGACAGCGTCAGGACGAACGTGATCAGGATCGGAAGCCACCGATCGGTGAGCGTAAAGTAGTCGACGCTCTCCGCCGTCTCGCCAGTCACCAATACGCGCGCACCCGGAATCTGCTCCCGCCGCAGCTCCCGAACACCCGCGAGTGCGCGCGGGTCGCGGCTGTCGCCCGTGGGCAGGGCCTCGATCACCGCCAGGTTGTGTTCCGGATAGAAGGACGTCTCGACCCGAAACCACTCACGATCGCGCCGCATCTGCGCCGCGAGCCGCTCGGTCGCGGAGTGGACGGTCGGAGTGCGGGCCGGCCCGTCGACGACGACCTGGACGCTGTCGGTCGTTCCCGCGCCGAACTCCTCCTCGAGCGCGGCGAAACCCTGCTTCGAGGCGAAGCGATCGGGCATCGTGCGGATCCCGGCCTCGCCCACCGTGTAATCGAGCACCGGCAGCGCGAGCGCAACGAGCAGCGCCGTGCTGAGGGCAAGGCTGAGGGCCGGCTGGCGCATCACTCCACGCACGATCGCGCCCCAGAAGCGGCCCTCGGCGGCGGTTCCTTGCTCGGCGCTCTTGCCTATCAAGGGGATCTTGAGCGCGTTGACGCCATCGCCGAGCAGGCTGAGCACGGCAGGAAGCAAGGTCAACCCCGCGACGACGGAGGTGACGCCGACCAGGATCGCGCCCGTGGCGAGGCTGCGGAAGATCGAGTTCGGAATGATCAGCAGGCCGAACATGGCGATCACGAAGGCGCAGCCGCTGAAGAGCACGGCTCGAGTAGCCGTGGTACCTGTCGCGGCGATGGCGTCCAGCTTGTCGCGACCGCCGGTGCGCTCTTCGCGAAAGCGGGAGACGATGAACAGCGAGTAGTCGATCCCCAGTGCGAGCCCCATCCCGCTGATCATGTTGATGGTGAAGATCGAGAGGTCGGTGAAGATCCCGACGATCCCGGTCAGGCCGACCGCCGTGAGGATGGCGATCAGGGCGGTGGCGACGGGAATCAATCCGGCGACGACAGCGCCGAAGACGAGGAGCAGAACGATGAAAGCGACAGGCAGCCCGAACTGGAGCTCGCCCGTCTGCAGGTCCTCGAGCGAAAGCCGGCTCTGCTCGGTGTCGAACGTCCACTCGCCCGTCGTCAGAACGTCGAAGGTCTGGTCGTCTTCGGAGCGGACGAGATCGATCACGTTGTCGCCCGCAGAATCGTCCTCCAGACCCGCCTCGATGACGACCGCGTGGCGCGTCTGAGCCGTCGGCTTGTCGGCCACGTAGTAGACGCCGGGGGTGGCCCGGAGGCGCTCTACGACTTCGTCGACCTTCGCCCCGAAGCCCGCGTCGCTGACGGTCTCGCGGTTGGAGCGGATGAGAATGACGTCCGTCGTGCCTCCCGTCGGATCGGGCGGGAGCCGCTGAGCCATCAGCGTGTAGGCCTGCTCGGACTCCGGGTTGTTGAGCTGCTCGGCCTCGCCGGTGAGCGCATCACCGAGGAAGAGCGCGATCGCCGCGATCGCCAGGACGCAGGCGACGAGCCACGCGCCCACGGCCCGCCAGGGATGTCGCGCTGCTGCGGCGGCGAGACGGCGCGTCATTGACGCTGAAGATTAGTGACCGCTAACATAGTTGCCACTAACCGGTGAAGTTGCATCTGATCTCAGAAGAGGCACGCAAGTGGTGGACCCTCGCGGCGGTCGCCTTCGGTCTCTTCATGATCATGCTGGACAACACCGTGGTCAACGTGGCGCTCCCCTCGATCGCCGCGGATCTGAAGGTCGGGCTCTCGGAGCTCGAGTGGATCGTCACGGGCTACGCACTGACCTTTGCATCGCTGATGCTGACCGGCGGAAAGCTGGCCGATCTCATGGGCCGGCGGCTGATCTTCATCGTCGGGCTCGCGGTCTTCACCCTGTCTTCCCTCGTCTGCGGCCTGGCCTCGAGCGGCGACGTGCTGATCGGCGCGCGGGTCGTCCAGGGTGCCGGCGCCGCGCTCATGAACCCGGCGACGCTCTCGATCATCGCCGCGACGTTCCCGCCGCGCCAGCGCGGGACCGCGATCGGCATCTGGGCCGGCACCGCGGCCCTTGCGCTCGCCATCGGACCGCTCGTCGGAGGGCTACTCACCGAACACATCAGCTGGAACTGGATCTTCTTCGTGAACGTTCCGATCGGTGTCATCGCGATCGCCGCCAGCGTGATCCTGATCCCCGAGTCGCGGGACGAGTCCGCCGAGCAGCGTCTCGATCTCCCGGGGCTCGTGACGTCGGGAATCGGCCTGTTCGCACTCTCGTATGGGCTGATCGAGGCGAACACGTACGGATGGACATCCGGCCGCATCGTCGGCTCATTCGCCGTCGCCGCCGCGATGCTGGTTGCCTTCGTCCTGCTCGAGCGCCATCAGCGCATCCCGATGCTCGACCTGAACCTGTTCAAGAACAGCACCTTTACCGGCGCGAACCTGGCCGTCCTGCTCGTGGCACTCGCGATGTTCGGCGTCTTCTTCTTCATGTCGCTCTACATGCAGGGGGTGCTCGGCTACTCAGCGGTTCAGGCCGGCGCCGCGTTCCTGCCGATGACGCTTCTGATCATGCTGACCGCGCCGATTGCGGGAAGAAGCACGGACCGCATCGGCTCGCGCGGGCTGATCACGGTCGGGATGATCCTGCTCGCTGGGCAGCTCATCTACTTCTCCCGCCTCGGAGTGCAGGAAAGCTACTGGAAGATCTTCCCCGGGATGATCATCGGCGGGTTCGGGATGGCGATGGTGATGACTCCGGGCGCGGCGGCAGCCGTTCGCGCGTTGCCCGTGGACAAGTCCGGCGTCGGCTCGGCCGTCCTCAATGCGTCCCGCCAGGTGGGCGGATCGACGGGAATCGCACTGATGGGCGCGATCATGGCTCACCAGATTGGCGCGCTGCAGGGGCCTTCGGTCTTCCAGGCCAAGCAGGTCTTCGTGGATGCGCTCTCGACGACCTTGACCGTCGCCGCGGCAATCGCCGTTCTCGGCGCGGTGGTCTCCTTCGCGCTCGTGCGAAGGCACGAGACCGAGGAGCCTGGCGACGAAGAGGCGCGCCTCAGCGAGCTCGCGGCATGAGCGCCACGAAGTCCAGGCTCAGCGCCGAAGAGCGCAAGTCGACCGTCCTCGAATGCGCGTGCCAGATCTTTGCGAAGGGCAGCTACCACGGAGCCACGACGGCCGAGATCGCCCGCACCGCCGGCGTCACGGAACCGATCCTCTACCGCCACTTCTCGTCCAAGCGTGATCTCTACCTTGCGTGCCTGACGCAGGCGTGGGTCGAGTGCCGCACGATGTGGGAGGGAGCCGTCGACGCCGAGCCCGACCCGGCTCTTTGGGTCGCCGCGATGGGGAGCTCCTACTTCGCGGCGAAGGACAAGCGCGGGAACGTCGCCTTGCTGTGGGTGCAGGCGTTGACGGAGGCGAGCGACGATCCAGAGATCAGGCGCTTCATCCGCCGCCACATCCGCGAGGTGCACGAGTTCGTCGCCGACGTCATCCGCCGAGCCCAGGAAGCAGGCGGCGTTCTCTCGGACCGTGATCCGGAAGCCGAGGCGTGGATCTTCATCTCCATCGGCCTGCTGGGAACGGTCAGCAAACGCTTGGGCGGCATGGCCGACGAAGACTTCCCAAGAATCTCAGCGTCACGCCGAACCTGGCTGACAGGCCAGCCGGAGCGATAAAAGCGGAGCTATGACATCTGCCGCGAAATCGGCTTTGCCGGTTCCGCGCCAAGGCAACTGGGTAAAGGAAGCGGCGAGAGCCACGCCGATATCGGTGGCTCGAAGTCGCAAGACTTCGAGCCAGACTTCGAGCCAGACCGGGGGCCCGAAGGCCCCCGGGTAAGGAAGTGAACCCCCGGGCTGCGGCCCCCGGGGGTTCGCATTCCTTGCGGCGAGCCCACCTCCCTTGGCAAAGGCCCGGAGGTCTGACTCTGCGGCCCAGCCAAATCCTCCCGGCGGCCTCACCATGTGTGGCGCGCCTACCCCTCACGACTCGCGCCGATCAGGGTGAGTTGACTATAAGACCACTGTCCCATTCAGTCAAGTACCACGGTCAAGTGATTTTGCGTTAAGGTTGCTTGACCGGATTCCTCAGGAGCCGTGCCCCTTCTGGGGGATTCACACCGACTTGGAGGACATGTATTGTCAAGTTGTCGGGTAACGCCACTGCGGGAAAGTCCTCTTTGAACCGAGCGACCCAGTCCTCCAAGCCGTCCCGCGTCGGCCGATTCCCCAATGGGGGTCTCGGCGAGCGGCTCCGCTCGCTGCGCGTCAACCTCGGCATGACGCAGACAGACCTGGCCGGCGAGCGTTTCTCGAAGGAGTACGTCAGCCAGATCGAGCGCGGAAAGACGCGGCCCACTCAGGAGACGATCGAGTGGCTCGCGCAGCGGCTGGGCGTCGATCCGGGCTTCCTTGTAAGCGGCGTCTCCGCCGACGACCGGGGACGCATCGAGACCAGTCTCGCCCGCGCAGAGGCGCTGAACGAGGACCACGAGTACGTCGACGCGCTCGCCGAGTACCGGAAGATCGGGCCGACGGTCCTCGGGATCCCATCGCTCGAGCTCCAGGTTCGCCACCTCAACGGTGAAGCGTGGGCGCTCATGCGCTCCGGCGAAGTCAAGCAGGCTCTGGAGCTGCTGACCCGCTCCAAGGAGCTCGTCGAGAACCCGATCTTCTCGGACGTCGACCGGGCGGACGTTTTCTACCGCCTCGGTGCCTGCCGGGTCGAGCTTTCCAGCATCGAGACCGCGATCGCGCTCTTCAA
Source organism: Actinomycetota bacterium (assembly GCA_046729215.1). GTDB lineage: Bacteria > Actinomycetota > Thermoleophilia > Gaiellales > Gaiellaceae > JACDAN01. The sequence goes on along the minus strand of JBKPGE010000203.1, from coordinate 2,911 downwards.
CGAGGCGCTGGCCCTGGCCGAGCGCTCGGAGCTGCCGTGTGACCGTTTGCGGGGTGAAATCTTCGGGTGGCGCTCACGGTGCTACCGCCGCCAGCGAGACTTCGAGGCCGCGCGCGAGGATCTCGAGCGGGCGCTCCAGCTCGCCGAGGCCCTGGAGGATCCGCGCGCGCTCGCGCGGGTCTACTTCCACGCCTCCATCGTTGCCGAGCGCCAGGGCAAGTGGGTCCTGGCCCGGAACTATGCGGAGCAGGCGAAGGCCCAGTTCGAGGAGATCGCAGACCGTGCGACGGTCGGGAAGCTTCTCAACAACCTCGGCGGTCTCAACTTCCTGCTCGGCAAGCCCGAGGAGGCCGTCCAGCAGCTGGACGAGTCGTTCAGGACGCTGCTCGAGTACGGCACCGAGACCGACGCCGCCCGAGCCGTCTCGTCGCTGGCGCAGATCAACCTCCGAACCGGCGAGCTCGAGACCGCGGAAGGGCAGGCCCGCCAGGCGCTGAAGCTGCTCGGCGACGGCGTCGACGTGGTCGACGAACTGGGCAATGCGCAGCTCGTTCTCGGGCGCTCACTCCTCGAGCAGGGACGCCTGGACGAGGCCGAAGCCGCCTTCGACGAAGCCGAGCGCAACTTCGAAGAGTTTTCCTCCCTCAGCCATCGTGCCTCTGTCTGGATCGCAAAGGGCGACCTGGCGGCGCGGCGCGGCCAGGATCGGACGGCCGCGCAGCTCTACCGGCACGCTGCGGAAGCGCTCCAGGACTTCAGGTTCTAGGAGAAAGGAGGTGAATGCTGTGCGTGCGGATCAGATCAAGCTGCTCATTCTTGTCGCCCTCGTCATCCTCGTCGCTGTGAGCGGTGGCGGTTTCTTCGACCAGTGGTACGTCCACTAGGTCAGACGTCGTAGAAAACACCTGCGGCGCTGCGGCAATTCAAGGCCGCCCGACTTCACCCACTGCAGGCGCGCGGCACGGAATTCCCTGCCTCGCTTCGGCGTTGCGGTTTGACGAGGACCTAGGCACGATTCCCCGTCCCCCCAGCAAGGAGGCCGCAACTCGATGGACCTCGGTTCCGGGACCGTCAACCTGACCGACCTCGCCACGTGCGGCGGTTGCGCGGCGAAATACTCGGCCGCGCGGCTCGAAGAGCTCCTGCGCGGCTTCGTCCCGGCGGACTCCGATGAGCTGCTCGTCGGCCTGTCTCCCGCCGACGACGCCGCGGTCTACCGCCTGGACGACGACAGGGCGCTGATCTTCACCCTGGACTTCTTCCCCCCGGTCGTCGATGACCCGGGCGATTACGGCGCAATCGCGGCGACGAATGCGTTGAACGACGTGTTCGCCATGGGCGGATCGCCACTACTTGCTCTCTCCATCGCTGCGTTCCCGGAGTCGCTTCCGATGGAGATGCTCGCCGAGATCTTCGCCGCGGCCGACGAGCGGGTGCGCGCCGCAGGCGCGCTGCTCGCGGGCGGGCACACGATCCGCGACGAGGAGCCGAAGTACGGACTGGCCGCCGTCGGCACCGTTCATCCGGACGGCATCTGGCCGAAGAACGGCGCTGTGCCCGGCGACGTCCTCTACGTGACGAAGCCGCTCGGGACCGGGCTGATCTTGACCGGCTACAAGAACGGCGACGCAGGGACGCAGCAGTTCGAGCGTGCCGTGCGCTGGATGCGCACCCTGAACAAGGACGCGGCTGACGCCCTACGGCCGTTCGAGCCCAGCGCCGTCACCGACGTCACCGGGTTCGGCCTCTTCGGTCATGCGCACGAAGTGGCCGAGCGCAGCGGCGTGCGAATCCGGCTGGAGTCGGAGCGCTTCCCCGCTATCGACGGCGCGCTCGACCTCGCGCGCTCTGGAGTTCGGACGAGTGGAGATCCGCGCAACCGCGAGTTCGCCGGGCCGCACGTCGACATCGACGGCGTGCCCGAGACGCTCGAGGCGCTCGCCTACGACCCGCAGACGGCGGGCGGGCTGCTCGTCTCCGTGGCCGCCGAGCGAGCAGTGACGCTGGAGGCGGAGTTCATGGCGCGCCGACTCTTCCTCCGCCGGATCGGCCTGGTCGAGGAGGGCTCGGGAGTCGTCGTGCAATGACCCGCGTACGCCGCGGGATGATCCACGGGCGCTTTCAGCCGTTCCACCTCGGCCACCTCGAGTACCTCCGGGGCGCGGCCGCCGAGTCCGACGAGGTCTTCGTCGGGATCACGAATCCCGATCCCACGCGCATCAAGCCCGAGCGGAGCGACCCCGTTCGCCACCTGCCGGAGTCCAACCCCTGGTCGTACGCCGAGCGGCTGCTGATGGTGAAAGCGGCGGGCGCCGATCTCGGCCTCGATCCGACCCGACTGCACGTGATCCCGTTCCCGGTGAACGAGCCGGAGCTCTGGCCGGCCTACGTGCCGGACGAGGTCACGCAGTACCTTCGCCTCTTCTCCGAGTGGGGCGGGACCAAGCTCGAGCGCTTTCGGGCGGCCGGCTACGAGGTCGTGATCCTCGACGAGGGCGTCGCGAAGGCGATCTCCGGGGCCGATGTCCGCGAGGCGCTCCGGGAAGGCGGCGACTGGGAGTCGCTCGTGCCGCCGGGCGTAGCGCGGGTCATCCGCGAGTCGGAGCGCGTGCCCGTCTAGCCTGACTGCGTGCAACCGATCGTCGTCCTGCTCCTCGACGGGCTCGGGGATCGCGCGCACGCGAGTCTCGGCGGCCGAACGACGAACGAGGCCGCCCGTACGCCGAACCTCGACACACTTGCCGCTCGTGGCTCGACGGGCGTGCTCTACGCCGTCGGTCCCGGCCGCGCCCCTTCCAGCGAGGTCGCGCACTGGTCGCTGCTGGGCTACCGGGCTGAAGAGTTCCCGAATCGGGCGGTGCTGGAAGCACTCGGCGCCGAGCAGGAGGTGCGCCCGGACGACGTCCTCGCC
>JBKPGE010000202.1:0-2950 GCA_046729215.1 Actinomycetota bacterium | reverse complement strand
GGCGCATCGCGGGGGTTTTACGAGGGGCCAGGGTGATGTAAAACCCATGTCCACTGCGGTCTCGGAACGAGAAAGGAGAACTAGATGAATAGAGGTCCAAGGGGTCGAGGGACGCCGCGTATCGGCGTCCTGCTCGCCTTTGTGGCCCTCGTCGTGGCCGGATTTGCCGCGACGGGCCAGGCGAAGAGCACGCAGCAGAAGAAGACCTACAAGCTGGGCGTCTCCAACACGCTCGTCGGTAACGGTTGGCGCGAGGGAATGATCTGCTCGATCAAGGCCCAGGCCTTGAAGAGCGGTCAGGTGTCCTCGCTCCGCATCGCGCACCGACAGACGGACACCGCCGGCCAGATCGCAGACATCCGCAACATGATCTCGGCCGGTGTGAACGCGATCATCGTCAACCCGTCCAACGCGAACGCGCTGAAGCCGATCGCGCAGCAGGCGCGGAGCAGGGGCATCGTGGTCGTGTTTATCGACCAGTACGTCGGTGCGCCGGGTGTCTACAACGCCACCAACGACCAGGTCGCGTATGGGCGCATGGGCGCCGAGTGGCTGTTCAAAAAGCTCAAGGGTCGGGGCAACGTGGTCGAGATGCGTGGCATCGCGGGCGTTCCGGCCGACACCGACCGCCACAAGGGCTTCCAGCAGGCACTCAAGAAGTACCCGAACATCAAGGTCGTCAAGTCCGTCTTCACCGGCTGGCAGTTCGCCCCGGGTGCGAAGCAGATGCTCGACATCCTGAACTCGGGCACGAAGGTCGACGGGGTCTGGACCTCGGGTATCGACTACACCGTCGTGAACGCCTTCAAGACCGCCAAGAAGCCGTACGTCCCGATCGTCGGGGCGGACAACTTCGGCTTCATCCGCCAGGTCAAGACCCGCTATCCGGGTCTTCAGGGCGCAGCCGTGACCAATCCATCGTCGATCGGCGGGGTCGGAGTGACGGTGGCTTTGCGGGCGCTCAACAAGCAGTCCGTGCCGAAGTGGGTCAAGCTGACGCCGGACGTCTGGACGTGGCCCGCCGACAAGTCCAAGATCAACAAGTTCGCCCAGCCGGGTGCCGCCGCGGATGCGAGCGCACAGCTCCAGATCGCACCGTGGACCACCTACAGCCTGAAGCAATACCGGGCGTGCAAGGGGCCCTAGTCCCTGCTTGCAACTCACGGAGGGGGCGGCTTCCCGCCCCCTCCGTATCGTTCGGGGTGCTATGAACGACACGGCGACGCCGCTTCTCGAGGCACGCGGAGTCGCGAAGCACTACGGGCCGGTCGTCGCGCTTCGTTCCGCTGACCTTTCCGTGTCGGCGGGCGAAGTGCATGCGCTGCTGGGAGCCAACGGCGCGGGCAAGAGCACGCTCGTGAAGTGCCTCACGGGCGTCACACGGCCGGACACGGGAACCATCTCCGTGGCGGGCCGGCAAGCGCGCGCCCGCTCGCCGATGCACGCTGCACGGCTCGGGCTCTCACCGGTCTTCCAGGATCCAGCGCTCGTCCCGGACCTCTCAATCGCCCAGAACCTTCGGTTGACCGGCTCGTCCGTCGAGGCCGTGCGCTCACAACTGGAGGAGATGCGCCTCAAGGTCAGCTTCCGCGAGCTCGTCGGCGACTTGCCGCTTCCGATTTTGCGCATGCTCGACCTTGCCCGCGCACTGACCCACGACCCGCAGCTGCTGATCCTCGACGAGATCACGGCGGCACTGCCGTCCGATCTCGCGGAGCGAGTGTTCGATGTAATGCGCGACCGGCGTGAACGCGGCCGGTCCGTGCTCTTCATCACCCACCGCCTCGCGGAGGTGATCGCGACGTGCGATCGAGCGACGATCCTGCGCGACGGGCGGAACGTTGGGACGATGGTTCCTCAGGAAGGCGGAGAGGCGCGGATCGTCGAGATCATGCTCGGGCCGGAGGCGGCCCGCGCGGAAGCGGAGGCGTCCCAGCTCAAGGAGCAGGAAGCCGAGCCGGCCGAGGGCGAGGGTGAGGCCGTGCTGGAGCTGGACGACATCCGGGTCGGCGGCGTGCAGGGGATCTCGTTCACGCTGCGGCGGGGCGAGGTGCTCGGCCTGGCCGCCCTCGAGGGACAAGGCCAGGACGAGCTCTTCGAGGCACTCGCCGGACAGCGGAAGCTCGAGGGCGGCGAGCTGCGGGTCGGTGGAAATGCCTTCCGGCCACGCCATCCCTACGACGCTATCCGCCACAAGATCGTGCTCGTCCCTCCGGATCGGCTGCTCGCGCTGCTGCCGCAGCGATCCGTGCGTGAGAACGTCGCCGCGCCGCTCTACAACACGCCGCTGCGCTGGGGCCCGATCAACATGCGGGAGGAAGGGCGGCGGGTGCGGAGAGCAGTCGACGCGCTGCAGATCGACATGCGTGCAGCGCGCCAGGTTCGACGGCTCTCCGGCGGCAACCAGCAGAAGGTGACAATCGCCCGCTGGCTCGCTACGGGCTTTGCGGCGTTGCTCTGCAATGACCCGACGCGCGGGATCGACGTCGGGACGAAGCGCCAGGTGTACGCGCTGCTGCGGGAGCTTGCGGCCGACGGCGCGGCGATCCTGTTCTTCAGCTCCGAGCTGGCCGAGTTTCCGCTCGTCTGCGACCGGGTGCTGGCGATCTACGCCGGCCGTGTCACCGCTGAGCTGGCGGGTGCCGCGGCAGACGAGGCCACATTGCTTCAGGCGATGCACGGGCTCGAGCTCGACGAGGCGGTCGCTTGAGACGTCGCTTGCGATGTCTCATTCAGGCCGTGTGGCTAAAGCATCGCTTGCGATGCCGTATAGAGGGCATGCTGGCTTTGCCAGCGTGCCCGTCTCCTTTGCCCGCGCGGCCGTCTGCAATGACCGGTCGATGCGTTCTCCGCCAGACGGTGCCCCTGTGACGACCACGGCCGCCACGGCGTCGGAGTTTCGCGGCGCTGCGCCGTGGCGGCGGGCGTTGCGGCTGCACGGCTGGACAGT
>JBKPGE010000201.1:0-3439 GCA_046729215.1 Actinomycetota bacterium | reverse complement strand
CTGTTCGAGCGCGTGGCGCTCGCAGATGACTTCACGGAGTTCTTGACCCTGCCGGCCTACGACTACATCGACTGAAGGAGACGACGATGAGCAAGCTGAACGGACGATCGCGCTGGGCGGGCATCCGCCGGGACTGGACTGAAGAGGAGGTCGCCCGGCTGCGCGGCTCGCTGCGTATCGAGCACACGCTTGCCCGTCACGGCGCCGAGCGCCTCTGGGACCTTCTCCACACCGAGGCCTACCTCCCGACGCTTGGCGCGATCACCGGCGCGCAGGCCGTCCAGATGGTCAAGGCCGGAGCGAAGGGGATCTACGTCAGCGGTTGGCAGGTCGCCGGCGACAACAACGTGTCCGGCGAGACCTATCCCGATCAGAGCCTCTACCCGGCGAACAGCGTCCCGAGGATGGTGCGGCGGATCAACAAGGCGCTCCAGCGTGCCGACGAGATCGAGCACGAGGAGGGCGGAGCGACGCGGACCTGGTTCGCGCCGATCGTCGCCGACGCCGAGGCCGGCTTCGGCGGCAACCTCAACTCCTTCGAGCTGATGAAGGCGATGATCGAGGCCGGCGCGGCAGGAGTCCACTTCGAGGACCAGCTCGCGTCCGAGAAGAAGTGCGGACACCTCGGCGGGAAGGTGCTCGTCCCGACCTCGCAGTTCATCGGCACGCTGAAGGCGGCGCGGCTGGCCGCCGACGTGATGGGCGTGCCGACGGTGCTGATCTCACGCACAGACGCCGACGCCGCAACGCTGCTGACGAGCGACGTCGATCCCGCCGACGAGGAGTTCCTCACCGGCGAGCGCACGCCCGAAGGGTTCTTCAAGGTGCGTCCAGGGCTCGAGCCGGCGATCGCGCGGTCGCTTGCCTACGCGCCGTATGCCGACATCGTCTGGTTCGAGACCTCGACGCCGGACATGGGCGAGGCGCGCGAGTTCGCGGCGGCGATTCACGAACGCTTCCCCGGGAAGTTGATGGCCTACAACTGCTCCCCGTCGTTCAACTGGCGCAAGCACCTCGACCACGAGCAGATCGCGAGCTTCCAGCGTGAGCTGGGCGAGCTGGGCTACAAGTTCCAGTTCATCACGCTGGCCGGGTTCCACTCCCTGAACGCGGCCATGTTCGAGCTCGCGCGCGGCTACGTGGCGGAGGGGATGCCGGCCTACGTCCGCGTCCAGGAGCGCGAGTTCGAGCTCGAGGAGGACGGCTACACAGCGACGCGGCACCAGCGGGAAGTCGGTGCCGGCTACTTCGATGCCGTCGCGCAGCTGGTCTCGGGCGGGCGGTCCTCGACCCTGGCCCTCAAAGGCTCGACCGAGGAGGCTCAATTCCACGCCGAGCGAGCTCCTGCCTGACAACCTCCAGCGCCTCGGCCAGCTGCTCGCGGTTGGCCGGGTCGTTGAGCCAGCGGCTGGTTCCGGAGGGGTGAGGTAGCGGGATCGCGAGGGCGCCGTCGAGCTCGAACCGTTGCCCGATGTGCGGGCCGAGGTTCTTCACGCCGAGCAGCCTGCGGGCGCTGAGGCCGCCGACGACGAGGATCAGCTCCGGACGGATGAGTGCGAGCTCCCACTCGCGCCAGAACGAGCAGAGGTCCTGTTCGCGTGGCGTTGGGGTGCGGTCGCCGTTGCCGGACGACGCTTTGCCCGGGTAGCAGCGCGTCACCGACACGCAGTAGAAGGTCGCGTAGAAGCGCTCCTCGTCCACCTGAAGCCAGCGGCGCAGTGTCCGTCCGGCGCGGCCTCGCCACGGCAGCCGCTGCTCACCCTCGAGCGCTCCGGGCGCCTGGCCGTGGATGTAAGCGCGCTGGCCGGTGTACGGCTGGACGACGGGAAGCGACTCGAGCGGAAATCCCGCCTCGGTGCACGCCCGGCAGACCCGGTTGTCGCGCTGGAGGGAGGCGATCGAGCGGTACGCCGAGCGGCGCCGGGTCAAGGCGCGGCGACCATGAGGAACAGGCGGCTCGAGTGCAGGACGCGGCCGCCGAGCTCACTCGCCAGCTCCTCAGGGACGAAGACGCGCTTGAAGACCTTCCAGCGGGAGCCGTCCTTCAGGACTCGCTCGTCCCAGCGGGTCGGCTCTTCTCCTTCGCGGAAAACGGTTCCGACGACGACAAGCTCCCCGGCGACCCGCCGGACCTCCGCCAAAAACCGACGACGGTCTTCGTCCTCGAGGTGGCAGTAGAAATAGCTCGCGAAGACGCGGTCGAAGGAGCCGTCATCGAACGGGAGGGCGAGGGCGTCGGCCTGCACGAACTCGACATGCGGCACCTGAGCGCTCGCGACCTCGAGCATCGACGCGCTCTGATCGAGCGCAACGACCTCCCCGCGGATGTGCCGAGTCAGAAAGCCTGTCCCGCACGCGACGTCGAGTGTTCGGGCCGGTGGGAGCTCGGAGATCCAGCGAATGAGTCGCTCGCGTTCTACGTGCCAATCTTCGGGCCGGCTATTCGCGTACAGGCCGCGACCGAGCCACCAGTCGTCGTACTCTCGCGCGCGGGCGTCGTAGTAGGCCTTCACGCTCCTAGGGTACTTCGGGCCTCTCGGACGCTCTGCCGCCGAGTGGCGCGAAGTGGCTCAGGTGCAGGGACTTCGGAGCGGCGTCGCCGAACATGCCCGCCTTGCTCCATCGGCCCTTTTTCGGATGTTTGGGCGCGGATTGGGCACGGCGGAGAAGCGAGGGAACCGCCGCTAAGGAACCTCCATCGACAAGCGGTCAGGAGCCGCCCACGAGAAGCACGGTTCCCCCGCGTCATAGCCTTGCACTCGGGGATGCGCCCGCAAGCAGAAAGATGCGCCGGTTTCTCACTTCCAGACCTAGAGAAACCCGTCCTGTGCCGAGAGGCAGGGAAGCAGGGAGCGAAGACCCGCAGAGGGTCTACGTGGTAACGGCAGACCTGGACACGTTGAGCACCTGGCCTGAGACAAGGCTGCGCACAAAGAGCGCACTTCTTTCCCGCAAGGGGGAAGTGCGTTCCGCTACCGGACAGCCGCTAGGTCGCCCGACGTAAAGCAGGCATTGACGAGAAGAGACGAAGCCGAGTCGCTCCGCTCATCGCTGCTTTTGCTTCGTCCCCCGTCGCCGCTTGTACGCTGCACTGCGGCGATGCGTGAGCCGATGCCCGTCACACGAACCGGTCCAGTGCGTCCGGAATGCGACGAAGCGAGAGTTCGGCGGCCCCAGTGCGACAGAGGCATAACTCACACCCGCCTGAGCGCTTGCCCCTCTGCGCTTTGCGCGTTCGGTTACTACCCGCCTTTCGTTCACTGTCCGATTCGTTCAGTGACATCCTCGCAAGCGCCGTTTACTCGGCCCGCTCGTCGGCGTTTCTCTCATCGAGGGCCTCGACGACCTCGCCGGTGTGGCCGATCTTTTCGACGATCACGTAGCCGTCTCCTTGCCCCACGAGGACCGCTGCCCCCTGCGCTTCAGCCTGGTGACCTGA
>JBKPGE010000200.1:0-2799 GCA_046729215.1 Actinomycetota bacterium | reverse complement strand
GTTGATGGACGTGATCGAGCACGTGCCCGACGACGTCGCGTTTCTCGGCGACATTTGCCGGCGTCCACTTGTTGGCCCTGGTACGTGGTTCCTGATGACGGTGCCTTCATTCCAGGCGCTGTTTTCTTCCCACGATCGATTCCTCGGGCATGACGGCGCGCATCCTGCGCCGGAAGTACCGCATCGCCACCTTCGTCGAGGGCGTTCCGATCCTCGAGGTACGCCCGCGCGCGTACGGCTTCCAGAGTTAACCGCTAATAGCGGTCCAGTTCGACCAGACGCTCGTCGCTGATGCCGAAGTGGTGCGCCACTTCGTGGAGCACCACCCGGCGGATCTCCCGGCGTAGGCGCTCGGGATCCCTACCGTAGAGGCGCTCGATTGGACCGCGATAGATCGTGATCTTGTCCGGCGAGACACCGGCGTACCAGCTACCGCGCTTCGTCAGCGGCAGGCCCTGGTAGAGCCCGAGGAGCGGCATGCCCCGCGGCGGCTCGTTCTCGACCACGATCGCCAGGTTGGACATGAAGTCGCGCAGGTCCGGCGGGAGTGAATCGAGCGCGTCATCGACGCTCTGCTCGAAGCTGGGCGCATCAGATTCGTCGCGGGCCGGGTCCTCCATCGCAGAAGAGCCTAGCCGTGGTGATCTAGGCCGCAGCTCCCTCGGAGCGGGCGGGCGAAGCCTCGGGGACGGGATGGGCGTGGTGATGCCCGTTTCCGAGCAGGTGACCGTGAGATTCCGTCCCGTAGCCGCCCGGGACCGGGATGTAGAACTCGGGGTAGCCCCACATGCCGTGCTCGGACACGTCCAGCCCGGCCGTCTCCACCTCCGGCTCGACCCGGATCCCGAACGTTCGCTTCATCACCCACAGCGAGCCGAACGACGCCGAGAACGTGAAGACGCCGACGGCGACGAGCCCGACCGCCTGCACGCCGACCTGGTGGAAGCTGCCTGTGTACCAGAGGCCTCCCTGTCCGGTGGCAAGGTTCTCCGCCAGTGCCGGGACGGCGAAGATCCCTGTGGCCAGGGTGCCCCACACGCCGGCCATCCCGTGGACGGCGACAGCGCCGATCGGATCGTCGATCCGAATCCGCTCGACGAGGAGGACGCCGAGCACGGCGACGCCGCCCGCGACGAGGCCGATCACGATCGCCGCCCAGGGCGCGACGAAGCCCGCAGCCGCAGTGACGGCCACCAGGGCAGCGATCACGCCGTTCAACATCATCGAGAGGTCGGGTTTCTTCAGGACGAGCCAGGAGACCGTGACCGCGCCCATCGCCCCGGCCGCCGCGGCCACGTTGGTGGTGAGCGCGACGTAAGCGAAGTAGCCGACACGGTCGCCGGTGACAACGCCCAGCGTCGAGCCGGGATTGAAGCCGAACCAGCCGAACCAGAGGATCAGTACGCCGAGGGTGACGAAGGCCATGTTGTGGCCGGGAATCGCGTTTGGCTTCCCGTCGTGGTCGAACTTTCCGATCCGCGGCCCCAGCAGAATGGCGCCGGCGAGCGCGGCCAGTGCGCCCTGGTAGTGGACGACCGTCGAGCCGGCGAAGTCCTGCATCCCGAGCGCGAAGAGCCAGCCGTCCGGATGCCAGATCCAGTGGGAGACGATCGAGTAGACCAACGTGAAGACGACGCCGAACGCGAAGTAGACCCAGAGCTTCGTCCGTTCGGCCATCGCGCCCCAGACGATCGCGAGCGAGACAGCCGCGAAGACGACCTGGAACAGGTAGCCGGCGCCCGCGGGAATGGAGGCGAACCAGCTGAACGGCTCCGCGCCGACGGCGAGCAGCGTCTCAGAGGACGCCGCGAAGCCTGAGCCGCCGACTAGGCCGTTCCCGCCGTCACCGAACGCGATCCCGTAGCCCACGAGGTAGTAGACGAGCGAGGCGATCCCGAGGACGAGCACGTTCTTGGCCGCGATGTGGCCGGCGTTCTTCATCCGCGTCAGACCCGCTTCGAGGAATGCGAACCCGGCCTGCATGAACATGACGAGGATCGCCGCGACGACGACCCACACCGTGCTGGCGGCGATGGCGAGTTGCTGGTTCGTCATACGCGTTCCACCGCCTCGAGCCTCATGCCGGTTCGGTTGTGCGTGACGTTTCCGACGCGGGTCGTCCAGACGATCCCGTCGCCCGACTCATTGCCGCTACGGGCCGCATCGGCGATCGCGTCGACGACCGAGCTCGCGATCTCGTCGGCGACGACGAAGGTCAGCAGGGCCTTCGGTAGGAACCTGGACTCGAAGATCCGCCCGCGGTATTCGTGCGTGATTCCGCGTCGGCGGCCGTGGCCGATCGCCTCGACGACGGTGACGCCGACATGTCCCGTGAGCTCCTCGACCGCATCGATCACGGTTTCGACGCGCTCTCGAATCACCACTGCCTCAACCTTGATCACGGGCCCTCCTCTCCATGAAGACGACGTCCCGCCAGACGTCGTGGTGCCGGCCGATTCGCTCGCGTGTCCCGACGACGCGAAAGCCGCAGCGCTTGTGCAGCTCGAGCGACACAACGTTCTCCGGGAAGATCCCGGTCTGGATCGTCCAGATCCCGTCTCTCTCCGAGCGGCGGATCAGCTCGGCGAGCAGCGCCCGTCCGACGCCGCGGCCCTGAGCCGAATCGGCGACGTAGACGCTGTTCTCGGCGACACCTGCGTAGACGCAGCGCTCGGAAACCGGGGCGAGCGCCGCCCAGCCGACGACCTCGCCGCCCTGGAGGGCCACGAGGCGGTGGCCCTCCAGGTGCGTCTTGTCCCAGTCTTCCCAGGAGGGAGCCTCGGTCTCGAAGGTGGCGTT
>JBKPGE010000199.1:0-19601 GCA_046729215.1 Actinomycetota bacterium | reverse complement strand
GGAAGCGAGAACACATGCTCAGTCTCCCGCCAGGTGCGGACGTCCGTTCAGGGCAAAGCGTCTGAGTAGCGTGGACGAACTGCCTCTCGCCGATGGTTATGCTGGAAACGGCCGTCCGGTCCCGGACAGGAGGACCGGATGACCTTCACCGTGAGGCTCGAGCAGGCCGATGGGACGCCGGCCGAGCCCCCGTCGATCGGGACGACCGTGACGGACTGGCGGACCGGCGACACGATCCCGCTCGGGCGGGGCCGCTCGTTGCGTGTGGTCGGGATCGTCGCCACGAACGAGGACGAGCCGCCCGTCCTGATCGTTGAGGACGCGTCCTAACGAGCGTCTAGCGCCGAGCTCTGACGTTTCGTAGGTTCGGCAAGGGCCGGGCGGAGGAAGAGCTTGGCGTTCGACCTCCGCCCGGTCGCCCTCTCGATGATCGAGCTCCAGACCTGGCTCGTCGAAAGAGGCTCGCGCGTGCGAACGGGGAGCCCAACCGGCTCGAGCTGCTTGTCAGCTAAGCCGGCCCGAGGCAGGTCAGTTCGCCGCCCTCAATCCTCACCGTCCCGGTCGTGAGGTCGAGGACGAACAAACCTTGCGCTAGGAAGCGGTCGCCGGAGGAGTTCGCCATGACGTCGGTCTGTCTGAACATCAAGACTTGGCCGTTATCGACAAAGGTGTCCCTCCCGTGGCCAGAGAACCCATCACTCGTCGTAATCGTCCTTTCGGCGTTAACGACGATGCGGGAACCGTGCTCGTGGACGAACGCTGTTCCGACGAACGTGACCGTCATGATGTTGCCGGTACACGGATTCACATCCTGGAACACGTCAAGTATTGGGAACTCCGTCGGCCGATCCGCGGCTGCTGGAGCGGCGAACACTGCCAGTGCAAACAGACCTAGCAGGACTGGGAGAAGCCTCTTCATCGCAATTCCTCCTCTTCCCCCCAAGTGGTGTTCAGCCTGCCACGGATCATGGCATCCAGAGGCAAGACTGACAACCTGCCGCGCGGGCTGAGCCGAATTCACACCTGTTTGCGCAGGCGGTGGCGCGGCTGTCGCGCCGTTGACTGCGTCGAAAAAAAGAAGGACGCTTCCTACTGTTCATATAACTGGGGGAGAAGGAGGCCTCGAGATGAGGCGTAAAGGCTGCGCTACTCCTACCTCACCGGCCTGTTCGCGTTGGGTGCTGCGAGCCCGGCGCTCGCGGATCAGCCTCCTGGCCAGCTGGGCTATGAAGGTCAGCCCGGCAACCAGGGCGGCGGCGGCGGAAACCCGCCTGGCTGTCTGGGCTACGACGGTCAGCCCGGAAACCAGGGCTGCTAGGTCCAGGAGACCCGTGACGTTGCGGGCGGTGGGCCTCCCCGCCTGGCCGCCCGCAAACTGCATATCCGTCAGTCGTAGACTCTGAGGCGTGGCCGCGCCGCCTCAGCCATTGGAGGCGCTCGTCCGGGACGAGCTGCGCGGCCCCGTCTCGGCCGACTGGTAAACGCGTCTACTAGTCGTGCTGTTCCTCGATCCCGTCCGGAAGGGACAGCCACGGATACCGTCGCGACCCGTAGACGGAGACGGTCGGCTGTGGGGACGAGCTATCGGCGAACGCGCCGATTGGGACCGCGATCGAGTCCGGCCAGGCGTCGGTCGTCCAGAAGAGCGTCGGTCCGCAGTCCGGGCAGAAGCGAAACGTCCGCTCCTCGCCAGGCGTCCGAGATGCGGACGTACTCCGTATACCGTCCGGTGACGTCGACCCGATCCTTCGGCCACCGCGCCTGCATCCCGAACGCGCTGCCGGTCCGACGCTGGCAGGCGAGGCAGTGACCATCGAGATCCGCACGGGATCGCTCTCCGTCGTCACGCGGAGCTGGCTGCAGCTGCATACGGCCTCGCGTCTCCGCACGCACCGATCTTACGAGACGGGTTACGCTGCCGGAACCGGGGTGCCGCGCACTCACCGTGCCTCTGCTCCGCTTCGGCGAGCACTACCGGCAGATCGCGAAGCCGTTCGAGTGGACCTTCACCCGGGCCGACCTCGACCGCGGACGCGTGTACCCAGCCGCGCCCGGGTAGATATCGTGTGAAGCGAGCACGACGGCCGTGTGCTCGTTGCACCTGCGGCGCTGGGCTTTGTAAGCAATTCGAAAATTATCCGCGCAGAACTGGGGTCACGCCTCGATTTCTTCCGCGGCGCGAAGTAGATTTCGACCTACGGGGGGGCCGGCGGGTCGCCTCGCCAGCCGTATGGCCGCCATGCGTCCGCCGGGCCTCCTGTCTCGACGCCGGACGGCGCGTTTCCTTCCACCACTTTCCGACTGAGGGTCGAGCGGGACGGGTTCGAGCTGCCGGCTTTCCGGCGCGGGTGTTCAACGAGCAGCCCAAAGCCTGTGCTGGCTTGGCGCGGGAGAGAGCGCTGATTGCCGACGAAGAAAGGCCGGAGCCTTTGAGGCCCCGGCCCTTTCTTCGTCCTTCGTTTCTTCTTCCGCTGCTCCTTCTAGCGGCTCACCGGCTACCGGTTTAGGGGTCGCTGGCCGTGATTAGGACGGCTGGCGCCGAGAAGCCGGCGAAGGTGAGCGAGTAGGTGAAGCTCTCGAGCACCAGCGTCCCCTCGCGGATCGAGGGCGTCCAGTTCGGATTCGGACAGACCTGCGGCGCGGCGAATGGACTTGCGGACTGCGCCGGCACTCGCAACTGCCCATTCCTTGTGGAGGCTACCGTGGCCGTATCACTATCCGAGAAGGTCGCAGTGTGGGACTCGACCAGGTTGCCGCCCTTGTTGGTGCAGTCGATCGTCGCCGAGTAGGTGGCAACCAGGCTCACTGTCGCGTTCGTGTTGCCGACGCCCCCGAGCACGTAGTTATCGCAGTCGACGTTGAGGTCTGCATCAACCACGCACTGGATCGTGCCCGACGCGAGGTGCGAGCTGCCCGGGGCATTCGCGGTGTTGACCGTTCCGGTGTATGTCCCCTCCGCAACGGCCAACGCCACCGAGGCCGAAACGGCCATCAGCAACGTCAACAAGGCTGTGATGATTCCTAGTCGTCTCATGTTTGCGTGTTCTCTCCTCACTTCCTCAGTCTGTTGGGACTGTTCTTTCCAGGAACGCGCGATTGCGGACGTTCCTTGCTAACTCAAGCTCTACGAGCCGCGCGCTCGTCTAACGCAACGACGTCGCGCGTCGGCGGCCGTTAAACTCAGTCCCAAGCACCACCTCCCTTCTTCCGTCGTCTTTTGCCAGCCGTCGGGGAAACGAGGTCGGTGTGCTGCCCCGCCCCGCGTTCGCGCGTGGGGTGGGGCGTCTTCTTACGGAAGCGTCTCCCATTCGGAGCTACCGCCATGCGTCGCCTCCTCGGTCGACTCGCCGCACTGTTTAGTGCCGCGACAACATCTTTAACTCCCTTCGCACGCAAATCGCAGACATCGCAACGCAAAACACAAGTGAAAAGACCGCAAAGAGCGGACTTTTTGCCTTCCACCCCGCAGGAATCGGACCGGCTGCGGATCTACCAAAGAGAGCCGGCGGGCTCGCGCTCGCCAGCCGTATGGCCGCTAAGCAAAGTCCGCCGGCTCTCTCTAGACGGCGCGGAAGATGCGTTTCTTCCGGAGGTGTGCGCACGTGCCGCGTGGTCGTTCGTTGCGTCGGCGTCCGCGAACGCCGTACACGCCCGTCGGCCGCGGGCTCGAGCAGGAAGACGGGACGCCGACTGACCCGCCGACGTTCAGAACGGCCGTGCCGAACGGACATGCATGGATTTGTGGCGATCGGGCTCGGCATCCCCCCGATGATGTTGCCCGAGCGGAAGACGGTCCGACTAGTAACGGCGAGGCTGCCCCACGGACAAGAGGAGGATCCAACTTGGCTTGGTTCGGACAGGCCCCGTGACGGGTAGACGGATACTCTCCGTTCGGTCAGGAAGAAAGGAGGACGTATGCGACGAATCGCATGTGTTGTCGTATTGGCCGCGGCGGCCGTCGTGCTCGGACCCGCCTCGAACGCCGCACCGGCCGCGTGGACGTTCGTCGGCAAAAACACGGTCGCGAGTACGCCCGTGAGGGGCGGAGGCTATCCCGTCCCGCCGGGCTCGACGGCACCGCTGCCAGGCACGTGCCGTGAGGGTTGGTACGACGCGAATCGGTCTGAATCGTGGATCGCGGTCAAACCGGGAACCGAGAACCTCGTCGGCACCTCGAAGTTCTTCTTCGAGACGTTCAGCACGTTCTACGATTTTCACCTCGGCTCGTACACGATCGTGAACGGCGTTCCGGTCGGAAACAATCAGGTGCAGGGCTACGACTGCATCTCCACCGGCACACAGGCGATGCCGCCGAGCTGGACGAACAACACCGATCCAAACGTCGACTTCGATACGCAGGGGCGCGCCTATCAGGTGACGCTTCCCTTCAACGCGTACTGGGTGAACCTGCATCCAAATGCGGCGATCATGCTCTCCTACAGCGACGACCTCGGCCGCCACTGGGTAACAGGGAACGGCGGCGAGCCGCTCGAGCAGTCGCCCAATCAGAGCTCAGTCGCGTTCGGTCACGTCGAGGACAAGCAGTGGGTCGCGGTCAACCGTTGCTCTGGCTGCCCCTACCGCGACCACGTGTACGCGGCGTGGGCCGTCTTCAACGGATCGGCGATCAAAGTGCGCATGGCCGTTTCCCGCGATCGCGGTGCTTCGTTCGAGCGCGCCGTGACGATCAGCCCTCCGAGTCAGGTTGGGCCCGCGGTGACGTACGTCTATCCGGCGGTCGATGTGGCAGGCAACGTCTACGTCTCGCTCGTCTCTTTCCCGCCGAACGGCGGTGCGTCAGTGATCTACGTCTCGCGCTCAACCGATGACGCGCGGACCTGGGGCCCGTTTGTGCCAGTGACGACGGTGGGCGTGCTGCCCTCCTGCTGCCTCCCGAACACGACTTTCCGCGATGGGATCGTGGAGAGCTTCACAGCAAGCCAGACGTATCCGAACCACGTTTTCCTCACCTATGAGGAGTGGGATGGCTCGCAATTCGATGTCAAGTTCCGCTATTCGCTGGACGGCGGCATGACTTGGTCGCCCCCGAAGGCCGTGAACGACGCGCCGAACTCAGCCAGCACAGACCAGTTCCAGCCGTCGGTCGCGGCCGGTCCGAACGGGGGCGTCGCGGTCGCCTTCTACGACCGGCGCGAAGCGTGCGGCGGCGATGCCGCCTACTTCACTGCCCCCGGAGCTGTGAACTACTGCATCAACACGTCGCTCCAGGCCTACAAGGAGACGGCGACGGCCGTTACGACCGTGGGTGACAACCTGAGGATCTCCGAGAGGACCTGGGATCCGGAACAACCCGCGCAGACGATCGACGGCATCGACCAGATGGCCTGCGCGAGTCACAGTAACCCCTGCACGATCAACTCCTTCATTGGGGACTACTTCGGACTCGCGATCTCGGCCGGAAACGTCTACGGCCTACAGGTCTCGACTGCGTACCCGTCCGGAAGGACGGGCGTCAATCCCGATGGCAGCACCGGATCTGTCTACTACCAGCAACAGGTGCTCGCCACCGTACCGCGGTCGACGATCGCGAGCGGCTACTAGACGTCGCACAACGACGGAGGGAGTCTCACGGACGACTCCCTCCGTCGGGTGCGACTGCGGCACGCGCCCTCAGCCTGCTTGAGACAGCACGGCTGGCGGCGATGGTCACCTCGTCGACGCCGATTGGGCTGATGTCCGCTTGCAACTCCGTTCTGCGCTCGGCCCCGGGGCCCGCGGCATTTGACATTCCTTTCGAGATATCTCATCATCGATCGGCTCGAGGCGTCGGCGAGGACCCAACGCTCTCGCCGGCACAGAACCCGATTGGGGAGGGGAACATTGTCAGTACATGAGAGACGGAACGTCCGTCGCTGGGCCGGTTGGCGCGCAGCGGCGATGGCCGTCATTGCTCTTGTCACGCTCGGCGTCGTCATGGTCGGCGCGTCCGGAGCCGCAGTGAGCAGCGATGCGGCCAAGGCAACGAGAGGCGGCGGCCTGATCGACGTCGGTCCGGACATCTACGCCGGGCGCCTGCCGTTCTTACGGGCCGACGGCAAGGTCGTCAACCTGAAGATCAAGAAGAAGGCGCTGAAGAAGGCCGTGCGGAAGAGGCTGCTCCGCCGCGCCGGCATTCGCCTCATGAACCATCCGCCCACGGTTGGTGAGGAGCGCATGTGGGTTGCGCTCGACTTCACGGCCGGGTCGTACCGCAAGCGCTTCACCCTCCGCGCGAAGCGCAACAACGTGGAGGTCTGGGTGGCCAGCCCCGTGCCGCGAACGGTGTTCGGTACCACCGCGACCGGTCTCGACTTCCCCGCCGGCGACTGCCGCAACGGCGTTCGCACGACGATCACGGACGCACAGGTGAACTACCTGGCGGAGCAGTTCGACGAGAACATCCTGCCGAAGGAGTCGGCGGTGTTCAGCGTCGCGCCGGACCGCAATGGAAGCCTGTTCGCTGGTGGTCTGGCCCCGTTGGAGGGCGTGGCAGCTGACCCGACCGGTGACGGCGACGACACCGTCGTCCTCATCGACAACGTCCGAGACGAGAACTTCCACGACTTCAACAACGCGCACACCTTGACCCGAGTCGCGGGCTTCTTCTCGTCCAGCCTGAACGAGCTGTTCGACAGAAACATCATGACCATCGACGCGTACGACTGGCTCCACCTGACCGGCGCTGACCCGCCGCACGAGCCGTCGTCGGACCCTTGCGCGAACGCGCCCGCGCGGCCGTTCCTGTACGAGGGTGTGTTCGCACACGAGTACCAGCACCTCCTCGAGTACTACGAGAACGACGCGGAGGTCAACTGGGTCAACGAGGGTCTCTCCGACTGGGCCCAGACGCTGACGGGTTACGTCGATCCCAGCCGTCCGGTCACGGTCAAGGGTTTCGATAACCACGTGCAGTGCTTCCTCGGGTGGCTTCGCCAGCAGACGCTCTTCAACCCGATCCCGCGGCCCACGAGCGGTCCGGAGAACTCGCTGACGCTGTGGGGAGACCAGGGCGACGACGAGATCCTCTGCGACTACGGCGCGGCCTACACGATGATGGAGTACCTCCACGGACAGTTCGGCACGGCGTTCATGACGCGGCTGCACCGCGAGGACGCGATCGGGCTCCCGGGACTGGACGTCGTTCTCGACCAGGCCGGCTCCCGCCGAGACTCGCAGGAGATCATCCACAACTGGGCGGCCATGGTCGCCATCGACGGCCTGCTCGATCAGGGCCGAAACGTGCAAGGCGGCCGGAGGTCGCAGTACCAGACGCCGACGCTGCACGCGACGATCGACTGGGACAACCCGCACGCATTCGACACGCCGGGTGCGCCGCCGAACGGGTCCGACTATCTCCGGCTTCGTGACGCGGCCGGCAATCCGGTTGGCGTCAAGGACATCGGACAGATCGTGTTCAACGGCGGTGCCCACGTCATCCCACGGCCGATCGCGTGGTCGGTCGACGCCAACCCGCCGGGCCAGGCGGG
The DNA here is from genome assembly GCA_046729215.1 of Actinomycetota bacterium. Taxonomy (GTDB): domain Bacteria; phylum Actinomycetota; class Thermoleophilia; order Gaiellales; family Gaiellaceae; genus JACDAN01. Next base: position 12,114 of record JBKPGE010000199.1, on the reverse strand, counting down.
CGATCCGGCCCTCTACTCCGGCAGCGGAAACAACCGCGATGAAGCGATTGTGCGCTCGGTCGCAGTCCCGACCGGGGCCGGCGCGAGCTTGACGTTCAACGCGCGCTGGAACCTCGAAGAGGACTCCGCCGGCCCCTGGGACTTCGGCTACGTCCAGGTCTCGACGGACGGCGGTGCGACTTACAAGAGTCTCGCCTGCACGGACACCCGCACGGATCACAACCCGGGAGCGATCGCGTCTGTGGTTGCCAACCTGCCGGGCTTCAGCGGTGATTCAGGCGGCTGGAAGGCGGAGACCTGCAGCCTCGCGGCGTATGCGGGCCAGACGGTGCTGTTGTCCTTCCGGACGATCAACGACCCGAATACCGAGGGGACCGACCCCACGATCCCGCCGGGGTTCTGGGTCGACGACATCGCCGTCGGCGGCACGACCATCTCGGACGGTTCCAGCCTCGCCGGCTGGGAACATCCGACCGTCGTGCACCCAACGCCCGTGCACGGGTTCACGGTCCAGCTCGTGGCCTGGAAGATGCAGGGCAAGAGCCCTGTCGCGGTCACGACGTTGCGGCTCAACGGCAACTTCGACGCAACCGTGACCGGAAAGCAGCTCCAGAAGGTGCTCGGCGGTGTGCGGGCCGACTTCGTCGGGGCGATCGTCACCTACGACGAGCCGACCGAGTCGATCACCGACTATGCGCCGTACAGCTTGACGGTGCAAACGAAGTAGTCGGGCAATACATCAACGATGAAGAGGCCGCCTCCGGGCGGCCTCTGCATTTCCTAGCGCGTCCTAGCTCCGGATAAGGGTGCTCGGACGGCGGAGGCCGCGCGAGCACCGCCCTGCTGCCGCGCGGCATGGGCGATCGGATGGGGCGCAACGCTTCTCGGCGTCGCTCGCCGGCAGCTACCGGCCGCCATGGGTGGTCTTCGTCTTGAACAGGCCGGTACGCTGCGCCGCCCGTGGGTCAAGGCGCCCAGGCGCACAATCATGGCCATTCACACGGCCTTCTCGACCCCTCGATCATTCGGTGCGTGACGGCATCAGAACCGTCGCGGCGAGCCTCGCGATCCTCGGTATTGCCGCTGCCGTCCAGGCCGCGATCTTCGTCCTCTCCGGGAGCGTCGCGCTGCTCGCCGATCTCATCCACAATGTCGGCGACGCGCTGACCGCCGTGCCTTTCGGAGTCGCGTTCTTCCTGCGTTCGGTCCGAGGAGAGCCGTTCGCCGGGCTCAACAGTTCTGCTCTCGTCGCCGACGGCAACAATGCGCGAATCGACGGCTTCGTCTCGCTGGGCGTCGTCGGCAGCGCGGTAGGCGTCGCTCTCGGCGCTCCGATTGCCGACCCGATCATCGGCCTAGCGATCACCCTCGTGATCCTCAAGATCACCTGGGATTCTTGGCTGACGATCGCCACGGCACGTTTGGGACGGCTTCCCTGGAAGCGTGATCTCGATCGCGGTACGATGCCCGCCTCGTTTCCCGACCTGAGGAGGGGGTCAAGTTGCGGAAGCTTTTCGTTCTCGTCGTGCTCTTGGCGGCGACCTCGACGGCATCGACGGCGCAGGCGATCACCTACGGGACGCCAACCGGCTCCGCGTACCCGTACGTGGGCGGCCTCGTCACGGACCTGAATAGCCGCGGCGAGACGGTCGAGCCGTTCGTCTACTGCTCTGGCACGTTGATCTCGCCGACGGTGTTCCTGACCGCCGCGCACTGCGACATCTCGGCACGCACCGGTAACGACACCGCCTGCGTCACGTTCGACCCCGTACTGACCGACACGTCAAAGCTGTACTGCGGGACGTTCATCGCGAGCCCGTACTACACGTACCGCCAAAACGATCCGAACGACCTCGCGGTGATCGTCTTCGACAAACCGATCCGCGGTATCACGCCGGCGACGGTCGTACAGGAGGTCGGCTACCTCGACGCACTGTTCGCTTCGGGCGAGTTGAACCAATCGACGGAGTTCATCTCGGTGGGCTACGGGGGCACGGAGTTCACGAACGCGCCCGGCGGCCCGACCGCGCAGTACCTCGACACGCGCATGTACGCGATCGGCACGTTCAACGCGCTCGGCCCGGGCTACCTGCGAATTTCGCAGAATCAGGCCACAGGAAATGCCGGCACCTGCTACGGCGATTCGGGCGGCCCGCAGTTCCTCGACGGGGTGCTGGTATCGATCACGATTACGGGCGACGCCTTGTGCAAGTCGACCAACGTTGTTCAGCGGCTCGACACCGAGCTCGCGCAGGCGTTTCTTCAGCAGTACATCTAAGAGCTTGATCGGGCGGCGCGGCTTGGCTGCGCCGCCCACCCCATTGGGGAAGTTCAAGGTGTCTCGTCCGAGTTCCGAACTCCCGCTCGTCGCACTCGCGAGTAGACCGCGACCTCACCGAGGTCGAAGCGACCAGCGGCTGCATTGGACCCGTCGCGGGTCCCAGCCTGTAATGAGCGGCCATGACCCGCCCGAGACGCCGCTGCAGACCGCACCCGCGGCTACGGCGACCGATCCTGATCCGAGACCCGCAGCACACACCCGAGGTGTGGTGGGTAGGCAACGGAGCCTGGTGTGTCGACGGCGAGCTGGTCGGGGCGGCCGACCGGACGTCCGGCGGCCAACGGCCAAGCGGGCCGTGGCGACACGGGCCGCGCGGCGGAGTTCTCCGCGTCTACAGGCACCCTTAGAACTTTGTCTAGCGCCCTGCGAGAGGGCAGGGCTAGCTGATGCGATGGGGACTACGGCGTCTTGAGTTTGGCGATAAGTCCGACTGGCCGCGTCTCCTCGCGGATGTCGCCTCCCGGGAGCTCCTTGATGACGGTCTGCGTGACTCGTGTCCCGGGCTTTGGAATCTGTTTCGCAACCTCGTAGTTGTCGAGCAGGATCCACCGCATTGTGGCCGGGAGTGGTGGGAGTGTCCCTACCCCCCACAACAGCCCGGTGGTCTGCAGCTTGTAAATGGCGTCATCGAGTGGCATCCCGATCAGCCGAGGTACACGTCCTGTTCCGCCCGGGGGAAGGAGCCCGTGAAGCGCCCCGTCGGCGCTGAGCACAACAGAGGTACCGGGGCGTCCAGCAGTTCCGGCTGCGCGGGACTGATCGCTGACATACGAACCGAACTCGAACGGCTCATCGATCTGCACGGCGAACCCGGCCTCATGAACTGCGTCGTACGCCCGGTGCACCGGCATCCCCACGACGTCAGGGACGACTGCCTGGCCTGGAGCGGAGGAACCGCTAACGGGCAAGGACACGATCCCGGCCATCGCGATAACGGCCGCGATCCGTGAGGCCACAAGATGCCCGCCGCCGAGCATGTGGCCGACGATAGGGACTGGCTTCACCCTCCCCAAGGATAGGTGCCGGGCAATCTCGCGGAGCCTGTGTTACCTCCAAGGCTGTTAGGTGTGCGTTGTCCGTAGGCAGCGTTATCCAGCAAACGCCGCAGAAGTGCGGTTCTTTTGGCTTCGCCAACGACCCCAATCAGCCCTGGTCGCGGTGAGGTGGACGGCTAACCGCTCAGGTCCGCGAAGACGCCGAAGTGATCGCTCGCCCAAACGCCGTCATGCGGCTGGTCGAAGGCCGACGGAGCCGCTCCCCTCCGGGAACCGGCAAGAAGAAGCCCTCGCTGTCGCGGCGAATGTTCAGACGGACCTCATCTCCCACGCGCGTTAGCCGCGATCCGACCATCTGAAGCAATCCACGCTTCAACCAGACTCCGCGGATCTCGCCGTCCGCTTGTTCGCAGAGCACGATGACCTCAAAGCCTTCGTAGTCCTCGTACTCGTCGCGGTAACTAGCGAACCAGTGGCGATCTGCGACCGGTCGGGACTGAGAACGGCAGAGAAACGATCCAGACCCTGTCCGGGTGCCGCGGATCTCGACCAATCCATACGCGGGCGTCCCTTCTCCCGTCGGCGTCCTGATGGACGTCGTCCATGAGCTCAAGGCGTGGACGTTCAGCTACCGGTGTGACGGGCCCAACCTCGAGTACCGGGTGGACGCACCGGCCGCCCAGGCCTTCCTCAACACGTACCTGTAAGCGCCACTCGCGCCGGCCGGGCGGGCCATGCCTCCCGGCCCGCGCATCGCCCGGCGCGCGGCGAGATAATCGGAGTCGGCTCATGTGTGAGCTTCCGGCTGGCACGATCACGCTGCTGTTCGCCGACATCGAGCGGTCGACGGTCTTGCTCCAGGAGCTCAGTGCGGAGCGGTACGGCAAGACACTCCGCGAGTACCGCCGGCTCCTGCGCGATGCCGTGGCCGAGCGCGAGGGCGTCGAGGTCGGAACCGAGGGCGACGGCTTCTACGCCGCCTTTCCGAGCGCGCGCCAGGCGCTCGCGGGGGCGCAGTCGGCGCAGGACGCTTTCGCCGCCGCCAACCTGAGCGTCAGGATGGGCCTGCACACCGGCGAGCCGCTGGTCGTCGACGGGCAGTACAGCGGCATCGACGTGCACCGGGCGGCACGGATTGCCGCCGCCGGGCACGGCGGTCAGGTCCTACTCTCCCAGTCGACCCGCGAGCTGGTCGAGGATGCCCTGACGGTCCGCTCCCTCGGTCGCCACCGGCTGAAGGACCTGGGCGAGCCGGTGGAGCTCTACCAGCTCGGCGACGCCGATTTCCCACCGCTTCGCAGCCTCGACTCAACGAACCTGCCTACGCAGGCGACGTCGCTGATCGGGCGCGAGCGCGAGCTGGAAGAGGCCGGTCGCCTGCTCCGAGCGCACCGGCTCCTCACGCTCACGGGCCCCGGCGGATCGGGCAAGACCCGGCTCGCGCTGCAGCTCGCGGCGGACGCCGTCGAGGACTATCCCGACCGCGTCGTGTGGGTGCCGCTGCAGTCGGTACGGGACGCCGAGCTCGTCCAGCCGACGGTCGCGCGGGCGCTGGGCAGGGGCAACGAGGAAACGCTGCTCGTCCTGGACAACTTCGAGCAGGTGCTCGCCGCAGCGTCCAAGGTCGCCGACCTGCTCGCGCAGTTCCCGAAGCTCAGGCTGCTCGTCACCAGCCGCGAGGCGCTCCACATCGCCGGCGAGCGCGAGTACCCCGTTACGCCGCTGCACGAGCTGGAAGCGGTCGCGCTCTTCACCGAGCGGGCCACCGCCGCTAAGCCGGACTTCATCGCGGACGAGGCGGTGGTCGAGATCTGCCGGCGCCTCGACTGCCTGCCGCTGGCGCTCGAGCTCGCGGCCGCGCGCGTCAAGACGCTCTCGACCGAGCAGCTACTCGGCCGCCTCGAGCCGCGGCTTCCGATGCTGACCGGCGGGCCGCGGGACGCACCGGAGCGGCAGAAGACGCTGCGCGCGACGATCGACTGGAGCTACGAGCTCCTCATCGGCGAGGAGCAGCGAGCCTTCAGGCGCCTGGCCGTCTTCGCCGGCGGCTGCACGCTCGACGCTGCCGAGGAGGTGTGCGAGGTCCCCTTTGACACCGTGGCCGCCTTGATCGACAAGAGCCTGCTGTACCGCGAGGACGACCGCTACCTCATGCTCGAGACGATCGGCGAATACGCGCTCGAGCAGCTCGAGCAGAGCAGCGAGCTCGACGAGGTTCGACGCAATCACGCAGAGCACTACCTCGAGCGCGCGCGGTCGGTCGAACGCCTAGTCCGGAGCCCGCAGGCTGCCCGGGCGGTCGACGAGCTCGAGCGTGAGCACGGCAACCTGCGCGCCGCCCTGGGATGGCTCTCGGACGAGACCGCCGGCCGACCACTGCGGCTTGCCGTCTGGGGGCTCGCCGCGAGGCTTCACGGCTCCGGCGATCTCGCGCTCGACCGTCAGGACACGAGCGAGGCCGGGCGGCTCTACCGAGAAAGCCTCGAGATCGGTCTCCAGCTCAAGGACGAATTGCAGATCGCCTACTGCCTCGCCGGCCTCGCCGCGGTGGACGCGCACCAGGGTAGGCTCGGGCAGGCAGCACGCCTCTGGGGGAGCGTGATCGGCTTCGAGCGGAAGTCCGGCACGGCGCTCAACGACGCCGAGAAGCAGCGCTACGAGCGGGTGCTCGGCGATCTCGAGAGCACGTCGGCGGATTTCGAGCAGGGATCGGAGATGACTCTGGACGAGGCCGCGGAGTACGCGCTCGCGATCGTGGAGTGACGCGACGAACCCAGTGAGCGGGCGTCACAGCCGCGCCGGCCGCGGCCTAAGAACCGGTTGCAGAATGAAGTTTCGCGGGGCCGCGCGGCCGTCAGTCGGCTGCTAGTCGGATGAGAACGTCCGTGACGGCTTTGGGGGCCACAACCATGTGCAGGTGCTGAGCTCCGACGTCGGGAAGCGTCTCTTTCAGCCACGCGATGCGACGCTCTTTCGCGTACGCCTTCGTTCCGGGCAGAAACGAGTACCTCGTCCGGCTCGTCTTCCTTGCCGGCGAGGAACGCTCTCCAGCCGCGCTCGCCGTCGCGCTGCTCGCGCCCGCACTCGCCGCACGTCAGAGGACTTGATCGGGTCAGGGTTCACCGCGCGGCCGGGAGACTGCGCGCCCACGAACTTCTATAGGTCAGTGGCAGACCTTGCAAGGCCGCATGGCGGCCAACTCGCGTGCGGTGCCCTTCCTCGAGGTGGTGTGTGGCCTGTGCGCCATCGGCTCCAGGAAGTGGCACCCGTGCACGTGGTGGACGTCGGTCAGCGGGTAGGGGCCGTTCGGGCCTGGGTACAGCACGACGTACCCATCTTTCTTTAGACAGCACTTCGCACCTCCGGTCTGAGCTCGGGTCAACCCGACCCACTGGGCGACTCTGGGCGCCTCGGGCTTGCAGCGCTAGACGCTCTTCAGGACGTGTCTTCGACGACCAGCACCGGCGGCTCGTCGCCCCCCACGCAGCGAGCCTCGATCACGCGAGGCCACCGCGCGGGATCGTGTCCCGGCCCGCCACGTGTAGGCCGCGAGCGTCGTCGTCGGCGGGAGCGTTGCGAGCATTTTGCGTGCACGATCTCGAGCGCGTTGTCTCCCTGGAAGCGAAAACCCCCGCCCAAGCGGGGCTTTCTCTGGTGGAGCGTACCCGGATCGAACCGGTGACCTCCGGCTTGCAAACCCAACCGATAGCCCGACCCCACCTGACGCCGACCGACAGAAGCGGCATGGCTGAGGGAATCGTTCGTTTCGTCGAACGCCGCTCGACGTCATTCGACAGGACTTCGCTCGCACCGCGCTCGCACGGCCGCTTCCTGAATGGGCAACACCTCCGCACTCCCTCCCCGGACCTGCGACTGCGGAGCGGGAGCGACGGGACTCGAACCCGCGGTTTACCCCCGTGATCCGTCTGCGGGAGGAGCCGTCGAAGTAGTCATCCGCCGAGGCCGGTCATCGGCGACCAGCGAGACGAGGCCGCGACAGATCAGCCAGTCGAGGCCGCGCGTCCAGCCGCCACCGCAAGCGCGGTCTCATACTCGTTAGCGGTGATCCGAACGACGCCCGCTTCGAAGTCGGCTCTGGCGTTCTGTGCCGGGTCGATGTGCGACAGCACACGACTCATCGGTACGGGCGGGTCCCATTCCTCGACCTGAGCGAGCATCACACCGCCAGGGGAATCGCCCGGGTACACCTGCGCCTCTGACAGTGTCCAATCATGAACCGCTGAGGCGAGCTCGGCGCGGCCGATGAACCTTCGCTCGGGTGCGCCCAGATAGACGAGGATGAGGTCGCCTGCGGCAAGCGCGTTGCGGTGCCGCTCGTCGGCGTCGATGCCCCACATCCCGACCCGCAGGAGTCCAGTGGCCTGTTCGCGCAGCATTGGCCGTGGCGTTACGTCGCCCCCTACGAGGTTGAAAAGGTAGTACGCCACCTCACGAGCGTACCGCCGACATCGCAGAGCTCGGCCTGCGCTTCCGACGGGGTGGAGCGTCGTTTAGGCCAGCATTTAGGGCATGTCTCCTGAGCCGTGGCCAGTCGCGGCGCCCGTGAAGGCGTGCGGGCGGGCTCGTGCCCGCGACATGCGGGGCGTCGGCTTCAGGCGTCACGGCGATGCGCGAGGTTCTGGCGCACGCTTTGCCTGTCGGCGTGCGGATGCTGAGCGGAGCGACGGGACTCGAACCGGCGACCTCCGGCGTGACAGGCCGGTCTTGCTGTTTCCGGGCTGACCGGGCGGGGATTCCCCGCGTGGGCAGGGCTTTCCGACCCTGGCGTTGCGGGGATTCGCGGGTTCGGGCGGGAGCTTGCGATGGCCTCCTGCGGGATCAGCGCGGGATACGGCGTTGCCTCCTGGGCAAACCTGTCCCCAAGACCTGTCCCCAACGGAGCGAGTCGCTAAGCCGTCGTGGTGCGGCGTCCAGCGCAACCGCAGGCGGTGCGTTGGCCGGGACCCGGCCGACCAATCGGTCTCTCGTGCTCCCGGGCGCGCGTTAGCGCTTGTCGCCGCGGATCACCTTGAACCGCACACCGGAGGTCTTCAAGCGCGCTGAAGCGCGCGAACACGACTGCCGCAACGGCTTTGCGTGACTCCGGCCTACACCGAACCGAACATCCCGTGTCAGGCGTGGGTCACCGGGCTGCTTGAATCTGGCTCGTGCGGCGCAATGCGATCATCTTCGCGGCGTTCTGCGCCCTCTCGGCGATCGGCGTCTACGGGCTGGCGTGGCTCTACGTGCCCGAGTTCGCGTTTTTCCCGATCTTCATGACCGCCCTAGTCGTCCACTTCGGTGCCGGCTACCTGATAGGACGCCGCCGGGCTCTGGCGCTCGTAGCAGTCCCGTTCGTGATGGCGCTCCCGTTTCACGAAGACTACGACTTCCTTCCTTCGTACCCCGAGCTGGTCGCAATCTTCGAGCTGGCCTTCGGACTCCCGCTCGTCGCTGCCGGCATCGGCGTCCGCGGCGCGCTGGCCGACGAGCGCCGCGGATTCCCTGAAACCGTCCCGCCCCGGCGCCCGTAGCGTGAGTTGGTGGTTCGCCCGACCGGCCGGTCAAAACCGCCGGTCGTCAGTGCCCGCGGGTCATGCCCCGAAGACGATCCACGCCTTGCTGCCCCTCGCCACAAATAGCGTGAAGGTCTGGCAGCAGATCGTACTCAGGCTGTCATGGAACGTGACCGCTGAGGACGCTAGCCCAAGCTTCCCACAACGCTTCTTGGCGCGGGCTGCCAGCGCCCGTCGGCCTGCGACATAGAGCGAGTCCTCGCCCACGTACATGACGAGGCCTTGAACCGGCGTGTTCCACCGTGTCCGGCGTACCGCTCGCCCCTGGTAGTGGGTCACCTCCCGGTGATTGACGCTCCGGGCGGCCGCGATCACCTGGTCGGCCGTGACGTAGGACTGGCCAACCTGGTCGCTTGCGCGCGGGCAGCGGACGAGGATCGGCATCCCCGTTGATTCCGCGGAAGCGCGTTGGTCAGACGACCCTCTCGCGGTAGTCAGGGCCACCACAGAAGCGGCGAGAGCGAAGGCGACGAGGCCAGCAGTCGCGACGGCGCGCCTCATTCCTAGCGCGCGTACTTCGGAAACGATGCGCAGGAGATGAGCCGCACGTCCTTTCGTCCGTCCACCTGGCTCGCGAGTGCGCAGTCGCCGCTGTCGCTCTGGCCATTCCAAATACCGATAAGCCAGACAGGTACCCCGGATTCGGTCTCTCCCTGCTCAGCGGCGACGTTCCAAATCGAAATCTCGTAGTACGGGCGCTTGCTCGCGTCGAGCTGGGCCTCGATCCCCGTCTTCGCGAGGCTTGTGGCCTGGGCTCGTGTGAGTCCCGCATACTTCGCGTCACCGTCGCACGATGTCGCCGTCAGCAAGACGAGACCTAGGAGGATTGCAGCGAGTCCGCCCACGATGAACCTCATTCTCGCCACTCCGTGGAACCCACGTCTTCGGGGACATGGGCCGTTGAGCATGCACTAGTGGTCTCGGGCGATGACGTAGGCCCTGGTCCTCCCCCGGCGCGCCGTCCGGTATCTGCGGTCGGCCATTGGTCTTCGCAGACGGTAGTGCCGCTCGATTCCTGGTAGGGGTCGCCGGAGCGACCCCGCGACCCTTCTGCGGCCTATCGAGCGCCGGAAAGGAGCCGGCGGAGGTCTTCTGCCTCCTCCTGAAGCTCGTCTTCGGGAAACGGCGGCGGCGGGATCGTCGGGAATGGGAAAGGCCAGCCGGGGTTCGGATCGCCTATCTCATAACGCGGAATGACATGCGCATGCAGGTGCGGCAACGTGTTGCCGGCGATTAGGTAGTTCATCTTTAACGGCTTGTAGACCATCTCGACGGCGGCTCCGATCCTCAGTACATCGCGCCAGAAGCTTGCGGCCTCCTCTTCGGACGCTTCTGTTGGTTCGACGAGATGTGGACCCCGCCAGATGGCGACGACGTAGCCACGCTGGATGCTCGCACGCTGCAGGTAGCCGTCTGCAAAGCGACCCGAAAGCACTCGAATGCCAAAGCCATTGTCGTCGGGGCGTCCTTCGGTGCACATCGGGCAGCCGCGACCTTCCCGCAGCTCGTAGAACGCTTGCGGCCACATCGTCGGCGCGGACTCTAGTGGCGACGTGTCACGGTCGCTCAACGCCCCAACATTCGCCTCGGCGGGCAGACGGCGCGCAGCGCAAATGGCCTAGACCGGCTCGACACTAAGACGGGCTCATCGTCGTCGCGAGCCGGCCGGATCTCGATCACGTGGAGCATCTTGTCTCGCCCCACGAGATTGATCGTGTCGCCGGGGCCCAGTTCCGCACAGCTGCCTTGAGCGTCGGCGGGTCGCCTGGCCGTCCCGTCTTCGTGCTCGAGCCTGAAAGCAAAAGCTCCCATTCGGCCCCCCTCCATGTCGGCTGGGACCGAACGGCGAGCTCAGCGTATCGGGCAAGAGGAGGGGCCGGGGCAGTCGAACGCCAATCGCTTACCGCCGAGCCGGCCCTCTCTTCGAGCCTATGACGAACCCAAGCTAGGCGCTAGTGGCCCTTTCGGCCATGTGCGCTGGAACGGATAGCGGGTCCCCTGAGCGTCGCCCGCTGCATCCTGCCTGAGAAGGCCGCTAGTAGCTCCAGCCGACAGCGGCGCGGAGGCGTTGAACAGGAAATCCGCGTCGATGAGGTTAGATGCGGCATTGCGCAGGTCGATCCAAACCGAGGCGATCCCACTTAAGGAGTCGAAGATCAGCTGCTCGAGGGTCGCGACCGCGAACTGGCGCGCCAATGGCGTGACAACCACGACGGGGAATTGTTGGAGGCTCCACGTGCCCGTCGGGAACGACACGGCGTACCGGCCAACAGACATCCTCGTCGAAGTGAAACCTGTGCCCAGGGCCGGGGCGCCGGCGGCAAAGACACCTCCGCTGATTGTCTTCGTCCCGGGCCCCGACGGCCCGGCGGGTCCAGTCGGACCTGGCGGGCCAGTCGGACCAGTTGGCCCCGGCGGACCTGCGGGCCCTTGTGGGCCTGGGGGTCCCGCCGGCCCCGGCGGACCTGCGGGCCCTTCCGGCCCAGTCTGGCTCCACGAGATCGACGTTTCACTCGGGAGACAACGATCGGTCGCCGGCTCGATCAGCCGCAGCTGGCCGTTCGCTGACTTGAAACAGCCGTTGATTACTCCACCGCCGCCGATCTCGGCAACGGCATAGGTGACGCCGCCCGCGACCGCCACGATCGCGAGAGCGGTGATTGCCAAAACAACGCGACGAAAACGCCTGCGCATGGCTCGCCCTCCTCCTTCGTTCCTCGCGCCCGGACGCCGCAGGATTTCGAGGGCCTCTCGAGAGATGAGCCTAGGACGCGCCGATCGTCGTGTCTAGCTCCCGGTCAGGCTGGCTCGACGACTAGCACCGGGTCATCGTCCGGATCGCTTCCTGGCCGGATCCCTATGACTCAAAGGCTCTTCTCTCGGCCCAGCGGGATCGTGTCATCAGTTCGCCAGTCAGGGGCGGCTGCTTTGAGCGTCGGCGGGTCGGCGGGTGTTGTCCCGTCCTCGCGCTCGAGCTTGAAGGCGAAGCTGCCCATTCCGGTTCTCCCCACAAGCTAAAAAATCGTCGCCATAGAGAAACCCGCCGTTTCCAGCGAGTTCTCTAGTGGAGCGTACCGGGATCGAACCGGTGACCTCCGGCTTGCAAAGCCGGCGCTCTCCCAGCTGAGCTAACGCCCCGAGTCACAAACAGTGTAGAGGCGCTTGTCGGCGTCCTCCTGAAGGAGGATCCTGAAATCGTCAT
>JBKPGE010000198.1:0-3385 GCA_046729215.1 Actinomycetota bacterium | reverse complement strand
AGCTCGGCGAACTCCGATTGGTGCGCGTGGAACATGAACAAGCCCGTGTGCGTGAAGTCGATCTCGACGATCCCGCGCTGGCCCTGGGTCTGGACGATCGTGTCCGTGTACTCGAACTGATCGCCCGTGCCGGTCGGGTAGTAGCGGAAGAACTCACCGTGCAGGTGGAACGAGTTGATCAGGTCGAACTCGGTCAGGTTGGCGAGGTAGATCCGAACCGTCTGTGACCGGCGGACCTTGATCGGGTAGCGCGCGTAGTAGAACGCTCGGCCGTTGACCGTGTAGAAGTTGTTCTCGCCGTCGCCGTCGGTGTCGAAGCCGTTCATGACCATGACGAGCTCCTGCGCCGGCTTCCGCGGCTTCTTCGGATCGATGATGAAGGCGCCGTAGAGGCCCTTGTGGATGTGCTTCTTCAGCGGCGTCGCGTGGCAGTGGTAGAGCTGCAGGCCGGCGGGGCGCGCCGGAAACTCGTAGGTAAACGAGTCACCCGGTGCAACGACCTCGAAGACCCCGTCCATTTTCGCCGGGTGGATCCCGTGGAAGTGGATCGTGTGCGGGTGAGAGCCGCCGTTGCGGAAGTTCACGCGGAGAAGGTCGTCCTCGGTCGCACGGATGATCGGACCCGGGACGGTTCCGTTGTACGTCCACGCGTCGAAGTGAACGCCCTTGGCGACCTCGATCCGCTTGTCGACGGCGACGACCTCGTACTCGCGCAGGCGGCCGTTCTTGTACGGCAGAGCTTCGGGCGGATAGAGCAGCGCGTCGAGATCGTTCGGCCCGCCGGGCGCGGGGACGTGGTCATGAACCATCGCCGCATGGCCGAGCGCCTGATGGTTGTGTCCTTGGTGTGTCGCGCTCGGGTGCCCGTCCGAGTGGCCCGGCAGATTCATTCGTGCCAACGGCGCGGCGGCAACGAGCGGCGCCGCGCCTGCGATAATCTGCCGACGCGTGAATTTAGGCATGTCTAAACTATAACTGAGTCGAATGGAACTGACAGACGCGATTCAGGACTACGTCAAGGAGATCTACAAGCTCGAGGCGAGCGGCCGCCGCGCGACCACTTCCGCGCTCGCCGAGCGGCTGGGCGTCTCCCCTCCCTCGGTGACCTCGATGCTCAAAAAGCTCGCCGTCCTCGGCCTCGCTGAGCACGAGCGCTATCACGGCGCGCGCCTGACCCCGAAGGGCGAGCGGGTAGCGCTCGAGGTGATCCGCCATCACCGGCTGATCGAGCAGTACCTCGTCGAGACCCTCGGACTGTCGATCGACGCCGTCCACGTGGAGGCGGATCGTCTGGAACACGCGCTCTCGGAGGAGCTCGAGGCGCACATCGACCGTACGCTCGGCTTTCCGACCCGGGATCCGCACGGCGATCCGATCCCCGGGCCCGACCTCAAGCTCGCGCGCGCCGATCTCACGCCGCTCTCGGCACTCGAGCCGGGCGCCAAGGCGACGGTCGAGCGCGTCCCGGACGGCGACGGAGAACTGCTCCGCTACCTGTCGGAGCTGAAGCTCGTCCCCGGGAGCCGCCTGCAGATCCGGGAGCTAGCGCCGTTCGACGGGCCGGTTACGGTGCGAGTCGGCGGCGCCGACCACGCGATCTCGCGCGAGCTGGCTGGTCAGATCAGCGTCAGCTAGGGGTTCCGCTCTTCCCAGGCGGTCGCCATCGCGATGCGTTCCTCGATCGACGGATGCGTGTCGAACGCCAGGTGCGCCCAGGGCGGAGGCGTCGGGTCCTCGAGCGCGGCACGGGTGAAGCCGTGGAACAGCTCACGTGCTGACGCTGGGTCGCGCGTCGTCTCGAGCGCGACCCAGTCCGCTTCCGCCTCCATCCGGCGTGAGACGGCGCTCGCGAACGGCTGAAGCACCAGGCCGCCCAACGCCAGAACGAACAGCGCGAGCGGAACCGCCCTCGGTTCGTAGAGGCCTCCCCGCCTCCCCGTCACCCACGCTACGGCGGCGAGCAGCGGCAGGAGCAGCAGCGCGTACCAGGCGACGCTCTTCCAGACATGGTGCTTCGAGTGGTGGCCGAGCTCGTGGGCGAGCACGACTCGAATCTGACCCTCGTCGAAGCGCCCGTCGAGCAGCGTGTCCCAGAGGAAGACGCGGCGACTCGGGCCCAGCCCGGCTGCCTGCGCGTTCGGCACGCTCGTCAGGTCGCTTTCCCGCTCGACGACCACCTTCACCGGCTCGATGCTCTGCCGCTCGGCATAGACCACGGCATCCCGCTCGAGGTCAGTCGGCGCCGGCTCCTGGTTGGGAACGAGATAGGGGAGGATGAACGCGAAGAGCAGCGCGAGGCCGACGAAGACGGGCGTCGCCGCCAGCCACCAGCGCTTGGGCAGAACCGCGGCCAGCGCCATCGTGATCAGGAGCCACAGGCAGATGAAGAGGAACTCGGCTCCGAGCACGACCCAGGACTCGAGAAACCAGTCCAGGTAGCCGGTCTTCCAGAGCCCGTGACGACGCTGCCACCAGAGATCCGCGAGCTGGAACGGCAGCTGGGAGAGCCCGGCCAGTGCCAGGCCGAGCATGCCGAGCAGCATCCCGGTGCCGATGCGGCCGGCGGCCGACTCTCGCGTGAACCGTGCTCCCCGCCATGCGTAAAGCGCGAGTACTCCAAGGAAGGCGACCTGCGAGAGCACGAAGTTCCAACGCTCGAAGGTCCCGACGTCCTCGGCCTCGTCGACCACTCGCGAGCTCAGACCGCGCGTGGGATCGATGTCCGGAAGGGCGAGATCATCCGGCACCGCCGTCCGCCAAAGAAACCAGGCGGCGACGAGCCACCCGATGACGAGCGCGAGCAGGAGGAGCCGACTGGCTCGGGCGGCCGTCAGGCGGCGTCCGCGGCCTCGACGGGCTCCGGCTCCGGCGCGGCCAGTGCCGGACCGCTGAACGGGTAGCGCTCTGTGATCAGGAAGAGGTATGCGCTCGTCTGCGCGGCGTAGCGGATCGAATAGGCCTGCGCCTCGCGTAGCGACCGCGGCATCCGGCCGAGTGCGAGCGATGCGAACCAGCCGAGGATCGCGGCGACCAAGAGAAGGCCGTTGAGACCGCTGCTGACCGCGAGTGCCGGAATCGCGAGGAAGATGCGGAAACCGGTGACGAGCCGCGACTGCCGGTCAGGCGGAGGCAGCTGGACGTCGACGGGATAGCTCCCGGCCCGTCCGGTGAACCCGGGGAACGGATTTGCCGTGAGCGCCGCGTAGGCCTCGACGTGGTAGGCGTAGCGAACGTAAGCCGAAAGGAAGCGGTGGAGAGCGACCGGAGGCCGGCCGGTCACGAGCGTCGCGAACCAGGTGGCGATCACGGCGAGGAAGGCCGCGATGGTCCAGAGCAGGAGCCAGACGAAGTGCGGCAGCGCAAGCAGCAGCCGGAAGAAGACGGT
>JBKPGE010000197.1:0-6716 GCA_046729215.1 Actinomycetota bacterium | reverse complement strand
CTCCGGCCGGCCGGCTTGCGCGAAGGCGCGGCCGGCGAGCGTCCGCGAGAGCGCGGCTTCGACCGGCGCGCCAACCTCCTCCGCGGCCGCCGCCGACGCCAACGCCCGCTCGGCGGCCCGATCAGGCTCGTGCGACGCAAGGGCAACGACCGCCGTCGCCCGATGAGCCATCGCGGCTGCAAGCCGGAGCCCGAAACGAGCGGCACACGCCTCGGCGGAGGCGGCAGAACGTTTCGCGTCGTCGAGACGGTCGAGCGCCAACCAACAGCGTGTCAGCAGCTCGAGCCAGCTGGGCCGCCACGCGTTCGGAATGAGCGGAAGATCGACGCCCCCGGACCGACCGACCAGAACCTCGGCGGCGCGCCCAGGATTACCGGCCTCTACAAGCGCCGCGGCGAGCGCATTTCCCGCCGACGCCGACACGAGGCTTCGATCCAGCTGACGGGTGAGCTCGAAGCTCTCTTCGGCCGTCGCAAGCGCCAGCTCGATGTCTCCCGCAGCAAGCGCCGTCAGCGATTGGTTCAGGAGGTTGCCGGCAAGGCTTTGGACGTTGCCCGACAGGCGCGCGGCCTCCACGGCGCCGTCGAGCAGCTCGCCGCTTTCGGCCAGCTGCCCTCGTCGCCTTGTGACCCAGGCGAGGCAATAGACGAGGACGGGAACGAGGTCGCTCTGTCCCGTCTCCCGTCCGATCGCCATGGCTCGTTCAGCGTGGTCGCCCGCATCGGTGTAGCACTCGAGGTCGAGCTCGGTGGCGCCCAGGTTGACGACGGCGTCGAGTCGAAGCGCGAGCTCGTCGTCGGGAAGGGAATCGACTAGCTCGGTTGCCTCAGTCCGGAGCTGCGCCGCTTGCTTCATGGCGCCGTTGAGCGTGGCGGCGTACGCGCAGTCCGCGAGCGCCGCTGCGAGCAGCGGCCGGTTGTGGAGTTGTCTGGCCGCATTCACGGCGCGTCGGCCCCACTCGTACATCGGCTCGTACTCCATGCGGTAGAAGCCGTCGACAGACAGTTCGATCATCAGCGCGACGGCCTCGGGAGAGGCGGGGTCCTCTAGTCCGCGCAACGCAATCATGAGCCGATCGTGCGCCTCATCGTGAAGGCCGAGCAGATGCTCGACTCCGGCGCAGGCCGTCGTGAGCCCCACCCGTAGGGCAACAGAAGCGTCGGGAACAAGTGCCAGGCTCTCGAGCAACGCGGACCGGGCCTGCTCGAACTGCCCGCTGGCCGCCAGAGACCCGGCGCACGCAGAGAGCAGCTCGACGCGCTGGGCGTCCGGCGCGGACTCCGGGAGGAGGCGGAGTGCAGCCCCGAACCAGCGTGCGGCGCTGGCAGGCGCGTGCTCGGCTGTGGCGGCGCCGGCCTCGCGCAAACTCTCGACGGCGGCGGCGTCGCTGGAGCGCGCCGAGCGCTCGACATGATGTGCTCTCGCCGTAACGGAGGCGCCCTGAGCCTCGAGTGCCTGCGCTGCTCGCTCGTGCGCTCCAATCCGCCAGCCGCCCGGCGCGTTGTCGTACACGGCCCGACGCACGAGTGGATGGCGGAAGCGAAACCGCCTCGGTGCGTCGGCGTGTCGCACGAGATCGAAGCTGAGAAGCTCGTCCAGTGCGCTCATCACGGCTTCCTCGGTCATCGCCGCGGCGGCCGCGGCCAACTCCAGCTCGAACGGGTCGCCGGCGACGGATGCCCCGTCGAGGACGCGCCGGGCTTCAGGCGAGACGACGGCGAGCTCCTCGGCGAGTGCAGCCGCGACGGCTGGGGGAACCTCGACGCCTTCCAGGGGCAGCTCCGCGCCTTCCTGCAGGGGGACAGACGGCCGGTCGAGGACGCGTGCGAGCTGCTCGAGGTAAAAGGGATTGCCGCCGCTTGCAGCGTAGAGCTCGGGCGCGCCCTCGACCCTTCCGACGAGCTCGCTGCTCTCCTCCGCCGTGAGCGTCGGGAGCTCGAGCTGCAGGAGCGTTCCCGCGCGGCTTGCACGTTCGAGCGACGTGGACAGGCGATCTGCGATCTGGCTCGGCCGCACCGCGAGCGCAAGGAGGACCGGCGCTGCGGGGGGCCTCCGAAGCAGGCTTCCCACGAGCTCGAGGGACGCGGGATCCCCCCAGTGCAAGTCGTCCAGGAGGAGTACGACCGCCTGCGGCTCCGCAAGGAGCTCCAGGAGATGGCGCACTGCCCGGTAGCTGCGATACCGCTCCAGTTGCGAGGCGGGTTTCTGACCGTTCACGCGTACGGATGGCAGCACGGTCCCGAGCTCGGCGCGGACCTCGTCGTCCAGATCGGTCAGGCGAGCAGGCGGGAGGCTGCCGACGTAGTCGTCGAGCGCATCGGAAAACACCGCGAACGGAACGTCCTGCTCTAACTCCGACGCGGCACCTGTGAGGACGAGGTGACCGCGTTCGTTTCCCCTCGTTCCCAGCTCGGAAAGGAGGCGCGTCTTGCCGATCCCGGGCTCCCCGGCGACCTCGACCGCTGAGAAGTAACCCGCGTCGAGGCCGGCAAGGGTGTCCTCGAACGCGCTGAGCTCTGCGGCGCGTCCGACTAGGTGCTCGGCGACGGCCATTTCCCCTCACTCACGACGATAGACCAGTGCGGCGGAATCCAAAAGATCAGGGTTGCCGCCCGATGTCGCCGCGGCCCGGTCGCGCCACGCTGGCACCAGTGTTCCGTTACCTGCTTCACCACCGCCATGAGCCGGCGGAGTGCCGTGTCGTCTTCGCCGCCTTCAAGGGTTATGTGAGCCCGCTTCGCGGCCAGACAACGCTGGCCTCCTGCCTCTCCGGCGGCCACGCGATCTGGTGGACGGTGGAAGCATCGACGGAGGACGCCGCGCTCCGGCTGCTCCCCTCCTACGTCGCAGAGCGCACAACCGCCATCCGGGTCAGCGAGGTCGACATCCCATGACGTCCCGCCGCCCCGCCGCCGAAAGGAGCGACGCCATGTCGTCTCACAAACACGCACAAGGCCTTGCGAGTCGCATGGCGCGCTGGAGCGCGCACCATCGGAAGATCGCGATCTTCGGCTGGCTCGCGCTCGTCGTGGTCCTGTTCGCGATCAGCATCGCCTCGCCGCTGAACACGATCGTCTTCGAGACGTCCGGGCCGGGCGAGTCGGGGCGGGCAGACACGATCCTCTACAACGACTTCAAACAGCCGGGCGGCGAGAGCGTGCTCATCCAGCACCCGAAGCTGACGGCGGGCTCTCCCGAGTTCAAGGCCGTCATCCAGTCCGTCGTCGCCGGAGTTTCCGGTCTCGACGCCGTCGCCAAGGTCGAGTCCCCACTCGACGAAGACAACATCGGCCAGATCTCGGACGATAAGCATTCAGCACTCGTCGGCACCGAGATTCGCGGGCCGAGCGACGACGCCGCGGATAAGGTCGACCCGATCGTCGCGCGTGTCAAGGAGGTGCAGGAAACACACCCGGAGTTCTTCGTCGGGTCGTTCGGCGAGAGCACCGAAAAGGCGATCGAGAAGGATTTCTTCAACGACTTGAAGAAGGCCGGCCTCCTCTCTGTTCCGCTGACGCTGCTGATCCTCCTCGTCGCGTTCGGAACGCTCGTCGCAGCGGGCATCCCACTGCTGCTCGGCCTCTCGGCGGCGCTCGCCACCTTGGGCCTGGTCGCGATCATCAGCAAGGCGCTGCCGATGTCCGACGCGGTCGGCGCGATCATTCTCCTGCTCGGCCTCGCTGTCGGGGTCGACTACACGATGTTCTATTTGAAGCGGGAACGCGAGGAGCGTGCCGCGGGCCGCAGTGAAGAGGCCGCCCTCGAGGCCGCCGCCACCACGTCCGGACGTTCAGTGCTCATCTCCGGGATCACCGTGCTGGTCGCAATGTCCGGCATGCTGCTGACGTTCAGCGCCGACTTCGCCTCGTTCGGCGTCGCGACGATGACGGTGGTCGCGGTTGCCCTGCTCGGTTCGCTGACCGTGCTCCCTGCGCTGCTCTCGAAGCTCGGCGATAACGTCGACCGCGTGCGTGTGCCGCTCGTGCACCGCCTCAGGCGCGACGACGGCGGGGGGCGCTTCTGGGGAGCGATCATCGACCGCGTCCTCCGCCACCCGATCGTGTCGGTTGTCCTCGCCGGTGGTCTGCTGGTGGCGCTCGCGTTGCCGGCCTATCAGCTCCGCACAGCCCAGCCGGGCATCGATACGTACCCGCAGAAGTACCTGGGCACCTACAACCGGCTCAAGGTCGCCTTCCCGGGCACGGAGATCGGGGCGAGCGTCGTTGTCAAAGCGCCGAACGTGGAGACGCCTGCGGTACAGGAGGCGATCGGCCAGCTCAAGTGGCGAGCGATCGACAGCGGCGTCATGAACGAGCCGATCGACGTCGATGTGAACCCGGCGAAGACCGTCGCGAACATCTCGATCCCCATCGAGGGCGACGGCATCGATTCGACCTCCAACCAGGCGCTCACGGCGTTGCGGGACGAGATCATCCCGCCGACCCTCGGCACCATTCCCGACGCAGAAGTCGGCGTCACGGGTACCACGGCCCAGGCGAAGGACTTCCGCGACCAGATGAAGCGGGTTGCGCCGCTCGTGTTCGGGTTCGTGCTTCTGTTCGCCTTCGGCCTGATGCTCCTGAGCTTCCGGTCGATCGTGATCGGCGCGAAAGCGATCGTCCTCAACCTCCTGTCCGTCGGAGCGGCGTACGGGATCCTCGTCCTGGTCTTCCAGCACGGCTGGGGGAAGCAGGTCCTCGGTTTCGAGAACACGGGTGGGATCGACCCGTTCCTCCCGATCCTGCTCTTCGTGATCCTCTTCGGGCTCTCGATGGACTACCACGTGTTCATCCTCAGCCGGATCCGTGAGGCGTACGACAATGGGATGAGCACGGAGGAGTCGATCTCCTTCGGGATCAGGAGCACAGCGGGGGTCGTCACCAGCGCAGCGATCGTCATGGTCGGCGTCTTCGCGATCTTCGCGACGCTCCAGGCCATGATCTTCAAGCAGTTCGGCGTCGGGCTCGCCGCGGCGATCCTGATCGACGCGACGATCGTGCGGGCGATCCTCTTGCCGGCCAGCATGAAGCTCCTGGGCGACTGGAACTGGTACCTACCCAAGTGGCTCGAGTGGCTGCCGCACTTCGAGCACGGTGAGAAGCTCGAGCGGGTCAAGGCGCCGCCCGTCCCGACGACGAACGTCTGAGGATCCTTGTCGACCGCCGCCCATCCGTCGGTCGAATCGAGAAAGGCTGCCGCGACACGCGTCGCGGCAGCCCTCCTCACCGAGACCGGGCTTGCGAGGCTCGCGTTCGCGATCGGCGCCGTTCACGTCGTTGACGACAACTTCCTTCAGCCGCAACCGGGGACGTCGGCCGGCGATCACCTTGTCGGAGGGTTGATCCAGGCCGGGCTCTTCGTGCTCTTCATCTGGGTCTACCCGCGTCTTCGGGCCGGCGCGCGGGCGACGCTCGCGCTAGGAGTAGGCGTCTTCATGATCGTCATGGGCGCCTCCGAGGCCGGCTACTACATGCGGGAGCGCGGTCTCTCCGGTGACGACTACACCGGGATCCTCACGATCCCCGCGGGCGTGCTTCTTGTCGGCATCGGGGTCGTGACTTTGTGGAAGTCGCGGAAGGGCGACAGGCTCGTTTGGCGCTACGCCCGCCGAGCTCTCATCGCGCTGGGAGCCCTGTTCGGTGCGTATTTGGTCATGTACCCGCTCGGCGAGTCGTACGCGATCACACACGCGGCGCGCGCGTATGTGCCGACGCCGCAGCTCGGGACGGCGTTCCAGGAGGTCTCGTTCACGACGCCCGACGGCCTGCGCCTCGAGGGCTGGTACGTGCCCTCGAAGAACGGCGCTGCGGTGATCTCGTTCCCCGGGCGCAGGGGGCCGCAGAAGCCTGCCAAGCTGCTCGCCCGTCACGGCTACGGCGTCTTGCTCTTCGACCGGCGCGGAGAGGGCGAGAGCGAGGGCGACCCGAACCTGCTCGGCTGGGAGGGTACGCGCGACATCGAAGCGGCGATCGCCTTCCTGAAGACGCGGCCGGAGGTCGACGAAGAGAAGATCGGCGGGCTCGGCCTCTCTGTGGGCGGCGAGATGATGCTCCAGGAGGCGGCCGAGAACGACGAGCTCAAGGCGGTCGTCTCCGAAGGGGCTGGCATGAGATCCGTGCGCGAGGCCGTCCACGCCGACGGGGCCGAAAAGCTGGTCGGCTCCTGGGCGTTCGGCATCGTCACCGCGGCGACGGCCGTCTGGTCCAGCAACCTGCCGCCACGGTCCCTCACCGACCTGAGCGCCGAGATCAGGCAGCCGGCGCTCTTCATCCACGCGACGCCGGGCCAGGGCGGCGAGAAGCTCACCAAGAAGTTCTACGAGGCGGCGAAGGGACCGAAGGAGTATTGGGCAGCTCCTGGCGGGCACACGGGCGCCATCGATGCCGCGCCCGAGGAGTACGAGCGGCGCGTCGTCCGCTTCTTCGATCGCAGCCTGCTCAGGTAGGCGCAGCGTTTCCGCCGAGCAGCCGCGTCACGGTTCTCCGGATAGCGCGGAAGAGGACGATCACGAGGATGCCGGCACCGGCCATCAGCGCGATCGCGATCGCCACGGCCGCCCACGGATGGTCCACGGAGAAGAGGATCACACCCACGACGGCGCCGTCCTCGAGCAGGCTCAAGGCGATGTTCGAGACCGGCTCGGGCGATGCGTTGACGGCGAGCCGCAGGCCAGCCTTCGCGGCATGGCTCGCGAGTGCCGTGGAGCCGCCGAGGAC
>JBKPGE010000196.1:0-14903 GCA_046729215.1 Actinomycetota bacterium | reverse complement strand
CTCGTCACCGGCGACACCATGAGCCACACCATCCGCACCTCGGCGGTGCAGGCGCTGGGGAAGACGGACGTCCTCGTCTCGGTGAAAGGCGCCGAGGTCGACCCAGCTGTCCAGCTCGGCTCCACGACGGGGGTCGAGTATTTCCCCCAGCGGGTGCTCCAGGAGGTGGAGTACGAACTGACCAGTCACGACAACCTGATCGACGGCGTGGCGCCTGCGATTGTTGAGTCGCTTGCCGTTCAGAATCTGACCACGCGCCAGAACGAGCCGCGCGTGACCCTGTTTGCGAGTACCCAGTCGCATCTCGCTGCGTTCGGGGACATTCGCCGGTCGAGCGACGGCGAGACGCAGTACCTGAACGACCTGCGCGCCGGCGAGGTCTACCTCAACAGCGACGCCGCCGACGAGCTGCAGGCGCACCCGGGCGACGCGCTCAGGCTCTTTGCCGAGGGCGACAGCTTCAGCGGACGCGTTCGCGCGATCGTCGATTACAGGGGCACCGGAACTGACGGCGCCGCGCTGATCATGCCGCTGGAGGCGGCGCAGGCCGTACTCCACCGGCCGGGCGAGATCAGATACGTGATGATCTCCAACCGAGGTGGCGAGCTCGGCGGCGTCGGCTTGACCGACCGGGTGATCGCAACCGTCAACCCGACGCTGAAGCCGTTCGGCCTCGAGGCAGATCCCGTCAAGCAGGACGCACTCGACCGCGCCAACGCCGAGGGCAACGCGTTCATGAGCCTGTTCACGACGTTCGGCAGCTTCTCGATTTTCGCCGGCGCGATGCTGATCTTCCTGATCTTCGTGATGCTGGCGGCCGAGCGGCGCGGTGAGCTCGGGATCGCGCGGGCAGTGGGCACCCGGCGCGGCCACCTCGTCCAGATGTACCTGTACGAGGGCATGGCCTACGACCTGATCGCGGCCGCGGTCGGTGCGCTCCTTGGGGTGCTCGTGGCCTTCGGCATGGTCTTCGTCCTAGCCGCCGCGCTCGATTTCACCGGCCTGCAGATCGAGCACGACGCACGCCCCCGCAGCCTGGTCGTCGGCTACACCCTCGGGGTCCTGCTCACGTTCGTGATCGTGACCGTGTCGGCCTGGCGGGTCAGCCGGCTGAACATCGTCTCGGCGATCCGCAACACGCCGGAACCTCTCGTGAGGAAGTCGCGCAAGCGGCGCTGGATTCCCGGGACGCTCGCTGTCCTCCTCGGAGCCGCGTTGACGGCAAGCGGCGTGTCCTCAGCCGATGCGGCTGGCTTCATGCTCGGCGTCTCGCTCGTGATCCTCGGCGCGGTCCCGCTGGTGCGGGCCGCCGGGCTCTCGGAGCGAATCGCCTTCACCGCTGCGGGACTCATGATGGTCGTCTTCTGGATGCTCCCGTTCGACTGGGTGGAGACCCTCGCCGGCAAGCAGTTGAGCTGGGGCTTCGGCGTTTGGATCATGGCCGGCATCTTCGTCGTGCTCGGAGCGGCGTGGACGCTGATCTACAACGCGGACATCCTCCTCGGAGGCCTCACGCGCACGCTCGGACGGGCCCGTGGGCTTGCACCAGTGCTTCGGATGGCGATCGCTTATCCGCTGCGGAACCGCTTCCGCACGGGCGTCACGTTCGCGATGTTCACCCTCGTCGTCTTCACCCTCGTGGTCGGCGCGGTGATCACCGGGTCGTTCGTCCAGGCGAACCAGCAACTCGACCGCTTCGGCGGCGGCTTCGACATCAGAGCCCAGGCGTCGCCGACCAACCCGGTGTCCGGGATGAATGGTGCGATCCGGCGTGCTCCGGGTCTCGATCCGAGCCAGTTCACGGTCGTTTCGGAGCAGTCGTTCCTCGCGGCCAAGGTGCGGCAAGTCGGCCGCCACGAGAACAAGCGGTTCGAGGACTACGGGCTGCGCGGCCTCGACGAGGCCTTCCTGCGCAACACGACGTTCACGATGGCCGCGAAGGCGCGCGGCTACGACAGCGCGGCCGACGTCTGGCAGGCGATCGCCGACAAGCCGGGGCTGGCCGTCGTCGACGGGATCGTGGCTCCGAGGCGCGACAACTGGAGCGCCGGCGCAGTGCCGCCGGACTTCAAGCTGAAGGGCTTCGTGGTCGAAGACGGCGTTTTCGACCCGATTCCCGTCGCAACGCGCGATCCCCAAACGGGAAAGACCCTGACGCTGACGGTGATCGGCGTGCTGGAGGACGGCGCCCCGGAGGCGATGTACGGGATCTCGACCTCCCAGAAGACGCTCGCCGCGGCGTATGGGCACCGCGTGCGGCCGACCGCCTACTACTTCCAGCTTGCCCCCGGCGTCGACGCTCGAGCGACGGCGCCCAAGCTCGAGTCGGCCTTCATGGCGAACGGCCTCGAGGCCGATGCGATCAGGCAGATCGTCAAAGATTCCCTCGACGTCCAGACCACGTCCAACCGGCTGATCGAGGGCTTCATGGGTCTCGGTTTGATCGTCGGCATCGCCGCGCTCGGGGTGATCAGCGCCCGGGCGGTGGTCGAGCGGCGACAGCAGATCGGCATCCTGAGGGCACTCGGGTTCCGTAAGCAGATGATCCAGCTGAGCTTTTTGATCGAGTCGTCGTTCATCGCACTCTCGGCGATCTTCGTCGGCACCGGGCTCGGCCTGATCTGCGCCAACAACGTCATCAACGACGTGGCGAGCCAGGCGAGCTGGCAGGACCTGGCCATGGATGTGCCGTGGCTCCACCTGTTGCTGATCTTCACAGTCGTGTACGCGGCGGCACTGCTCGCCACGCTCGCGCCGGCGATCCGCGCATCCCGGATCTACCCGGCCGAGGCGTTGCGGTATGAGTAACGCTCCCTGAAGGTTCTCGTCGTCAACGCCGGCTCCACGAGCCTCAAGCGCCACCTCGTCGAAGACGGGGTGGCGCGCGCCGTCGACGACTACACCGCGGCCGACGCCGTTGGGCACCGTGTCGTCCACGGCGGCGACCGGTTTCTTACGCCGACGCTGATCGACGAGCAAGTGGTCGCCGCGATCGAGGAGCTCAGGCCGCTCGCGCCGCTCCACAACGAGCCGGCGCTGCAAGCGATCCGGGCGGCTCGGGAGGCTTTACCCGAGGCTCCACACATCGCCGTCTTCGACACTGCCTTCCATTCGACGATTCCAGAGGAGGCCGCGACCTACGCGATCCCGCGCCGCTGGCGCGTGGAGTGGGGTGTCCATCGGTACGGCTTCCATGGAATCGCCGTTGAATCTGTGGTTGCGCAGCTCGAGGCGGAGCGGCTCGTCGTCTGTCATCTCGGCGGTGGCTGCTCGGTCACGGCTGTGCTCGACGGTCGGTCGGTAGACACGTCGATGGGCTTCAGCCCGCTCGAGGGCGTGCCGATGGCGACGCGCTCGGGCTCGATCGACCCCGGAGCGATGATCTACCTCCTGAGGGAGCACGGCCTGGCCGTGCAGGAGCTGGACGATGCGCTCGAGCACGAGTCAGGCCTGGCCGCGTTCGGCGGGCTCGACGATTCCCTCGGCTTCGCCGTATACACGTACAGGATTGCCGTCGCCGTTGCACACATGGCGATGGCTCTCGGCGGCCTCGACACGCTCGCCTTTTCCGGCGGCGTCGGTGAGAACCGCCAAGACGTACGGGACGCGATTGCCGCGCGGCTGCGCTTCCTTGGTGCCTTCAGCGTCGAAGTCGTCCCCGCTCGCGAGGAGCTCGTGATCGCCGAGGCTGTGGAGGCGCTCCTCGCCTAGCTCTGCCAGGCGTACGCGCGCTCGGCGAACCGAATCGAACCCTCGACCAACGATTCCCAGACCGCGGCAGCTGCCCAGATCGTCTCGTGCTCGGCGCTCCGGCTCAGCAGCACGGAGGGCACGCCCTCGAAAACGAACACAGCTTCGTGCTCAGTCAGGAACACCTCGTGGCTCTCGAGTCCGAGATCGGCGGGATCGAACGGCGGGCCCTGGGCGAGAAGCGACTCGGCCTTCGGTTTCGCCCCCGGCTTGAGCGGGACCACGAGCGCCAGCCGCTCCGACGGCCGCAGGTCTTGACGAACCGTGGCGAGCCGCGAGGCGAGCTCTGACACGATCCCCGGCTGTGCGACCCCCGCGATCCGGAGTGGGCCTTCGCCGCCGAGATCGACGATCAGGGTCGGGCGATCCTGCAGCCGCTCACGGCTGGATCGCGCGACTCGGAAGCCGGAGATTTCCGCGTACGGGAACGCATGCGACACCGCCGAGCCGCCGTTTCGTCCTTCGAGCAGTAGCGCATCGGCGCCGAGCTCGAGGCGGCCAGAGCCAGGCGACCCGTCGGGCTGCTGCCAGGAGACCGCATACGTCAGTTGCATGTCCCTATCGTCCTTTCGGGTCAGCGCGGCCGCTTCCGTACTTTCCCGTGAGGCCTATCGGCGCGTCTTCGGATCTGCGCCGCCGACCGTCGGCGAAAGCTCGCCGTCCGTAATTTGCCGCGACACGGATCGGAGGAGGCGCCGGTGACTCCCGTGTGATTTGCAGGGACGATTCAGGCGAGCAACTGAGGAGGCTGTCATGACGATTTCCAAGGACTTCCGCTTTCCCGTCTCCGCCAGCTGGCAGGACGACCAGGTCACCCGCGTGACGGCGTCGGTCCTCGAAACGATCGACGTTGCCGTGCCGCCCGAGTTCAACGGACCGGGCGGGCACTGGAGCCCGGAGCACCTGCTTGTCGCGTCGGCCGCGAGCTGCTTCGCCGTCACCCTCGTCGCGGTTGCCAAACGGCGTGGGATCCCGATCATCTCGCTGACCGTGTCAGGCACTGGGCACGTCGGGCATCGCGACGACGGCCGAACGGGCTTCGTCGCCATCGAGCTGACTCCGCGAATCAAGACGGAGCCCGAATTCGTCGCCGCTGCGGAACGAGGCGCCCTAGCGGCGGACGCCGTGTGCCTTGTCACCGCTGCACTCGACGTCCCCGTGCATGTCGCTCCGGTGGTGACCGCGGTTGAGCCGGTAGCGGTCTAGCTGATCGCTGGCGCTGAACGGTCTCCGCGGTTCTGTTCGGCCACACCGACCGAACGCCGTAGGAGACGAACACGGCCCCGTGCTCGGTGGGACGGAGCCCGAGGCGGCGGGATCGAACGACGGGCCCTCGAAGAGGAGGGACTTTGGGTTTCGGCTTCGCGCCGCACCCAGCCGCCTCCGTAATTTCCCGCGGCGAGGATCGGCGCCGCCGCCGATGACCCAAGCGCGTCCTGAGGAGAGCGTGTTTAGCTAACGACAAGGCTGTAAGTGCACGGAACGTTGTGCACAACTCACCGGGAGGTGGAGCAATGAGAGGCAGAAGGCTGTGGGAGATTGGCGGGTTCGTCTCCGGCGCGGTGCTGATCGTGTTCGGAGTGGTCGCCCTCGTCCTCGGCATCAACGGCTATCAGACGGTCCAGGACGAGCTCAACAAGGAGTACATCGTCGGCGGCTCCGACATGTCGCCGAACGAGATCAAGGCGGCGGCCCAGGAGGCCAGGCTACCGAGCTCGATCAAGCTGCCGACGTGCGACGTAGTCGACCAGGAGATCGACACCGGCACTGAGGCGCGCTGCTTCGCCCAGTACATGCGCATTCACGCGCTCGAGGCTTCTGGTGGCCTGACCTATGCACAGATGGGTCGGTTTCAGTCGGCAGCCAAGCCGGACGATCCCGCAGGAACGAGCGACGAGTCGGCGGCCGCCAAGGACGAGAGCGGCCAGCCGATATCGAACGGAGCTAGGAATACGTGGGTGACCGAGACAGCGCTGGCGACCGCTCTGAATGTCTCCTACATGGCCCAGCAGATCTCGATCTTCGGCATCGTCGTCGGAGTAGCGCTGCTCCTGACCGGTATCGGCCTCGTAATCCTCGCGTTCGCGGTGTTCGGCCGCGCCGAGGCGGCCGCCGCGGCGGAGACGACGGCCCCGGCCGCGACCACGGGCTGACACGCGCCGAGCGAGCTCCGACATCCCGGAGGGGAGGGGCGGCGGCTTTCGCCGCACCTCCCCGTTGACGGCGGATCGGCTGCTCGTCGAGCGGGCAAGGACCCGGAACGCGGCGGCCTTCAGGCGCTTCTCGTTCGTAGAGTGGGCCGGTGAACGTAGCGACGGTCTTCTTCGCCGCGCTCGTGACCGCGCTTGCGACGGGCCTCGGGGCGCTGCCGCTCTTGCTCGGACGGCGGATCGAGGGCGTTGGGCTCGGCGTTGCGACCGCCGTCGCGGCCGGCTTCATGGTCGGTGCCAGCGTCGGGCTGTTCCGCGAGGGCGTCGCAGCAGGACCCGGCCGAACCCTCCTCGGAGCGATCCTCGGCGCCGTCTTCATCCGGCTCACGAGCGGGCTACTGAGTCACCGCCGGCACCTGGAGTTCGGCGCGCTCCGGGGCGCCGATGCGCTGAGTGCACTGATGATCGTCGGCGTGATGACGGTCCACTCGTTCACCGAGGGGGTCGGAGTCGGCGTCTCCTTCGGCGACAGCGTCGCGCTTGGTGCGCTGATCGCCACGGCGATCGCCGTGCACAACATCCCTGAGGGTCTCGCGATCAGCCTCGTTCTCGTCCCGCGCGGCATCTCGGTGGCGCGGGCGGCTGGCTGGAGCGTGTTCTCGAGCCTGCCCCAGCCGCTGATGGCCGTTCCGGCCTACCTCCTGGTCGAGTGGTTCAAGCCCTTGCTCCCGGTCGGGCTCGGCTTCGCCGGAGGTGCCATGATCTGGATGGTCGCCGCGCAGCTCCTCCCGGATGCGCTCCGGACCAGCTCGCCGGCCTTCGCGGCCGCAGCGCTGTGTATCGCCGCTGCCGCCATGATCGGACTGCAGGTCGTGCTACTCGGCTGAGAGCCGACGGCGCGCTATCCCGACTCTTCGAGCATCCCCTGTTCGAGCGCGTAGCGCACGAGCTCGGCGCGGGTTGAGATCCGAAGCTTCTGCATGATGTGCGCCCGGTGTGTCTCGACGGTCCGGACAGAAAGGTAGAGGGAACTCGCGATCTCCTGGTTCGTGTGCCCGAGGGCGAGCAGTCGCAGAATCTCGTGCTCCCGCTCGGAGAGCGGGTCCGCCTCCTCCTTGGCGCGCTCTTCCGCATCTGCAGAGACGAGGCGGGCGCCGAGTGCAGGATGGACGTAGCGCCGGCCCTCCGCAACCTCCCGCACTGCGCCGACCACCTCGGCGTCCGCCGCCTCCTTGAGCACGTAGCCGCTCGCTCCTGACGCAAAGGCCTCGCGGACGTACGCCGCGTCGTCCTGCATCGAGAGGAGAAGGATCTTGCTCTCCGGCGATTCCTTCAGGAGATCGGGAATGGCCTCGAGCCCGCTGCGTCCAGGCATGACCACGTCGAGCAAGATCACGTCCGGCTTCTGGGCTCTGGTCTCGAACACAGCGCCCCGTGCGTCGCCTGCCTCGGCCACCACCTCGATGTCCTCCTCCGCTTCGAGGAGCAGCCGGAGCCCTGCACGGACCACCGCGTGATCATCGACGATGAGCGTCCGAATGCTCACCGGCTCGGCACCTCGACAGCGATCGTCGTGCCTTCGCCCGGACGCGACTCAACCGACAGCCGGCCATCCACGAGCGCGATTCGCTCGCGCATACCGAGCAGCCCGAGCCTCTCGTCACTGGTATCGCCGGCATCGAAACCCCGACCGTCGTCCTCGATGACGGCTACGACGCGATCCCCCTTCCTGGTCAGCACGATGCTGACCGTCGTAGCCTGCGCGTGCTTGATGACGTTGGTGAGTGCCTCCTGGACGATGCGGTAGATCGCGGTCTCGCTATCGCCGGCGAGCCTCGCATCGCCGAGCGCGGTCTCGACGTGAACGCTGATCCCGGTTTGTTCGGCGAAGGTCTCGGCCAGGCGTTGCAGACCCGCGACCAGCCCGAAGTCGTCGAGCGCTTTCGGCCGTAGCTCGACGGCCAGCCGGCGGACGTCCTGTAGGGTCCCGACGACCAGCTCGCGCAGCTCGCGTACCGACTGACGCACGTCCTGACTGTTCGCGGCCTCCTCGATCGCCTTCAGGCCGAGCAGGATCGAAGTCAATGCCTGTCCGGTTTCGTCGTGAAGCTCCCGGGCAAGACGTTGACGCTCGAGCTCCTGGCCCGCGACCACGCGGCGCAGAGCGTCTCGCGCAACGCGCTCCGAGAGGTCGATCGCGAGGGCGGCGCGCTCTGCAAACGTCTCGGCGATGCGGAGGTCTTCGTCCGTGAAGCGCGCGTCCGGCCCTTCCTTGTCCTGCGCGACGACCACACCGATCGCCCGATCCCGAACGATCAGCGGGACCCACATGCCGGTTCTCGCCCCCATTCTTCGCGCCGTTCCCTGATCGACCTCAGGATCCTCGAGCAGCGAGTCGACTCGCTCGCTCCGGCGCCGCTCCAACACCCGGGCTGTCTTCGACCGCATCGGGTCGAGCCTGAGGCCGGCGAACTCGCCAGCAGCCGCTCCAGCGACGGTCTCAACGAGAGCGGCGCCGTCAGGCTGGGGCCTGGCGATGAACACGATTCGCGCGTCGATCAGCTCGCGGAGGCGCGTGACGACGAGCTCGAGCAGCTTCGGCAGCTCGATCTCCGCCGACAGCGCGTTGCCGACATCGGTCAGGGACTGCAGCTGCTCGAGCCAGCGGGTCGCGGATTCGTAGAGCCGCGCGTTCTCGATCCCAACGGCCGCCTGCCCGGCGAGCAGCTGGACAATCTCCTGATCCTCCTCGCTGAACGGGCTGCCGCCGGCCTTCTCGGTGAGGTAGAGGTTTCCGTAGGCGACACCCCGAAGCAGGACCGGCACGCCGAGGAATGTCCGCATCGGCGGGTGGTTCGGCGGGAAACCGACCGCCCGAAGATCGGCCGAGAGGTCGTCGATGCGCAGCGGCGTCGCATCGCGGATGAGGACGCCGAGGATCCCGCGGCCGCTGGGAAGGTCACCGATCGCGTTTCTCGTCGCGTCGTCGATCCCGGTGACGACGAAGCGCTCCAACGCTTGCCGGCTTGGATTGATCACTCCGAGGGCGGCGTACTGTGCGCCGGTCAGCGATGCAGCCGCCTCGACGATGCGCTGCAGGACGGCGTCGAGCGAAAGTTCCGAGGAAACGGCGATCGCTGCGTCCAGGACCGCGCGCAACCGGGCTTCATCGGTCTCCGCCATGCCGGAGGCATGGTAGGCGTGCCTCAGGCCCGAACTACGGGCTTTGGCAGGGGCTCGATCGCCTGGAGCGCGCGCTCGATCTCGGCATCCGGGAGCGCGAAGTCCTCGAGCTTGCCGGAGAAGTACGCGTCGTAGGCACCCAGATCGAAGTGGCCATGGCCCGAAAGGTTGAAGAGGATCGTCAGCTCGCGGCCCTCCTCGTCGGCGGCAATCGCCGCCCGCACCACGCCGTGGATCGCGTGGGCCGCCTCCGGCGCGGCGATGATCCCCTCACTGCGAGCGAACTGGACGGCGGAGGCGAAGACCTCGGTCTGCGGATAGGCCTCGGCCCGAACGAGCCCGTCGAGGACGAGCTGGGAGATCAGCGGCGCGACGCCGTGGTAGCGGAGACCGCCTGCATGGATTCCGGCCGGCACGAAATCGTGGCCGAGTGTGTGCATCGGGACGAGTGGCGTCAGCTGCGACGTATCGCCGAAGTCGTAGGCGAACGGCCCTCGCGTCAGCGTCGGGCAGGCCTCGGGCTCGCAGGCCAGCACGTCGATCTCCCGGCCCGCGATCTTCTCCCGCAGGAACGGGAACGAGAGCCCGGCGAAGTTGGAGCCGCCGCCGACGCAGCCGGCGATCAGGTCTGGGAAGGCGCCGGCCTGCTCCATCTGGGCGAGGGCCTCCTGCCCGATCACGGTCTGGTGCATGAGCACGTGGTTGAGGACGCTGCCGAGCGAGTAGGCCGTGTCCTCCCGAGTGGCCGCGTCCTCGACTGCCTCCGAGATTGCAATCCCGAGGCTGCCCGGCGTGTCGGGGGTCTCTTCGAGGATGGCGCGGCCCGCCTGCGTGTCCTCGGACGGGCTCGGGACGACCTCCGCCCCCCACGTCTGCATCATCGATCGGCGGTAGGGCTTCTGCTCGTAGGAGACCTTGACCATGTACACCTTGCACTCGAGCTCGAAGAGCCGGCAGGCAAGGGCGAGGGCGCTGCCCCACTGACCGGCTCCGGTCTCCGTGGAGATCCGGGTGCGCCCCTCCTGCTTCACGTAGTACGCCTGGGCGACAGCGGTGTTCGGTTTGTGGCTTCCCGCGGGACTGACGCCCTCGTACTTGTAGAAGATCCGCGACTTCGTCCCCAGCGCCTGCTCCAGCCGGTGAGCGCGGTACAGCGGCGTCGGCCGCCACAGACGGTAGACGTCGCGAATCGCCTCGGGAATCCCGATCTCGGCGTCCTGCGACACCTCCTGTCCGATCAGCTCCATCGGGAAGAGCGGAGCGAGATCCTCTGGGCCGATCGGCTCCCCCGTGCCAGGGTGCAGGATCGGCTGCGGCGCGTTCGGCAGGTCGGCCTGGATGTTGTACCAGCGCTCTGGAATCGCCGATTCCGGGAGCAGAAACTTCGTCTCGGCCACGAGGCGAGCTTACTCCCCGCCGGTCTGCATCGGCTCGTCCTCCGCAAGCGAGACTCCACGGGGAGCGCGGCCGAATGTGTCGCTCGACCGAGCCGAGAGCTCAACGGGCCAGTCGCGCGGATAGTCCCCGAGGCTCCGCCGCTCGCCGCCCGGGACGTGGAGCTCGACGGAGATACGGCCGTCGCCGACCCGGATGAGGTTGTAGGCGGGCCGGGGGAAACCGCGGGTGCGGAGCGTGGACACGGTGCCGGAGTGGACGAGCAGCAGCCCGGCCACCGGCCAGACGTAGGGCACGTGCCTGTGGCCCGAGAGGACGAGATCGACCTCGGAATGGCGGAGGAGCGAGAGCACGTCACCCGCGTCGAGCACCTGGTTGCGCTCTCGGCCGGTGCCCGGGATCGGCATCAAGTGGTGGTGGCACACGAAGAGGCGCAGGTCCGCCGGGCCGGCGAACCCCTCGGCGATCCAGCCGTAGTGCTCACGCCCGATCTCACCCTCGTCGAGGTCGGGCTTGGACGAGTCGACTGCGACGAGCGAGAGGTCGAGCCCGCCGACCTGCAGTCGCCGCCGCGAGTCACGCGCGCCGAAGGTGTCCTCGAAGTGCAGATAGCCGACGTTGCGCGCGTCGTGGTTTCCGGGTACGAACACGATCTCTTCACAGGCGATCGCCGCAAGCTCCTCGCGCGCAACCGGGTACTGATCGGGAAAGCCGTCGTCGGTCAGATCGCCTGCGACTACGACGAGGTCGGGACCGGCTGCGTTGATCTCCTCGATCGCGGTCGTCAGAAGCTCCCGCCGATAGCGGCCTCCGCCCACGTGCACGTCCGAGATCTGCGCGATCAGCATCGTATGAGTCTCTCACCTTTTATCCTGGGCGCGTGAACGTCGAAATGCGGCCGAGACTACGCGGCGTTTTTCACCAGTACGCCTTCTTCGCCTCGCTTCTCCTGGGAGCGGTGCTCGTCGTTGGGTCCTCCGGGCCGGCGGAGCGAACATCCGCGGTCGTCTTCGCAACGGCCCTGGCGGCCATGTTCGGGATCAGCGCGCTCTATCACCGGATCACGTGGCGCCCGCGCACGAGGCTCTGGATGCGGAGGCTCGATCACGCCGCCATCTATCTGCTGATCGCAGGCACGTATACGCCCTTCGCCCTCCTCGCCCTCACGGACGTCTGGCGCTGGACGATCCTGCCCGTCGTCTGGGGCGGTGCGCTGGTCGCGATCGTGCTCAAGCTGGCCTGGGTCGACGCGCCCAAGTGGCTGGCCGTCGCGATCGGGATCGCGCTCGGCTGGATCGGCGTCGTCGCGCTGCCGCAGCTCTGGGCCCACGCCGGCCTCACCGGGGTCGCCCTCCTCCTGGCTGGAGGAATCCTGTACACCGGCGGAGCGATCGTGTACGCACGGCGCCGTCCCGACCCGGTCCCGGCCGTCTTCGGCTACCACGAGCTCTTTCACGCGCTCGTCATCGCCGCGGCTGCGTGCCAGTACGCGGCGGTCGCCTTCATCCTCCTGGATTAGATCTTGCGACTCCTCGGCGGCGCGCCCCAGCGGGAGCGGCGTCCACGGCCCGAGTAGACGAGCCGCTTGGGCGCGACGCGCATCCCCTGTTGTTCGAACTGCCCGTGCTCCCCGACACTCCGTGCGAAATGGCTCACCTCCGCCTGCTGCTCGGGTAGCACCAGCGTGATCCCGGTCCCGTCGCGCCCCGCGCGAGCCGTCCGGCCGACGCGGTGGACGTAGCCCTTGTTGTCGGCAGGCGGGTCGAAGTTGATCACGTGCGTGATGTGATCGAGGTCGAGGCCGCGCGCCGCAACGTCAGTTGCGACGAGAGTCGAGACCTTTCCGGAATCGAAACGCTCGAGGGCGCGCTCGCGGGCTCGCTGATTCATGTCGCCGTGCAGCGCGACGGCCTTGACGTCGTGGCGGGCGAGCCTCTGCACGAGCCGGTCGGCGCCGCGCTTCGTGCGAACGAAGACGAGCGTGAGCCCGTCGTCGTGTCCGAGCATCTCCACGAGCGTCTCGATCTTCGTGTCGGCCGTGACCCCGACGAAGCGGTGATCGGTCTCGCCGCGCTCGAGGTGGCTCGGAAGCTGCGCGTCGAACCGGCTCGGGCTGTCCGTGTAGGCCCGCGCAAGCTTCGCGACCTCGCCGTCCAGCGTCGCCGAGAAGAACATCGTCTGGCGATTGCGCGGAAGTCGCCGGACGATCGCGTCGACCTGGGGCTGGAAGCCCATGTCGAGCATCCGGTCGGCCTCGTCGAGCACGAGGATGCGAATGTCGTCGAGCCTGACGAGGCGGCGCCTCGCCAGGTCCTCGAGCCGACCGGGGGTGGCAACGAGAATGTGTGCGCTCTTCGCAGCCTTGGCCTGCGCGGCGATAGAGGTTCCGCCGTAGACGGCGGCCACCTTAAGGCCCCGGGAGCGGCCGATGTCGGCGAACTCCTCGGCGACCTGCGACGCGAGCTCGCGTGTCGGAACGAGCACGAGCGCCGACGGCCGGGAATTACCAGCCTCGAGGCGCTGCACGATCGGTACCGCGAAGGCAAGCGTCTTGCCCGATCCTGTGGGTGACTTGGCGAGCACGTCCAGGCCGGAAATGGCGTCCGGCAGGACGAGCTCTTGAATGGAAAACGGCGTATAGATCGACCGGCGCGCGAGCGCGGCGGTGATCGGCTCGGCCACGCCGAGGTCCGCGAAAGACTTCTGTGACACGTTCGACTCCTTCAGTTGCGGTTCGAGATTCGCCTGCCTCGAAACCGCCGAAGAAGGAACGAGAAGCTCATCTCACAGGGCGACTGGATTGCCGTCCCTAGCGAACACCGTAGCAACGAAAAATGCCGAGTCCTGCAAACCCGAAGGCCTACAGGACTCGACGAAGCGACTCTCTCACCTTCACCACGAGCTTGTCAAGCGGGAACCGTTCGGCGCCTCTGTAGGGGCCTGCAGGCGCTCGTCGGCGGGGGTACATTCGGCATGAGATCAACGACAGGGAGGTTGTCGTGAAACGAATCGTGCTGTTGGCTGCTGTGGCTGCTCTTTGGCCGACAGTCGTCACCGCCTCGGCGCAGACGACGGCTGCGCCGACCAAGGAACAGGGGAAGCTCATCGTCGGCTTCGACCTGCCCGCACCGGGCTTCTGGAACGGCAGGGCGTCGGGCACGACGATCAAGAATCCGTCCGGCTTCGAGTACGCGCTCTCACAGGCCATCGCCGCTCGCCTCGGTATCCGGAAAATCCAGTACCTCCGAGCGCCGTTCGGCACGATTCTCCTCGCCGGCCCGAAGAAGTTCGACTTCGCGCTCGAGGAGACCACGATCACCGTGGCGCGCTCGCGGGTCATCAGCTTCTCGACCCCGTACTTCGACGCGAACCAGGGCGTGCTGATCCGGAAGGGCCTCACGACGCCCACCCGGATCGCCGACTTGAAGAGCCTGCAAACCTGCGCCCAGGCCGCCACGACGGGGCTGAGCTGGATCCGCAGCAAGCTGCGTCCGGCGAAGCGGCCGCTTGTGTACTCGGCGTCCTCGACGGCTGCCTTCGACGCCGTGGAGTCCGGCCGTTGTGATGCGCTCATCCTCGACGTCCCGATCGTCGTCTCGCAGGCCAAGAAGAAGCCCGGCGCGTACGGCGGAGTCGTTGGACAGATCGTCACGAAGGAGGGCTACGGCGCCGTGATGCAGAAGGGCAGCGCGCTCAAGCCGTTCGTCGACCGGGCGATCAAGGCGCTCCACCGCAACGGCACCATCAGGCGCCTGCAGAGGAAGTGGCTGCCGTTCACGCGCGTCCCGACGCTGGCGTAGCCGTGACCTAGCCGCGAAGGAGGTCGAGCGTGGGGAAGTTCCTGCACACGTTCTTCAGCCCGCTCGACTTCCTCCGCGCCGTGCCCCAGGTCTGGGACGGCTTCCAGACCAACCTCAAGCTGATGGTGATCGCGGAGACGCTGGTGCTCGTGTTCGCGCTCGCCGTCGCCATCATCCGCGGGCTTCCCGGGCGCGCGGCGCTCCCGTTGCGGGCCGCGGCCGTCGTGTACACCGACTTCTTCCGCGGCACGCCGCTCATCCTCGTCCTCTTCCTGATCTTCGGCGGGCTGCCGGCCCTGAACATGGCGGTGATCTCCGATCTCTCGTTCTTCACCTCGGGGGTCATCGCTTTGACGCTCGTCTACACGGCCTACGTCACCGAGGTCTACCGCGCAGGCATCGAATCAGTGCACCCCAGCCAGCGCATGGCCGCGCGCTCGCTCGGGTTGACGTACACGCAGACGCTCCGACTGGTCATCCTGCCGCAGGCGATCAGGCGCGTCGTTCCACCGCTCCTGAACGACTTCATCGGCCTGCAGAAGGACACCGCGCTCGTAACGATCATCGGCGTCACCGAAGCGGTTGCGCAGGCCAACTTCTACGCGTCCGACTACTTCAACTACGC